>JBMYYR010000135.1:0-515 GCA_049609625.1 Flavobacteriales bacterium | reverse complement strand
GTTTAGGTTTAGACATTAGATTGGAAGAGTAACAAGATTCGGTCTTGAGGATTATAGATAATATACATTTTAATTAGTAGCACCATATTGTTATGGCTAGACAAAAAGATAATAACACGGTTAAAAGGTTTGATAAAATTTCCATTGGATTGGCATCTCCAGAATCAATTCTGGGTGCCTCTAGAGGGGAAGTTTTAAAACCAGAAACAATTAACTATAGAACCCACAAACCAGAGAGAGACGGTCTTTTCTGTGAGCGTATTTTTGGCCCAGTAAAAGATTACGAATGTGCTTGTGGTAAATACAAAAGAATCCGTTATCGCGGAATTGTTTGTGATCGTTGTGGGGTAGAAGTAACAGAGAAGAAGGTTCGTAGAGACCGTGTAGGACACATTAATTTAGTGGTTCCTGTGGCTCATATCTGGTACTTCCGTTCTTTACCTAACAAAATAGGATACCTTTTAGGATTACCTTCTAAGAAATTAGATATGATTATCTATTATGAGCGTTACGTA
>JBMYYR010000134.1:0-518 GCA_049609625.1 Flavobacteriales bacterium | reverse complement strand
AAGAAGGCTATTTTCCTGCAGTTGCTATAGGACTTAATGATTTTGCTGGAACTGGTTTTTATAGTTCAGAATATATAGTTTCAAGCTATGGAGTCAAAAATGTTGATTTTCATTTTGGGCTTGGCTGGGGTCAGTTAAGTGGTGATTATAATTTTAAAAACCCTTTCAGCTACATCTCAGATAGATTTAATAATAGACCATCAGAAATTACCGGCCTTGGAGGTAGCTTCAATCCTGATTCATACTTTTCAGGCCCTAAAGCTTCACCATTTTTTGGTGTTTCATATCGTTTTAAAAATAAATTATTTTTTAATTTTGAAAAAGATCCTGTAAATGTTGTTGATACAATGAGTAATATTATTTCTAAAACAGAAGAAATTTATAACTATGATAAGCAATTAAAATTTGATTATTTAGATGAGTTTGATGTTATCCAATCAACAGTTACAAAACTTGCAGATGATTTAAATGCGGATGGTATTTTAGCCTTAACATCTTCTGGTAAATCAGCTATTAAA
>JBMYYR010000133.1:0-520 GCA_049609625.1 Flavobacteriales bacterium | reverse complement strand
CCCACACCAATTTTCAACATATCGAATACACTAATTTGTTCCATTTTCCTTTTTTATTAAATGCCACCAAAAATAGGAAATTTTGGTTACCATTTGTTATTTCCTAACGACGTATTGTATTTTCTTAACATAATATTGATTTTAGT
Source organism: Flavobacteriales bacterium (assembly GCA_049609625.1). Classification (GTDB taxonomy): domain Bacteria; phylum Bacteroidota; class Bacteroidia; order Flavobacteriales; family CAJXXR01; genus JBMYYR01. Next base: position 374 of record JBMYYR010000133.1, on the reverse strand, counting down.
TTATTTTATAAACAAAATCAGAGTCTTAAAAATAAAAAAGGTTGTCCAAAATTATTGAACAACCTTTTTATGGGTTTTAGAAAATAGATTTTACTATTTCTTAATGGTATCTAAAGCCGTTTGAAGTCTATTTAAAACCTCTTCTTTACCTAAAATTGCACAAATATCATTCATGCTAGGTCCTGCTCCTTTTCCAGAAACAGCAACTCTAAAGTTTGGCATTACAGCTCCAAATCCTAATTCTTTCTCTTCTAAGAATGCCTTAAAAGTAATACCAATATTATCTGCTGTAAAGTCAGAAATACCTTCAAGTTTTGCCTTTAGTTCAGTTAATAAGGCAGGCGTATGCTCTTTCCATTTTTTCTTAACGGTCT
>JBMYYR010000132.1:0-522 GCA_049609625.1 Flavobacteriales bacterium | reverse complement strand
GGTTGCAAGCTCCTAAGGTCTATGAGATCTGCCAAAATTTGTGGGTGCTTGTCTAATATTTCAATAGCCCAATGCACTCCTGCTCCATAACTCACCACTGTTAGATCTGTGCCCTCTTTTATCAGGGAGGCCTTTCCAATCGGGAGTGTGTAATAGGAATCGGGTACCTCCTGACTTAAAGACCTATACAATGCTTTGTGCTCAAAAAACATAACGGGATTAGGGTCTTCTATGGCAGACAGCAAAAGACCCTTAGCGTCTCTTGGAAAGGCCGGATATACCACTTTTAGTCCTGGCGTCTTGGTAAACCAAGCCTCATTGGTTTGAGAGTGAAAAGGTCCTGCTCCCACTCCTGCCCCACATGGCATTCTAATAACCACATCTGCTTTTTCACCCCATCTAAAATGAGATTTAGCTAAATAATTAACAATGGGATTAAAACCCGTACTCACGAAATCTGCAAATTGCATTTCTACAACTGCTTTCATGCCAGCTATAGATAAGCCCATGGCTGCCTCTACA
>JBMYYR010000131.1:0-543 GCA_049609625.1 Flavobacteriales bacterium | reverse complement strand
GTGGAAAAAAGAATGGTTTGTACGAATCTTACAATGATAAAGGCATTAAAATTGAAGAAGGAAATTTTAAAAGTGATTATAAAAATGGCATTTGGAAAAGATACGACAGCAGAGATGGACATTTACTTTACGAAACAACATTTGCAGATAATGTAAAAAACGGTATTGCTAAAGAATATAATAAAGCAAATAAAGTTTCGGCAGAAGGAATGTTCAAAAACAACGAAAAAAATGGCGTTTGGAAACATTATAATCTGGCAGGAAAACTAAAAAAAGAAGTTTCTTATAATTTAGGAAAAGAAATATCAACGAAAGCATATAAATAACGTTTAAATTAAAAGCATAAGTTTAGTTTTTTAATAGAAATATTTTATAAAAATGAAAAATTGGAAACCTTTACTTTTAGGAATGTTTTTAGGAGTATTTCTTGTTTTTATTGCAACAATCGTTTATTTATACAATAAAAACAAATATAATTCTACAGCAATTAAAATAGAAGAAAGCGTTGCTAAAGCAGAAGATGCAAGCAATGGCATAGAAACA
>JBMYYR010000130.1:0-544 GCA_049609625.1 Flavobacteriales bacterium | reverse complement strand
CGCCATTTATTTTCGGAGCGCTCCTTTTTTACTGCTTTCTTAGCCATACACCACAAAGATACATTTAGTATCACGATTTGCGAGGGAAAAATACAATCTTAGAACTTTTTTAGTACTTTTGTCAGAGATAAAATTATTGATTATGATCAGTTTAGTCCCTTTTTTAGCCTTTGGCCCCATGCAAATAGTTGTAGTAGTTCTTGTTGTATTACTACTTTTCGGAGGAAAGAAAATTCCAGAATTAATGCGTGGACTGGGAAGCGGCATTAAAGAATTTAAAGACGCTTCAAAAGACGACGTCAAGGACGTAGATCCTAAGATTGAAGATAAAAATCACTCCATTTCTGCTAAAAAACCCCTTCCAACAAGGAAGGGGTTTTTATGTTTTATAGGTCTTATTTTACCTTTGAATAGGGTGTAGCGTCTTCACGATCGCTTCTAATTCAAACAAATGAGGTCTTTTTTCTTTGTTGGGGGCAAACACAAAACCCTCTAAGACTATTTTTCTGTCTCTAGAAGGATCATTTAAAATATAACTCACAAA
>JBMYYR010000129.1:0-547 GCA_049609625.1 Flavobacteriales bacterium | reverse complement strand
GAAGGATATGGGTAAAGTGATGGGAATTGTTTCTAAGCAACTTGCAGGAAAAGCAGACGGAAAAGCAATTTCTATTTTAGTTCGTAAAAATTTAGTGTAAAATATTAGGCTCCGTAGTTCAACTGAATAGAATATCAGATTTCGGCTCTGAGGGTTGCAGGTTTGAATCCTGTCGGGGTCACTTAAAAACAAAAGAATGAGTTAAAATCCTCATTTTTTTGTATTTATACATGTTTTTTTTTGTATTTTAGTATCAAAACATTTGCTAATTCCCCCGAGTTATGTTAAGAAAAAAAATAAGTATAGCAATCTTTTTGCTATTTAGTATTGTCACATCCTATTCTCAAGGGTCAGGATATGCACTAGACTTTGACGGTGTAGACGATTATGTATCTGTAGGTAATAGTACCATATTAAGACCCACAACAAATATTACTATAGAAGCCTGGGTAAAACCTCGAACAATAGGAAGTTGGATAGCTATCTTAGGAAACTTAATAGATAATGGCTCCAATGAAAATGGATATGGGTTTGTTTCTAATGCAAG
>JBMYYR010000128.1:235-563 GCA_049609625.1 Flavobacteriales bacterium | reverse complement strand
AAATTTCCAGATTAATGGAAAATCGGAGAGTACGTTCAATAACTATGCTAGATGTCTGGCGCACATTGCTTTGCATTATTCTTGCAATCCTGTGGAGCTGCATGAAGAATCGGTAAATGACTACCTTTATTACTGCCAAAACCTACACAAAACTCCTTCCGAAAGTTTTTTTAAACACACCATTTATGGACTCAGAGCAGCTTATAAAGTGTATGGAAAAGACGCCCTTCGGATTCAACTTCCACAGATACGCAGGCAAAATAAATTGCCCGAAATTCTGAGTCGGAAAGAAGTAAAACAATTGCTCAATGCCCCCAAATACCTCAAA
>JBMYYR010000128.1:0-225 GCA_049609625.1 Flavobacteriales bacterium | reverse complement strand
TATGAGTTGTGCAAATTAGAAATTAAACACCTAGATTTTAACCGCGACACCATTTTTATTCCAAAAGGGAAAGGCAATCGCGATCGTTATGTGCCGCTGAGCAAATTGCTCAAAAGAGGATTGAAAACCTACCTCGAAACCGAAAATCCACAACAATATGTGTTCAATTCGCAAAGCACCAAAGAAGGAAAAGCGATGCCCTACACCACAAGAGGCGTGCAATGG
>JBMYYR010000127.1:0-564 GCA_049609625.1 Flavobacteriales bacterium | reverse complement strand
CTTCCTCTAGGCTATACTACCTCTAAGGAATATGCAGAATTAGAGTGGCCTATAGACCTGGCCATTGCGGTGGTTTGGGTGGCTTTTGGATGGAACCTGATTGGTACCATGCTCCAAAGAAGGCAGCGACACTTGTATGTAGCTATTTGGTTTTACCTGGCCACCTTTGTGACAGTGGCTGTGCTCCATATTTTTAATAGTTTATCCATACCTGTAGGCGCTTTAAAAAGCTATCCGGTATATGCGGGTGTTCAGGACGCTCTGGTACAATGGTGGTACGGACACAATGCCGTAGCTTTTTTCTTAACTACGCCCTTTTTAGGTCTCATGTATTACTTTGTGCCTAAAGCTGCAGGAAGACCCGTATACTCTTACCGCCTTTCTATTGTGCATTTCTGGTCTCTGATTTTTATCTATATCTGGGCTGGACCCCACCACCTATTGTATTCTGCCTTACCAGATTGGGCGCAGAACCTTGGGGTGGCCTTTTCCATCATGCTCATTGCCCCCTCTTGGGGTGGGATGATTAATGGCCTACTCACCCTGAGGGGTGCCTGGGATAGA
>JBMYYR010000126.1:0-577 GCA_049609625.1 Flavobacteriales bacterium | reverse complement strand
TATCTTCTTTGAAAACAGGATATTACATTGTGAAATTAATAAACCAGACGTCTTCAAAAGACTTGAATTCAACCCATAAATGCAACTTTTTAGAGGACATTTAGTTTGATTATTTTTTTCAAGAGAAAAGGCAAAAGCCCTTTCTCCGGAAATGGATAAATTGCTTACTTTGTGTTCTCGTCCAAAAGTTATAAAGATGGCACATTTAACCGTATCGCAAAGATACACAATTGAGACAATGCTCAAAGCAGGGCATTCAAAAACTGAGATAGCTAAAACAATAGGTAAAGATAAATCTGTGGTTGGCAGGGAATTAACTCGTAATTGTGATTTAAGGTCAGGTAAATACCGGCACGATTTAGCGCAACGCAAGTATGAAAAAATTCAAAAAGAAAAACCCAAGAAGATTCGGTTTACCAACGAGGTTAAATCAGATGTAGAGGAGTTGCTACGAGCAGATTATAGCCCAGAACAGGTTGTGGGGACACTAAAAAAGCAAGGGTTTCGACTGAGCGTATCTATCAGCACATTTGGGAAGATAAGAAAAAAGGAGGCACACTGCATACGCATTTGCGAA
>JBMYYR010000125.1:0-585 GCA_049609625.1 Flavobacteriales bacterium | reverse complement strand
GTCATCGGTTCGACTCCGATATTCTCCACTAAAAGCCCCTCCTAACCTTCCCAAAGGGGAGGAATAGGTTACGTTCATAGAAATAGTAAAATAGAGTTTTAGCCAATTAGGGGCTAGAGCGTCCCGATGCAAATCGGGAAGGTCATCGGTTCGACTCCGATATTCTCCACTAGCCCCTCCTAACCTCCCCGAAAGGGAGGAACCCGCACTGTTGAGTGTGCCCTCCCCCTTTGGGGGAGTTGGAGGGGGCTTAAAGTTCATTGACATATTGGTAAAATGATATCATAAAAATATCCTGAATAATTGCTGAATTCATTTTCAGTATTATTTTAGGAAATTTTAAGATAAAGAAACATTAAATTCAGAATTTAAAACTTTGAATTTAAAAAAAGAGCAAAAAGTACAATAAGCTAAATAAGGGCGTATGGCGGATGCCTAGGCTCTCAGAGACGAAGAAGGACGTGATAAGCTGCGAAAAGTTGCGGGGAGAAGCACATATTTTATGATCCGTAAATATCCGAATGGGGCAACCCACTATACTGAAGGTATAGTATCCGAAAGGAGGCAAACCCGGTGAACTGAAAC
>JBMYYR010000124.1:0-586 GCA_049609625.1 Flavobacteriales bacterium | reverse complement strand
AAAAACCTTATACAAATGTATAAGATTTCTGTGGGTTATGAGGGATTCGAACTCCGACTCTTCCGATTGTAAAATCGGAATGCTCTGAACCAACTGAGCTAATTGCCCTAAACGGACTTACCTTATCTGCAAGCGGATGCAAATATAAAACGCTTTTCTTCTTTAACAAAGAAAATAATTATTTTATTTTAAATTCTTCAGCAACTACATAAGTGCTTCTTTTTTGGTCTCAAATTCTTCTGAATAAACCAAAACTCAATCATTCGTTTTTCCTGTATATCCTTTATGTTTTTGGTTGTGTTTTTCTATTCTACTTTTAATATCGGAAGTAAATCCAATATAATAGCGATCTAATTTTTTACTGAATACAATATAAACGAAATAGGTTTCCATAAAGCAAAAAAATCTTATACAATTGTATAAGATTTCTATGGGCAATGAGGGATTCGAACTCCGACCCTTCCGATGAAAAATCGGAATGCTCTGAACCAACTGAGCTAATTGCCCTAAATACTAGCCTACCTGTTTGCAAGCGAACGCAAATATAAAACGGTTTTTTTCGGTAACAAAGGAAAAAATAATTTTT
>JBMYYR010000123.1:371-588 GCA_049609625.1 Flavobacteriales bacterium | reverse complement strand
GTCAACTAATATCCTTATTTTTAATTCTTAAATTTATCAAAGAAAATAGGTGATTGGAAAAAAGTAAATTGATAATTGTTTTATTCACCGCAAAGACGTTAAGGACGCAAAGAGGCTGCTGAGGACAATTCATAATTCGTAATTTATCATTCATAATTCAACAATGGACTATCTAAAAATAAACAAAGAATCTTGGAATAAACGCACTGAAGTTCAT
>JBMYYR010000123.1:0-361 GCA_049609625.1 Flavobacteriales bacterium | reverse complement strand
GATTCAGAGTTTTATGACAATGAAAATTTTAAGAAAACAGGAAATTCTTTAAATGAAATAGAATTGGAGTTTTTAACCAACTTGAAAGGAAAGAAAGTACTGCATTTGCAATGTCATTTTGGACAAGATAGTATTTCAATTAGCAAACAGGGAGCAGAAGTAACAGGAGTTGATTTATCAGATTTGGCTATAGAAAAAGCGCAGAATCTCGCAAAAGAAATGAAGGTTGACACACGATTTATTTGTTCTGATGTGTATGATTTACCCAATGTTCACAATGAAAAATATGACATAGTTTTTTCCAGTTATGGAACGGTAGGTTGGCTGCCAGACTCCAATAAATGGGCATCGGTGATTTCAC
>JBMYYR010000122.1:0-615 GCA_049609625.1 Flavobacteriales bacterium | reverse complement strand
AAAAGAGGCTATCTTTTTAGGATAGCCTCTTGAATATAAGGTAAAGAACTTGTGTATTCTAAAACTATTCGATTACCAAACGTTGGGTTGCAACTTGGTTTCCAACAGTTACGTTTACAAAGTAAACTCCAGCTTCGTAAGCAGATACATCATACGTTGCATTAGCTTCTAGGTTGTTGTTGTAAGTCGCTACAACCTGACCAAGACTGTTGATGATTTGAACGGTAGCCTCTCCTTCAACAGAAGTATTTAAAGTAAATACATCATTTGTTGGGTTTGGTGTGATAGAGAAGTTAGATGAAAATTCTTCAACACCTACAACATTCTCAATGCCGTGTACCTGAGCAGCATTCAAGATGACACCTGTTTCTTTATCAGTTACAATAGCGGCAAATCCTAACAAACCTTCTCTAATAGTAGATGGAATTGTATAATTGTATGTTACCGAGTATTCTTGATCAGCCGTAATGGTATTAGGAATAACTGTTTGATCACCCGCAAAACCACCTGGATTGATAAATCCTCTTGACACATGACGATAAACCATGTCAGCAGCAGGAACTGGATTAGCTAAAACTTCATAACCACCCATTACACCACTTTGACCTCCACTAT
>JBMYYR010000121.1:0-616 GCA_049609625.1 Flavobacteriales bacterium | reverse complement strand
TCGCTCGCCGCTACTCACAAAATCATTATTATTTTCTCTTCCTCCGCCTACTTAGATGTTTCAGTTCAGCGGGTTAGCGTCTTTCGACAACTGGTCTTCAACCAGCTAGGTTTCCCCATTCGGAAATCTACGGATTACAAAGTATTTGCCTCTCCCCGTAGCTTATCGCAGCTTATCACGTCCTTCTTCGCCTCTCAGAGCCAAGACATTCCCTGTGTGCCCTTAGTAGTTTCTTTCGATATTCGATTCTTTATTACTTCTTCAATCAATTCCAATACTTCAAAGAACTTTTATGTTCAATTAAATACATCCCTGTATATAATCAATCTCTCTTTACCTAAAATCTTTTTGTAACCGCACGTTTGCAGTACTTGTGGAGAATATCGGAGTCGAACCGATGACCTCTTGCGTGCAAGGCAAGCGCTCTAGCCAGCTGAGCTAATCCCCCAAATAAAGTAGTCCCGAGCAGATTTGAACTGCTGACCCCTACATTATCAGTGTAGTGCTCTAACCAACTGAGCTACGGGACTATTAAATAGTTTGTACTATTAATCTCCCTAACCCTCTGTTGCACTCCTGTATTCTCAATTAGGAGAGAATTAAAAGTTAATGATTA
>JBMYYR010000120.1:0-634 GCA_049609625.1 Flavobacteriales bacterium | reverse complement strand
TGTAAATGTCTAATATTTATATTGTTTTCAATACAATGTGTAGCAAAAGAATGCCTTAAAGTATGTACTGTTGCCCAAGGATTAGAATTGGTTTCTTTTACCGCTTTTCTAAAAATATTTCTAATACTAGTAGTACTATATTTACTACCCGACTGACCTTCAAATAACCAATAAGAAGGCCTATAAGCTTTATAGTAAGTCCTTAACAATAATAATAATTGTTGTGGTAAAATAGTTTTTCTATCTTTTTTTCCTTTACTATCCTTAATAAATAGATAACCATCTTTAGAATGAATATCTACTATTCTAAGGTTTAAAACTTCAGATATTCTAAGACCACAACCATAAATAGTTTGCAATATAGCTTTGTGTTTAATGTTTTTGGGGTGTTGAATAATTTGTAGAACTTCATTTTTACTCAATACATTAGGTATAGATAAAGTTTTCTTAGGTCGTTGAATTTCATAATATTCTTTTGGTAACTTTAATGCATGTTCATAATAAGCTTTAATAGCATTAATTAATTGATTTTGATAACTTTCACTAATCTTACTTTTTTTAATAAGTTCATAAATAAAACCTTCAATCTCATCTTTAGTTACTTCTGTTAAATTCCGATTTTCAAATTTTATTA
>JBMYYR010000119.1:0-662 GCA_049609625.1 Flavobacteriales bacterium | reverse complement strand
TTTAGAGTTTTCTTGCGGGCACTATTTAGAACTTGTAGAATTTATACAAAACTACGGAGCTAATGTAAACGAAGATCTTGAGCAGTTGTGGAGGCGAATAGTTTTTAGTATATGTGTTAGCAATACAGATGACCACCTTAGAAATCATGGTTTTATATTAAGCCCAAAAGGATGGTTATTATCTCCAGCTTACGATATAAATCCTGTAGAAACGGGCACAGGGCTAAAGTTAAACATCTCGGATGATGACAATGCACTCGACTTTAATTTAGCATTGGAAGTCTGTGAGTTCTTTAGATTGTCAAAAGACCGAGGAAAAGAAATAATTAACGAAATTAAGGCGGTGGTATCTACTTGGAAAGAAGTAGCAAAAAAATACGGCATATCAAGGGCTGAACAAGAACTCAAAGCACTTGCATTCGCGAGGGCGGAGCGGTAATTTTTATTGATACCGTAATACCATCCAAAAAAGTGTGTCTAGTTAAACTATTTGCACTAAGCACAACCAAAAAAAAGCCCCAACTTTCGTTGAGGCTTTTTTCCCTTTAAATTTAAATTAAAATTAAAATTAATATATAACGGTTAATATTGAATTATTAGTCTGGTAACTCCATTGGCTTTACCTTCGTTTTTCGACATTAGGTAGTAGATGCCTGGAGCTA
>JBMYYR010000118.1:0-675 GCA_049609625.1 Flavobacteriales bacterium | reverse complement strand
CAAAAGACCATATTGAAATAGGTTTTGCGAATATAATTCCTGTTTGGTTGTTTGGGTTTATGTATTGATTTTTGCGGGATGATTGCGGTATAACCGTAGGAGCAAGCCCAGCCCCTACATTAATGGCGTGGCGCATTCTCAATTCTACTCAAAAATCTGCTCTTTTTCTTCAACAAGCCATAAGTCTATTGCTTTGTTTTTCTAATCCAAATACGTCATTATTAAACTAATAAACCACCACACGGTGACTTTCTAAATAGCTATCTTTTTTCATAAAACTCAGTATATACACGCCAGCAGGGAGCGTATTTCCAATATTAATTTTAGAATTTCCGATTTGCAAAGCTTCTGTTTTCAGAATTTTACCATCTAAGCTGATGACCATAAGATTGATGTCGGATTCAAAAGATTGGACAAAAAATGTACCTGTATTTGGGTTTGGAAAAATAAGAAAAGGCGAATCCGAATCTTCAGGGTTTTCAGTGTTGGTTGACGGATGGTTTGGCGAATGTTCTCGATTTTCGAAGAGTTCCAGATGGTTTCTGATGTTGCCAGGAATGCTGTCGTTTGTTTTCTGATTTCGGGCCGAAAGCACGTCCATATCGCCGTCTTCATCAACGTCTAAAAGCTGTAAATCACAATCGTAGCTATCGGCATTGGTGCTGATGATGCGTT
>JBMYYR010000117.1:447-689 GCA_049609625.1 Flavobacteriales bacterium | reverse complement strand
TAATTAATCCAGAGTCATCCAAAATGTCAATTACATCGGCAATATTAGACCCTTTTGGTATAAAAACATAGGTGGTTTGGTTTGCAATATTACCAAAGGTATCTTTGTAAAGCTTGTAACCAACCCAACTTGTTATTCCAAAGAGAAATAGGGCGAAAAATGTAATGACTTTGTATCGTTTCATCCAAAAAAATAAAAAAATTACAGATGCATAAGCCGGATTCTGTTTATAACCTAAGTTA
>JBMYYR010000117.1:0-437 GCA_049609625.1 Flavobacteriales bacterium | reverse complement strand
CTACAATTACCCTCACGAATAATTTTCATCGATCTACCCTCCAAGTAAGCCGAGTAAGCCTATTTTGAATAAACAAAATCTTGGTATACATGATCTTTCAGCACATAAGGTTTATCCAGCTGTTCTAATTACTTAAAACACTGGTGAGCTCTTACCTCACCTTTTCACCCTTACCATTTCTGGCGGTTATTTTCTGCGACACTATCTGTATCCGTATAAACGGACCCTTCTCATTAAGAAGTATGCTACTCTGCGCTGTCCGGACTTTCCTCTTTAAAATTTAAAGCGGTAAAGACATCTGTAATTGGTGCAAATATAAGGTTAATTTAATGAAGTGCCATTTTTAGCTCATATGTTGAGATTGTTCTATTGCGAGAACTGATTTTATGTGTTTTACCATCATAAGAATTACAAATTTGTCTGCCCGGTGATTGGTT
>JBMYYR010000116.1:0-729 GCA_049609625.1 Flavobacteriales bacterium | reverse complement strand
AGTGGCACCGCCATAGACAAAGACGACAAGCCCAAATACGAAAAGGACGAAAAAACCGGGACCTACGTAATTGTCAATAATTACAAAGGAGCCTTACAGGGGTCCGACCCAAAGCATATGGGGCTTCTGCCCAGAATGTGGAGTGAGCAACACGCAGAAAATTACATGCGCTACTACGGCCCACTAGAATTCAGAATAAAGAGCGAATACCTTGGAAGCGAAGAGCTCAAGACCACTGTTGGCCAATTTAAAAATGGCCTGGCAAAGGGAGAAATTGACGAGGCTGGCTACATATCTTTTCTCAGAGAGTTTAGAGATTATATAGAGGTGCTACCGCCTAGTATTTTAGATAACATACGCTATATGATAGACTTCCAATTTAACTATATGTATTGGCGCTATTTTATGTGGAATTTTAGCGGGAAACAAGACGACATTCAAGGCCGCTATGACAATCACGGAAACTGGCTCAGCGGATTTTCTTTCATAGACAATCCCAGGTTAGGGCCACAGGAAAATCTACCCTCAGACATTAAAAACAACAAAGGGAGAAACACCTATTACCTGCTGCCCTTTTTACTTGGTTTAATTGGAATTATATTTCAATTTAGAAAAGATCGCAAACAGTTTTGGGTGCTTTTAGTATTTTTCCTCTTTACAGGCTTAGCTATTCAATTTTACACCAACCCTTATATATTCCAACCCAGAGAGAGAGACTACTCCCTGGTA
>JBMYYR010000115.1:0-739 GCA_049609625.1 Flavobacteriales bacterium | reverse complement strand
CCGTAGGAATTTCCCAAGTGAGCTAAAACTAGCAATAAAGTTTATACGGTGTTGTGTGTAGTGCTTTTTTTATTCGGTTGCTAAATCCATTTTCTGATTCAACAATTCCACATTAAAATTGATTTTAGCGTTCAATGCTCTAAAAACTTTCAAAATAGTTTCAAATCTGGCGTCAGTCAAATTGTTTTCTATTTTTGAAATTTGAGCTTTTTTCACTCCAATTAATTCTCCGAGTTGAGTTTGAGTCAATTTTCGTTCTTTTCGAGCCTCTTTTATTGCTTCTCCAATTAAGTCAAGTCGTAATTCATTTTCATAAGCATCTCTATCTTCTGTGCCTTTTTTTCCAAGATACTTATCTTTTACTTCGTCAAATGTGAATGTCTTCATTACTTCTTGTTTTTATTATTAAAATACTTATTCATTAATTCAGTCGCTTTGTCAATTTCCTTTTTGGGTGTTTTCTGCGTTTTCTTTATAATTCCGTGAGTAGCAATTACAATGGTCACTTTGTTGTCTGTTTTGTCCCAAAATGCAAAAAGCCTATATTGCTTTTTATTATACAAAGTCCGAAATTCCCAAATATCAGAAGTTAGCTTTTTAAATAAATTATTATCGGTTTTGACTTTTGCTTTGTCAATATTGAAAAGAATTTTTTCCCGAGATTTTTTATCAAGTTCGTCTAAAAACTCAAAAACTTCTTTAAGAAACTCAACTTTAAATTTTTCCGTCATTCAGATAT
>JBMYYR010000114.1:0-740 GCA_049609625.1 Flavobacteriales bacterium | reverse complement strand
GACAATAAAGAATATAACAATTTATCAATTGATTTTAGAGATTCATTATCAATTAAAAAAAATCTGGGAAAATTATTATTTATTGAAAAAACTCTTAAATCTGATAGTATTGAAAATAAAGAAACATTATTAATTTTAAAGAAAGTTTTAAAAGCTTATAGATAACAAATACTTTGCCCAACAACATATATAATTTATTGCTGATTATAGCCTAATTACTAAAGTCCTCACAGACTTTCTTGGTCGGTTTTTATCTACTAACGTTACTGCTTAAAACACGCAACAAACCATATACAACAACGTTGGCAACAATTTGGAAATGATTCGTAATTGATGTATATTTACACCAAATAATCAAATTATGTCAAGACAAAGTATATCATTTACAGAACCTAACGACGAATGGCTGAAAGCTCAAGTCAATGGAAAAGAATATTCAAGCAAAAGCGAATTAGTAAACGATTTAATTAGACAAGCTAGAAAACAACAAGTCGAAATTGATTGGGTTCGAACTAAATTGGAAAAAGCTGAAAATAGCGGATTTACAAGCAAATCAAAAAATGAAATTTTAGCTCAATCAAAAACTTTACTGAATGGCTAAATATCGATTAAGCAACGAAGCTAAAAATGACTTAATCCGAATCCATCACTATGGAGTTAAAAAATTTGGAATGACTCAAGCGGATAAATATTTTGAATCATTCTTTGAATATTTTGAAATTATTTCCCAAAGACCTTTT
>JBMYYR010000113.1:0-763 GCA_049609625.1 Flavobacteriales bacterium | reverse complement strand
TGCTTTCAACTCATTTGGCGCTAGTTGCTCCAGGCTAACCATCAGCATACTCTCTCTGGTCGTTGTTAATTATCTGAATGTCTGATTGAGCGTAGTAAGGGGAAAGTGAACCGTGGATGAATGACCCATAATAGCTGGTGATAATGGTCTTTCTAACAAGCTATTTCCGACAAAAAGATAACGGGATTGACCGCTTGTCAGCAAGACAGGCTGTTTGAAAAGTGATCAGGCATAATGATGACACCTTAGCATTTAACAGGGTTTGCTAAGGCATAATTGTGTTTAAGGCCGGTTACTGATTTTCCGGCCTTTTTAAGGCTCTGACTCACCACCTATCCTGGGTGTTTTTGCCCAAAGGCACGAATCGGACTAATCCAGATTTAGCCGCTTGGGCTATTTCAGCCTGAAAGGTTGATGTAGCAAGCTTCCCAGGATATTTCTCTGTCTTAAATGTCTTTAGATGTTATGAGATTCGAGGAATGAGACATTGAAAAAGACACATAAACCGAGCGTCTCACATCGTAGACTTTGTGAGAGCTTTTCTAAATCAATCACATAGAAGTGTTTCTGCCATAGGATCTCACTAATTCACTGGTTTGGTTCTGCTGCCAATTTTTGTGGATTAGTCCGATTCGTGCCTTTGGGCAAAAACACCCTGATAGTAAAAAGATGTTTTATGGTTCATAATCAACCAAAGAAATGGTTTATTTTTTTGATTGTTTGCCAAATAATCTTTATCCAAATTGAGGTTATGAAAAAATTT
>JBMYYR010000112.1:290-773 GCA_049609625.1 Flavobacteriales bacterium | reverse complement strand
GGCCAACAGTTCCATTCTATTATTAGTCGTGTGCGTAAATCCTTGCGCAAATTCTTTTTTATAAGGCGTTCCCACCCATTCCATCACAATTCCATAGCCTCCTGGGCCAGGGTTTCCACTGGCTGCTCCGTCGGTATAGACATGAACGTCTGCTTTATGCATGTAATAAGGTTTCTATTGTTTTAGGGAAATGCACCGCCTCAAGGGCTTGGACTTTTGCGGCAATGTCTTCTGGTGTGTCTTGGGTATTTACAGGCGTTTTGGCCTGAAAAATAAGGGTGCCTTGATCGTAGTGTTCGTTTACGTAGTGAATACTAATACCCGTTTCGGTTTCTCCGGCCTCTTTTACCGCCCTGTGTACATGCATGCCATACATGCCTTTTCCACCAAATTTAGGCAGTAAGGCGGGGTGAATGTTTACTATTTTGTTAGGATATGCTTTGACCAGCCCGTGGGGTATTTTTAAAAGAAAACCGGCCAAGA
>JBMYYR010000112.1:0-280 GCA_049609625.1 Flavobacteriales bacterium | reverse complement strand
AGACAATGAGGTCAATAGAAAAGCCTTTCAAGCTATTTAGTAAAGTAGTTTCATTTGAGAAGCCCGCTTTTGAGAGGTACATTAAAGGAATACCTAAGTTTTTGCACCTTTCAATCACGCCTGCTTTAGGATTGTTGGTGATCACTAAAGAAAGGTGCACCTCAGGGTTTTTGGCAAAATAATTCGCAATATTTTGAACGTTTGAACCGGATCCTGAGGCCAATAATGCTATGTTTTTCATTTTGTGGTAGCGTTTACTCCTTTGAAAAGGGCTTGAAAT
>JBMYYR010000111.1:0-779 GCA_049609625.1 Flavobacteriales bacterium | reverse complement strand
TTGTTTTAGACTAACATCATCCAAAAGGTGCACATTGTCTAAAATGCGTTGGTAGCCAATCTCTATTTTTTCAAAGCCTATGTCGGTTGCTATGCCAAGTAATTGGCGCAAAACACTATCAGAACAAACCATATAATGCAATCTGTCGTAGTCTATCGCTAGCCCTAAACGAAATTGTGCCAACACAAAGATTTGCCAAAGCGTCAGGCCTTTTCTTCCTGTCTTCTTTTTGCCTTTGCTTATCTTTTCCTCTAAAATGGCAAAAATCTTGTCGGCATAAGCCGGTGTTTTGTAGATTTCTAATAGTGTTTTTACCAAAGCGGGAGCATCGTCTCTACTTTTTACAAAAACAGGCGTCTCATCAATGGGGAGTCTGCCAAGTTCCATTTGTTGCTCGAATCGTTTTCTCATAGTTTTTAAATCTTGAATCGTCACCAAAAATAGACGAATCTATTTTTATTAAAAGATTAAAAATAAGCATTTTATAAACAACAACCTAATGAATTGCCTAAAAAAAGTATATCGATTCAAAAAGCTTTTGAGTCTAAAAGACTTTGCTTATAGGAGATTTAGAGTTTTCTTGCGGGCACTACATAAAAGCAGCAACACTTTAAAAATCGGCCTTGCAAAGAGCAAAAATTAATAAGTATAAAATTACGATTTTTTACGTTAGCCTACGCACTGAAGAGTTTTTGGGGTCTATGAGGGATAACGGCCAACATGCGCCATTAACTAAAGACGAATCAACTTTTATAACCGTATGTTTTGATGGAAAAGAC
>JBMYYR010000110.1:358-802 GCA_049609625.1 Flavobacteriales bacterium | reverse complement strand
ATATATATATTTAAAAATTAAACATTCAATAATTAATGATCGTCGTGTTCTTCAACAGCCGACCCAAAATACAATGCCGATAACATTGTAAAAATATACGCTTGTAACGCTGCAACTAATAATTCAAGTAATGATAAAGCAAATGCTAATCCGAAAGATAAACCTCCACCTAACCAGTTCTTGAAAATGAATATTAAACTTAAAATACTCATTAATACAATGTGACCTGCGGTAATGTTTGCATACAAACGAATCATTAAAGAGAACGGTTTAATAATTGTTCCTAATAATTCGATTGGTGCTAAAATAATTTTCATTGGCAATGGCACACCTGGCATCCAGAAAATGTGTCCCCAATAGTTTTTGTTTGCTGTAAATGTTGTTAAAAAATACGTAATTAATGCTAATGCAGAAGTTACAGCTATATTGTTTGTTACGTTAACT
>JBMYYR010000110.1:0-348 GCA_049609625.1 Flavobacteriales bacterium | reverse complement strand
GGTGTTAATCCTAATAAGTTAATAATCCAGATAAAGAAAAATACCGTTAATAAATATGGCATATATCTTTTGTAATGCTTTGATCCAATATTTGGAATTGCAATATCGTCTCTAATATATAGAATAATAGGCTCTAATAAACGCCCCATTCCTGTTGGTAAAGCTCCTTTTTTGTACGATTTTGCCATTCTTGTAAACATAAAGAACATCAATAATGCAACTAAGAAAATAAACACAACGTTTTTAGTAATAGAAAAATCTACTGGTTTTACGTTTGAAGGATGAGAGTGATCATCTCCTTCATAAGTAATTGTTCCTGCTGCATCTGTTTTATAAATTTTACCGTGG
>JBMYYR010000109.1:0-932 GCA_049609625.1 Flavobacteriales bacterium | reverse complement strand
GGAATCGCTAGTAATCGTAGATCAGCAATGCTACGGTGAATACGTTCCCGGGCCTTGTACACACCGCCCGTCAAGCCATGGAAGCTGGGGGTACCTGAAGTCGGTCACCGTAAGGAGCCGCCTAGGGTAAAACTGGTAACTAGGGCTAAGTCGTAACAAGGTAGCCGTACCGGAAGGTGCGGCTGGAACACCTCCTTTCTAGAGAAAGATGGTGAGTTACAAAAGGGGAGTTTTACTCTTTGCTGTTAATTTTAAAAAATAGACTAAGATCTTAAAAAGAGAATGATTAGGTATTTAAAATGAATACTTAAGCTGTCTAAGACAGTCTCGTAGCTCAGCTGGTTAGAGCGCTACACTGATAATGTAGAGGTCGGCAGTTCGAGTCTGCCTGAGACTACTAATTTTTTTTGTCTTAAGGAAATTTTAGAAGTTGAGTGTGGGTTGTTATAACTAATAACTCAAACTAATTTGCTCATTTCTATAATGGGGGATTAGCTCAGCTGGCTAGAGCGCTTGCCTTGCACGCAAGAGGTCATCGGTTCGACTCCGATATTCTCCACGATTCTTTAGGTTTTTGTTTGTATGATTAGGTGATTTAATTAGTATCCGAAAGTAAAACGAGGGCTGTTATAACAAGAAAAAAGTTCATTGACATATTGAGATTAAATAACACGAGCGATAACTAATACTAGGATGTTAGTTATCAAACAAATTTTAAGAATATTAGAGTAATAAAAAGTACAATAAGCTAAGCAAGGGCGCATGGGGAATGCCTAGGCTCTCAGAGGCGATGAAGGACGTGATAAGCTGCGATAAGTTACGGGGAGGGGCACATACCTATTGATCCGTAAATTTCCGAATGGGGCAACCCACTATATTGAAGATATATTATCCGAAAGGAGGTAAACCCGGAGAACTGAAACATCTAAGTA
>JBMYYR010000108.1:0-1561 GCA_049609625.1 Flavobacteriales bacterium | reverse complement strand
ATGTGCTGATCACATTTTAATCCAACTGTTTTATCAACTCTATGTGACTTAGTAACCCTGAACTTTATATTTCTTTTAGCCCTTAGAACAAAGAACACATTGGTCATTTCCAGTTGATAAAGCCTTTTGAAATCTACGTAAGCCTTGTCCATAACGTAGAAAGCAAACTGCTCAAAAGTAATTTTGTCCAATGCGTTCACATCGTGGCACTTACCATCTGTAATGAGTATGAACTCTGGAATACTCCCTTTTAGGTTTAACAGAGTATGTACCTTTACTGCTCCTTTGGAATATTTGCCATAAGCCCAACTGCATAACTTGATACTAGTTGAGATTGTGGTGGAATCCAAAGCAAATATTTTTAATTCATCGGATAGCTTTCCATCTACAGACTCATCTCCGTAAAGCGGTTTTACCAATAGTATCAAATAATAGCCATAATCGGCAAAAATTCGCCAATCTCTTTGTTCATTTGACCTAGAGAGGGTGGAAAAATGTACCAAATGTTGAATCCCTAAATGATACAACTTCTCTGAATGGGCATTTAAGCAAGTGCATATATCCCTCAAACCGTTACGTGCAGTTATTTGTCCAAAGACCATCTGAACAAATTGATCCCAACAGCTAAAGTTTCTTACACCCTTATTGCCATTGTATCTTGCAACACATTTGTTGAACTTATATCTATTGAAAAGTGATAAAACTTGTGTAAATACATACTTACCTTTGTGCATACTTTTTGGTCTTTAACCTAAAAGTAGCCCAATTCAAATCCAAAAATCAAAGAACGTACTTAACTTATTGTTTATCAAATGTTTATATTGAACTTATAAAAATCAACGCAACACTAGTAATTCATAATTTAAAATTCACAATTAATTTCATCCTACAGCAACAACCTTCCAACTTTATACAACTTGACACAACCTTCTAAATCACTTTTCACCCTGCCAGCCACGCAATAAACCAAATAATAAACGAGAGCAGAGCCATATACATCACCCAAACAATTTTAACCAATCGAACCAAAATTTTAACGTGCCATTTCTTGGATTTTTCCTGCTGTTCTATCCACTTTTCAAACGCAGACATTTTTTCTTCTTTCTGTTTCTTTAGTTGTTCTGCCTTGGTGAGTTGTTCTATTTTTTTGATTTCTTTGGGATTTACCAAATTTCCACAAAACGAGCAATTGTTCTTAGCCCCATCTGTCCAATTTTTACAGGCATTGCATTTTATTTCATTCACAGTTCAAGGTAATTAGATAGCTGGCAGTAGCCATTCGTTTTTATCAAAGTTGATATCAGGTTTGTAGTTTGGTCAAATTAGATGAGCCTTAAACTTCAAATCCCATAAACCAAATTTACTTAATTTAAAATTCAAAACTCAACATTCAAAATTTCTAATTGTCTACTTTTGCAAAATGGCAAATCAAGATACATTAAAGAAAGTAGTAGCCCATGCCAAAGAGTATGGATTTGTGTTTCCTTCGAGCGAAATTTACGATGGTTTGGGAGCAGCTTACGATTATGGGCAAAACGGGGTATTACTCAAAAATAATATC
>JBMYYR010000107.1:0-1825 GCA_049609625.1 Flavobacteriales bacterium | reverse complement strand
GTAGAGCATAGTATCTGCCCCAGTTCTATAAGCTGCTCGATTACGGGAGTAGTCTTTGAACCACTCTGTGTGATGCGAAGGCGTTCCGCAAGGATGTAAATGCTGTTGCCCAAAAGAAAGGTTAGGTAACATTAAGGTCGCTAAAAAGATAATAAAGTAATTTTTTTTCATCTGTTATTTTTTTAGAAAAGAAACAATGTTTGTTAGTTGTTTGGTTTTATTTTTAAAATTAGAATAAAAATAAAATAATCTCTTGTATGTAAAGGGTAGCTAGTTGATAAAATCAGTTTTTTTCTATTATTTTGCCTAATCCCTTATATCAAACTTCAATCAAACCTTATAGGTTTTAAAAACCTATAAGGTTTAGAAAATCGATAAAAAAGTACTAATGACCAACTCAAATCATATAGAACCGTATTTTTGTATTAATTGGGCAGAACAATTATAAATCATAGAGTAATTTTTTTTAACATTTAAAAATGACTAACGAAAGCACCTATAAGCAGGTCTCTTTTCCCTTTTTAAAAAAAACAAAACAATGATAACAGCAGCGCAAGCCACCGAAATAGTTCTAAATAATTTGATGTCATTAGAAGTAGAAACTATTCCTTTTGAGGAAGCGGTTGGTCGAATTTTGGCAGAAAATTTAATAGCTGACAATGACTTTCCGCCATTCGATAGAGTGATGCGCGACGGAATAGCTTTCAAGTATTCTGATTTTGAAAATGGAGTTCGACGCTTCAAAGTACAAGGTTTGCAAGCCGCAGGTAGCGCGCCGTTGACACTTGAAGGAACGGGTAATTGTGTTGAAATAATGACAGGTGCGGTACTTTCAACAGATGCAGATGTCGTTGTGATGTATGAAGAAATTACTATTGAAAATGGTTTTGCGACGGTTAATTTGAATGCAGTGAAGCATTTTCAGAATATTCACCCGCAAGGTTCTGATAAAGCAAAAGGAACGCTTTTGGTAGCTAAGGGCGCGTGGATTTCGCCTGCTGAATTGGGTGTTGCGGCTTCGATAGGCAAGACTCATTTGAAGGTTTTGAAAACACCCAAAGTAGCAATTGTATCAACTGGCGATGAATTAGTACCTGTTAATGAAACTCCTTTGCCTTATCAAATTCGACGTTCTAATGTATTTACACTTGCGCCACTTTTGCGAAATTATAAGATTGAACCAACGCTTTTTCACTTGTTAGATAACCGAGAAGCCGTAACGGCGAGCATCAAAAAACTGATTGAAGAATTTGATGTCGTTTGTTTGAGTGGCGGAGTATCGAAAGGAAAACTAGATTTTGTGCCTGATGCACTAGAATCTTGCGGTGTCGAAAAGCTATTTTATAAAGTCAAACAACGCCCTGGAAAGCCATTTTGGTTTGGAAAAACCCCGAATGGAACAACAATTTTCGCACTTCCAGGTAATCCTATTTCTTCGTTTATGTGTACCAATCGATATTTGATTCCGTGGTTGAGAGCGAGTTTAGGATTGGAAGCACTTAGTTTGCCTTATGCTGAATTGACGGATGATTTTTCTTTTAAAAAGGATTTGCAATATTTCTTACAAGTCAAAACGAGTTACGGGACTAATGGTAAATTATATGTTACACCAGAGGTTGGGAATGGTTCGGGAGATTTAGTAAATTTGGTTGACGCTGATGGTTTTTTGGAGTTGCCAAGTGATAAAAATGAATTTAAAAAAGGCGAATGTTATCGGTTTATTAGTTATCGATAATTTTTTAGCATCCGTTTTTTTGGTGTGAAAAAAAATATGCATATATTACTAACTGATGTTACGCAGAATTGATTAGATATTAAAATTGTC
>JBMYYR010000106.1:0-1904 GCA_049609625.1 Flavobacteriales bacterium | reverse complement strand
ACCTTTTAATGAGGCTATAACAGGGTTCAGCTTTTTATTCATTTGTTCTTTATCTTCTTTCGTGATTGTTTTTAAGTAGCTTTCTATAATGTTTGACAAACTTCTATTTTTTGTAACTATTCAGCCAAATTAGGAAAAAAGTCTTTGTGTTCAATAGCCTTATAAATATTTTCTAGGATATTTTTTTGATTTTTGTTAAGCGTAGAAATGTATGATCTTATTCTAGCAAAGCATTCTGCATACAAACTTTGCCTAAAACAGCCTGATACTTTTTGTTTTACCTTTATCATCCTTAAATCCCTTTCTGCTTGATTATTGTCAAAACTGACGTCTTTTTCTTTGATAAATTTTAGAAAAAGGTGTTTATGTTTTTCTAATGCAAAGGCAAGTTTTTCTTCTTTTGTTTTGTTGTACTTTTTATTGTAGTTATGTATTGTTGGACGGATTAAATCTTCCCATCTTTTCAAGATATTTTGGTAATTTCTATCGGTAAATTCTTTTCCTTGTTTTTGTCTATGATGTACATTGACCAGTAAGTTGGATACATCTTTTGTCCATTTCACTTTTTTGACTTCCCAAAAATAAAACAGTTCTCTTAGTATATGTGCATTGCAAAGGCTATGCTTACATTGATATTTAAAGTAAGAGCTAAATCTATCGTGAGTTATTGTTCCCTTATAAAGAGGTAAGATATTAAAAGAATCAATCGCTTCTTTTCCTCTTTTTGAATGAAAACCAAAATAACTTAACAAATCGGTACTCGCTACATGTACCCAGTTGTTTTTACCATTAAGTTTAACTCCCGTTTCATCTACATTGAGTACAGGTACTTGTAATAAAAGCGTTTTTAATTTTTTTTCAAATACCTCTAAATTGCGATACATTTTTGATTGAAAATTTGCTAAACTTCCTGCCGATAAACGGTGACCTGTTAAATCATAAAGTAATTCTACACATCTAGCATACGGTATCATATGGTAGTTTTGAAGATATATCCCTAATGATTTTATGTTATTCCCATATTGTGCTTCTTGTACTAGTTCTTCTGGAAATTTAGACTTATTTTTTGCGCCACAATTTGTACATTTCTTGCTTATTGTTCTATGTTCGGTAACTTCAATCTTTATTTTTGGAATGTCAAATAGTTGTCGAGATCTTATAACTCCTTGTTCGGGCAATAGGGCTTGACAACATTGGCATTGAGTTATATCGTGAAGTATTATTTTGTCAGGATTTGATACTTTACCTAGTTTACTTCCTTTATGTCCTTTTTGACCTCCTACTTTTTTATTCGATTGTTTTCGTAAACTTTTTGTAACTCTATTTGGGTCTTGTGAAGGTGGAATACTACTGTTTTTACTGTTTTTTGGATTTTCGTATTTCGATAGTTTTTCTTCTAACTCAATGATACGTAAACGTAATTTGAGATTCTCCTTTTTCAGAATCTCAAAGTCTTTTGATAATTGTTCTAGTTGTTTATCGGTCAAAATCTTTATCGTTTATACAAAGATCTTTAAGCAAACAGAAAATAACAAAATTTACAGCAAAACAATATCATTGATTTATTAACCAAGTTAATAAAACAAAGCTTTTTTTCAATTCCAAAAATAAATCTTGTGAAAAACAATGAAAAATTGTTAATAACTAACAAACTTCGGCTGAATAGTTACGAAATATTTCAATAGGTTTTAGGTATAATTACGTTTCTATTTTTTTAATTCCTAAATTCCGCAAACTTGCTCATCAATATGTATTGACCTTTTTAACTCTTGTTTTTATTGGTGAAATTTATTTATAATAATAGGTTAGCAAGGTTTTTTGAGTGGATACGAAACTACTTCTTAAGTTTCTGTAAACTCCCTTACTTAACTTATCAATTTCCCCATAGATGAGTTCTGGAGCCT
>JBMYYR010000105.1:0-1943 GCA_049609625.1 Flavobacteriales bacterium | reverse complement strand
GTCGAAGTAAAAGAAGAAGTGACCATCTTTATAGTTTATCTCTGCTTCGTAAAAAAGTTCTAGTTTTTCACCAACTACTTTGAAGATTTGACCACCTGCTGTACAACAGAATAGTTCTCCTTTCGAATTTCTTTTAAGTTGAAAAAGATTATCGCCATCTCGATGATCGTATTCTTTTATTTTTATAAATTCTCCATGTTGATATTTGAATAATCCTCGGTGAGTTCCTGTATATAAAATTTGGTCGTCGCCTTGATGTAAAGTAAAATTGTAAAGGTAGTGGAGTTGTTCTTCTCCTATCTTGAAGTGTGTAGGATCTTGTGCAAAGTTATGAAAACTTAACAGGGACAAGAGGAACAAAAAAATGAGATGTAAGTGTTTCAAATTTTAGATTAAGGATTATTTCGAAATGCGAAATTACTTTAATTTTGGAATGATTGGATTTTTTATATGAAAAATAATTAGATGTATTTTTTGGAGAAAGGAAGATGAGTCATCTTACCTTAGAAGAAGAAAATAAAATTTGGTAATTTAGAAATGAAAGTAGAAGGAAGTGGAACAAGACTAAAATGAGTCATTTGTCATAAAGACAGTTCGGGATAGTTAGTCCCACTTCCTTAAATCTGTAAAACCTCGAACAGTTTGTTAGGCAAATCCAAAAGGATAAAGCCTGAGTAAGATAGACGAGGAATGACAGATCTACAAAATATTCTTAAATCAAAATTACTAAATCAAGATGAAAAACACCTTACGTTATGTCGGAAATGACATTTCAAAATTAAGTTTTGATGTTTCATTTCCGCAAAGGAATGGTTCTTACAAATTGTCAAAATTTACCAATGACTTGGAAGGCTGGGAAAAGATTGAACAATTGTTAAAAGCAAATGATGTTTGCGTCATGGAAGCTACAGGTCCTTACCATATAGGTTTAGCCACCTATCTTCATAATAAAGGTAGACAAGTATGTGTAGTCAATCCGTTGAGCGTTAAATATTTCTCCAGAATGAAAATGGTTAGAGCCAAAACGGACAAAACTGATGCTAGTTTAATTGCTGAATTTGGACGTTCGACTTGTCCATCATTTTGGGAACCACAGCCTGCTCATTTAACAGAACTTCAACAATTAATGACTGTAAATGAGCAATTACTTAAACAAAAAGGAGCTCTGAGTAATCAATTAAAGAGTTTTGAATTAGCTCCAAATGTTAGCCGAAAAGCTATCGAAATATTGACACATCAAATTGATATTTTAAAAGAAAAAATAACCGATATAGAAAACCATGTTCAGCAACTGATCCAAACTCATTATGAACAAATGGATAAATCTTTACAATCTATACCTGGGATTGGTCCAAAAACAGCAGCTACTTTAATTTTAATCACCGGAGGATTCACCAAATTCGATCGATACAAAGCTCTCATTGCTTATGCGGGGCTAGCTCCTAGAACTTATCAGTCTGGGACAAGTGTAAAAGGTAATTCACACATTTGCAAATTAGGAGCTCAGCAACTTAGGAAATTACTTTATGTTTGTGCACATAGTGCCAAAAGATACAATCCAGTTTGTAAAATAGTTTTTGATCGATTATATAATGAAAAGAGAAAACCATTTAAAGTGGCTATGATTGCAGTAGCTAACAAGCTATTAAAATTAGCATTTACTATGGCCACTACTCAACAGCAATTCGATTCTAAATACCATTTGAATTTTCAAACAGCCAAATAATATTTTCTAAAACCTTCATTTAAAATTTGGATTTGAACACAGTTCATCCCGAATTTTTGATTTATCAAAAATTCGGGATTTCTTATTCACATTATGTGCTTATCCATCGTTATATTTTTACCTCACTCTATCTAAAAACATCCAAGAACTGTGACGAAATAAAATTTCCTCGTCATACTATTAAAAACTCACCCTAATTTAAAATAAAATCCACATT
>JBMYYR010000104.1:0-2143 GCA_049609625.1 Flavobacteriales bacterium | reverse complement strand
AGCTTCATCATACGCTATGTCATAGGTCAATTCCTCAGAACTTGCATAGAGTAATACAATTTATAAATATATTTTTCGTATATTTGTATATGTCAAAACATTCAACTTTAGTAGTCAAGGAATCCCTTGAAACGCTCAGATCGCTTTTAAAAAGTGAAACTTCCAAACGAAATACAGTTCGGATTCAGTCCTTAATCAGTATTAAGACCAGCCAATTTTCTAAACGTACAGATTTAGCCTCTTTTTTAGGCTACAACGTACGCACGATGGAATTATGGCTAAAGGTCTATCGTGAGCAAGGGATTGAGCAGATGCTATATATTGAACAGAAAAAGCAAGTTCGCACGAGAAAAATTGGAAAGGACATACACGAAGGTCTTTCGGTACGGCTTAACGACCCAAAAGTAGGTTTTATGAGTTATGTAGAAGCTCTAAAATGGGTAAACGAGACTTATAGTATTGATATTAAATACAATACACTTCGTAATTATATGATTGATTTCTTTGGAACAAAAATAAAACGCCCCAGAACATCTCACATCAAGACATCAGAGTAACCAAGAAATGTAGGAAAGGTTACAATCAAAAATGAAGGCGCAATAAGTGTCTTTAAGTGAAGCTAATCAACTAGCGTCTCTACGTTGGTGTTATCATTTACTCAATGTTGATTTGAGAATAAATTAGTCAAATCAATAAAATCTTGAACAGAGAGGCGTTCGGCTCTTAGTCTAAAAATATCCATTTGTTTCCATTCGGGATTTGTAATTCGGCTTTTGAGCGCATTCGATAAGGTTTTTCTGCGCTGAGAAAAAGCTTGTTTAACAACTTGTTTAAATAGTTTTTCATCACAATCTAAATGTTGTTTGGCTTTGCGTTTTAGATAAATCACGCCGCTATCCACTTTTGGTGGCGGATTGAACACTTCTGGTGGCACAGTAAAACAGTATTCAATATCATAATAAGCCTGAACCAAAACACTAATAACGCCATAAGTTTTACTGCCCGGGGCTGCAGCTACGCGTTGGGCAAGTTCTTTTTGGAACATGCCGCCAGCTTCGGGAATTAAATCGCGGTGTTCAACAATTTTAAATAAAATTTGTGAGGAAATATTATAAGGGAAATTCCCAATAACGGCGAAAGGTTCGCTAAAAAGCTCGGCAAGTGGCAATTTGAGAAAATCGGCGTGAATAAGCCGACCATTGAGTGCCGGAAAATGCTCAATCAGATAGTCAACCGAATCATTATCAACTTCAATAACAGTAACATCCTCCTTTCGTTCTAACAAATACTTAGTCAAAACGCCCATGCCAGGCCCAACTTCCAAAAGGTGATTATGGCCTTCGCCAGATAAGATATTGGCAATATTTACACAAATACTTTCGTCGGTCAAAAAATGCTGTCCAAACGATTTTTTGGCTCTAACTTGTCTTCCTTTAGTCATGTTTCAGTCGGTTTAGTCCGATGCTAGCTCTATATTCATCGGCAATACGTTCGAGTTCGGCATACCAATCTGCACCATATTTTCTAGTCAAAGCCTGTTTCAAGAATTTATAGACGGGTACTTTCAGTTCTGCTCCCAAAGCACAAGCTGGGCTACAAATATCCCATTTATGGTATAAAAGAGATTCAAAAGTTGGTAATTGCTGAACGCGAATAGGGTAGAGGTGGCAAGATTCTGGTTTCATAAAATCAATTTTGCCATCGTTGTTCGCTTGTTCTATGCCGCAAGCCAAGCTTCCGTCTTCTTTTCGGGTAACGTAGACGCATTCGGCACCATTAATTAATGGAGTTTCAAGTTCTCCATCCAAACCAATAACACCAAAGCCTTGTGTTTCGATGGCTCTAACGGAGGTTTCAGAAAGGTAAGGCTTTAGCTTGTCCCATTGCTCTTCCAACAGAAAATGTTCCTCTTTTGTTAAAGGTGCGCCGCCCTCGCCCTCAATGCAACAAGCGCCCTTGCAAGCTGATAAATTGCAGACAAATTCATCTTTAAGTAGTTCTTCGGAGACTAAAATGTTTTCATGTAAAATCATTCAACAAAAATAGGTAAAAACTCAAATATACCACCAAGAAGCAAGCTCGACTTCAGGGCAAAGATACCCAAGTGAAACGAACTGATGAACTCAAAAAAAATAAACAAAAG
>JBMYYR010000103.1:0-2220 GCA_049609625.1 Flavobacteriales bacterium | reverse complement strand
TACATTTGATGGCGCCACACAAGATGGGTCAGTCGTAAAGTTGAATGCGCTTGACCATACACTTGGCCCGTCGATAGGACCACAATATGAACGTACTTTAACGGCGTAGTCATTGTCAGGCGTCAAACTTGATAAACTCAATGATTCTGTACCCAAAGTTGGGTTCGTTGGAGTTTCGGTAAAGGTACCACCAGCTGTAATGTCAACTAATTCTAGATCCCACTGATTTTCATCTGATGTCCATGTTACCATAGCGGCTACATCCGTGATAGCGGAAACATCAAGGTCTGAAATAGGATTACAAGTAGGCAACATAGTAAATGTTACTGGGCCTACCCATGGACTTGTAGGGTCATCTGTTCCTATACAAAATGTTCTTACATAGGCTTCATAAACGTGATCTGGACTAAGTCCAGTTACAGTCATCGAAGAGTCAGATTGACCAGGGTGCGTTGGTGTTGCCGACAAGGTGTCTCCATCGGTAATGTCAAGAATAGTAACGTCCCAGATTGATGAAGCTGAAATGGTATTCCAGTCTAAATCTGCTGTGGTTGTTCCTACGTTTGACGAAGCCAAAGCTGCTGGAGGTAAACAATCTGTTTGGAAATAAGTGATTTCTGCCGAAACAGACATGTTGACATTATCAGTTGGATAATTGTCATTATCCTCAGAAACAATTGCAATGCTTGTTACAGAGTTTAAATCTACTCCATAATCAGACAAATCATAAATTCCATTACATAAATCTGTAGCAACCGAAGTTCCATTGACCTCTATAGAGAAGTCGTACCAACTAGGGCAAGAGTTACCAATAGCGGTATTTAGAACTATTTTAGTGATGTATACATCACTTAGTGTGTCTACACATGCAAAATCAGTCAGAGTAGCTGTGGTTGCCGCTCCGTCTTGACCAGAGGCTGTTGCCGTGGAGGTCGTGCAGGAACTCGTCTGAGCTTGCATTGCAGTTAAACTAAATAAAGAAACGAATGCGGTGAGCATTCTGAAACGTTTTATCATAAGATTAAAATTTAAAGGGTTAAGGTATCAAAACTACATCAATTTTGTTTAATGGAGCAAATTTTTGAAAAAAAGTAGGTTTAAAATATTGAGATTTTGTTCCAACGTATAGATAATGAGTGATTTAGTTTGTTTATTTTTTTTACTGTGTTAGAATGATAAATTAAGACGATGCTTTGATGTTAAATTTTGTTGAAACATCCCGAAATCAAAAGGCTTAGACGGTTTTTGTATATATTTTTTGCATTACTTTGCCGTTCTGAAAAAAAATCATTGATTTTGTTAGCTCAAAAAAGCTATCCTCATCAAACCGAAAACCCGTTATTTTTTTGAAAAAGTTAGCACATCATTCCAAATTATACTACTACTACCTGAAACGTACAGGCTTGTTTAGTTACCTGAGCGACAATCTCCTTAAGTTGTTATATATTATTATTGGTTTCTTGGCTGTGATGTTTATTTTCGGTCAATTTATCAGCATCAAGGACGCTTTTGATTTCGTAGTGGCAAACATTTCATCAACCACTGTGTTTGTGATTTTCTTTGTTTCCGAAACCATTCTTGGTCTTTTGCCTCCAGATTTATTCATTATGTGGGGAAAACGCTTGGCTTTGGATGAAGGCTTGTCGCCCTGGACAGTTCTTTTCTTTTTGGCTACGTTATCGTATTTGGGCGGATTAATTGCTTATTTTTTAGGACTTTATCTCCAAAAAATAGACTCTGTTTCTCATTGGGTCAACAAAAAACACGGTGATTTTTTCTATAAACTCAACAAATGGGGTGGTTTTCTGATTGGCGTTGCAGCCATGCTTCCTATTCCGTTTTCTATAGTAACGACCATTTGTGGTATGACAAAATTTTCATTCAAAGTAACTGCCATTGTAGGTCTTTTGCGCTTTGTTCGCTTTGCGCTTTATGGTGTTTTTCTGTTTTTAATGGTTTAAAAATCAGCAATTATGGCTGTTTTTATACTTTCTTTAGGCTCAAATCAGGGCGATAGGTTGCAACATTTACAGAATAGTATTTCTGAACTTAAATCCATTGGTAAAATTCAAGCGATTTCATCTGTTTATCAAAGCGAAAGTTGGGGTTTTGATGATGACAATTTCTATAATATCGCTTTACTTTGGGCTCCAAATCAGGAACTAAGACCTCATGAGGCTTTGAGAGCATTCCAAACCATCGAAACTAAACTAGGACGAC
>JBMYYR010000102.1:0-2251 GCA_049609625.1 Flavobacteriales bacterium | reverse complement strand
ATCTTTATCTTCTTCTACAATGTATTTTCCCTGAGTATAAACTGATGTAGGTAGAATTAATAATAGTATCAGAATTTTGAAAAATGCCTTCTTTTTTATCATTATTCTATTTTTATATTTTGAATAGGATTCTCCCCAGAGTTTTTCTTTTTCCCCGCTTGCACCTACATTCACGATTTACGCACAATTTGCTCGCAGCCAGCTTTGCTGTCATGCGGATATAAGAATCGCCTGCCTGTTGTAGAGCATCGGCAGACAGGGGGGGTAACCGACATGGTAATTTGCTATTATTTACGTTAGTTAGAACCAACACCTACTTACAAGATGCCAAAACACCGACCTTAAAACGGCTTTTTCAATTGCCCATAAATAATCTTCGCGCCCGAGCCTTCCACATTAGAAACGACAAACATACTAAAGTCTTTCGCATAAGTATAAATCACTTCGCAGCCAGCTTGTCGATTGATATTCGTTCTCCAACCGCCCTTTTCGATTTTACCCATAAAGCTTTCGCCTTCTAGATTTTCTTTTACAAACAAATTCGTATGCGTTTCATCTAGCAAAATATTGGTGCGAATAGCTTTATCCCATTGTTGTAAATCTGCCAAAGTCGAGACAATATTAGAAGAACCAAAGATTAAATTTTTAGAAGACAACAACGTTGCTTTAACTCCATTGGCTGTTTCTTGATAATTTCGTGCGCGATTTTTATCTAAATTCACTAAGTCCAAAAACTGCGTTTGAAGCATATTAGTTTTATCAAAAATTTCTTTTTTAAGCACACTTTCAAAGTCACTTTGATAGATTTTTTCGATAATGATTGCCATCAAATAATAATTCAAACCGCTATGCGCGTAAGCTGTTCCAGGTTTGTTTATTAGTTTTTTATTAGCAAAAGTCTTGATATAACCATCATGATCAAGTGTTACTCCATCCATTTCTAAAGCTGTTTTTAGCTTCAATTCGTTAACAATTCCCGAAGTGTGAGAAAGTAAATGCCCGATAGTGATTTGCTTGCGCGTTTCCACATTTGGGAAGTTCGGAAGAAATCGACCAATAGGATCGGTTAGCGCGATTTTCTTTTGTTGCACCAATTTTAAAGCAATAACTGCCGTGAATTGCTCCGCCAAAGAACCAATATAAAAGCGTGTTGTAGCTTGATTCGCTATATCATAAGTTAGATTTGCTTTACCATATACCTTCTGAAAAATAGGTTCTTTCGCATCTGTCACCAATACCACACCATGAAAATTATTTTCTGCAAGTGCCGTTTCTAATGTTGGTTTGAAATTTTTTAAGTTGGATGCATCAAAGGTTTCTTTGGCTTCAAAAATCGCTTTGGGCTTTTCTTCTTTTTTATCCTTTTTAGGTTTTTCTTCAATACCTTTAGTCGAACCTCCAATGATTAATAAGTCTTTATTAGGTTTTGGTTTGATGATGGTTTCTTCCTTTTTTGGCTTTGGTTTATCTTCTTTCTTATCCTTTTTAGGTTTATTTTCATCAATGGGATTATCTGTCAACGGATTAAAACCTTTTTCAATTATCTTAAATTCTACTCTTCGATTTTGTTCCTGCCCTAATTCCGTTTCATTCGTCGCAATCGGCATTGTCTCACCATAGCCTCTAGCACTCATTCTATTTTGCGAAATGCCAGTTTCTTCGAGCCATGCCATGACCGCGCCCGCTCGTGCTTCACTCAAAGCCAAGTTGTATTCGTCAGAACCTACATCATCTGTATGACCAGCAATTTCTATTTTATAATCAGGATGTTTTTCTAAATAATTGAAGAGTTTTGTTAACTCTGGATATGAAACAGGAAGTAATTGATGCTTATTAAATTCAAATGCAATATCATTCAAAATCATCGGCGCACCTACTTCTACGACGGCAAACTCAAAAGACGTTGGTGCTAACAAAAAAATAGCTTCTTCCTTTTGATCCAAAAGGTTTTTGATAGCTACGGTTTGCGTTTTATATCCAATCATCGAAATGACCAAAGAATCCTTAAAATATTCTTCACTAATTAAAAATGTAAAACTTCCTTCTATATCAGTTGCCGCGCCTATTGCGTACCCTTTGATAGATAAATTCGCAAACATCAAAGGTGCTTTTGTATTTTGGTCGAGCAATTTTCCTTTGAGATTGAGGTCGTCAGCCGACCAGCCCGTGGCAGAAAAACTTAGTAGCAGTATAAATAATTGGATTGTTCTCATGGTAAATATGGTTTTGTTGAGATATGATTCTTGAATAG
>JBMYYR010000101.1:0-2254 GCA_049609625.1 Flavobacteriales bacterium | reverse complement strand
GCCCGTCTAACAAAAGCTGCTTTTATGAGTTTGGCGACGAAGCTCGTCGCGCTACGTTCTAAAACCATTCAAAACGCTATTCTCCCAACTTCGTATTAATCCGAATTTCGCTGTGTAATGTTCTATGAACGGGGCATTTTTCAGAAATTTCCAACATTCGTTGACGTTGTTTTTCATCCAAATCACCTTCGATTTCTATCGTTTTATCAATATGGTCAAGCCTTGCCGATGGTTTTTCACAAACATTACAATCATCAACATGCTTTTTATTGTGATTCAAATGAACAGTGATATTTTTCACGTCCCATTTCTTTCGATTCGCGTACATTCGGAGCGTCATTCCTGTACAAGCGCCAAGTGATGCCAATAACAAATCATAAGGATTAGGGCCAAAATCATCGCCTCCAATACTCTCAGGCTCATCGGCTACCATGAAATGTTTCCCCATTTTGATAGCTGTAGTAAAACCTTTCTCGCCTGTTTCTACCGCGACTTGATGGCTAGATTGAAGTGCTTTTCTACTTTCCAAATCCAAATATCGACTTGCCCACGAAGCAATCATCGTTCCGACATACAAAGAATCCGCCTTGTTACTTAGTAAATGGTCAGCACCATCCAACGAGATGAAACTCTTCGGATGCATCGCCGCGCCATATATTGCTGCTGCATTTTCAACGCCTACAATTTTATCAAAAGGTGCGTGCATCACTAACAACGCCTTTTTCAAACTAGCAATTTCCTTTTTCAAATTGGTCGCTCTAATGTCATTCAAAAACTGCTTTTTAACGGTAAAAGGTCTTCCTCCTACACGCACTTCTGCCACTCCTTCGGCTTCTATATCCGATATAGTTTCACCAAATTGATGTGCTACATGATTTGGTTCCGAAGGTGCTCCGACCGTCGCGACCGCTTTGACACTTTCGATATGTTTGGCTGCCAAAAGCACTGCCGCACCACCCAACGAGTGTCCAATTAAAACAGACGGCGCTTCATAATTTTCTTTTAAAAAATTAGCTGCATCCACCAAATCACTGACATTCGATGAAAAATTCGTATCTGCAAAATCTCCTTCACTTTCACCTAATCCCGTAAAATCAAATCGCAATACAGCAAAACCCTCGCTTGTCAGCGAGCGGCTAATATTCCTAATAGCTGTCAAATTTTTATTGCAAGTAAAACAATGAGCGAATAAAACATAAGCCTTAGGATGCGTATCAACAGGTTTTTCGAGCTTAGCTGATAATTCTAAACCTTGTTGATTGGTGAATTTTAAACGAGTAGTCTTCATATTTTTGATTTTATTTTTTTCGTTTTTGTAACAGAGAATAGAATATATATTCTCTGTTACAAAAACGAACTAACTTTACCTCTATTTATCTTTTTTTTATAAAAAAAACAGTCGAAGGAAAGACGTTTGCTATTTATAAGTCTTTATTCACAAGAATTAATATGCCTATAATAAAAAAGGAAATGCAAGAAAGTTTAAAAGCTTTTTAGGGTGTATAACAAATTGTCGCATATTAGATTTGCGAAATCTTAAAGATTTGGCAAATCTGTTTCACGCAGTTCATTTGCCAAATCTCCTAGATTTCGCAAATGTTATTTTCTACCATTCCCACAATTTGTTATACACCCAGCTTTTTTAATTAACAGTGCTATTGAGAAATAAATCGTATATTTATTAGCTGTTGTTATACAATGTATTTAGTTCAAGTTTATTTTTCATAAAAATAAAAACAATGAAATCCAATAAACAACTCCTTTTTCAAACGCTAAACTTTCAGTACTTAGCAATTGTAATATGTTTGATTTTTCAATCTAATTTTACAAAAGCGCAAAGTCTTCAAAGCTCATTAGAACAAGCTACAAGAGATTTAGTCAATCCAATTTATGCTATTATAGAAGTTCCTCAGACCGACGGAACAATCAAATACATTGAAGTAAAAAAGAATGAATTGGACAAAATCAGTCAATTGGAAGATAATTATAATTGGGTTAAAAATGTAGAATTGGCAATTGATGAGTCTATTTTTTATTATAAAACATTAGAAATTTCTTCTGACTACTATGACGAAAAAGAATATCTTAGAGTAACATTATCCGAAAATTGTGTTCCAGATACATTTTTAGTGATGAAAGATGCTCCTTCAACAAAAATTCAAGTCATTCCTGCAAAGTATAAAACGGTCACCAAACAAGTACTAGCAAAGACATATTCTCCTAAATTAATTACTATTCCAGCCAAATATAAAAC
>JBMYYR010000100.1:0-2404 GCA_049609625.1 Flavobacteriales bacterium | reverse complement strand
CATTTCTCTAAGGTTTCGTTACGATTTTAATGCATTTTAAAAATAGGTCAAGGGATACTCCAAACCTTCTCAATTTCAATAAAAAATTGATATTCAAAACACTTACTTATTTCCTTACATCGAACTCACGTTATTCACTCTAAACATTCAAATCCACAAACTTTTATATCTTTGGAGCTAAAATTTAGCTAAAAACAAGCTTATGCATCCTATGCTTAGAAATTCACTTACTGTGCTCGCCGGACTTATTATTGGCAGCTTTGTCAATGGTGGATTTTTCTTGATAGGAGGTATTTATATGACTCAATTAATCCGCACCGCACCTCTATATTACAAACTAGCAGATTTAGGCTTAGCCTATCTCCCTGCAGCTTACCTGGGGTATTATATCGCCAAAAAAGACCTTGCTTAAATTGAAAACAAAACAATGGATTAAATTTCTGATTTTCAGTTTTTTAAGCTTATTTTTATTTGGATTAATTGCTGTTTTTTTTCATTATTACAGCTATCGAAATCAGTCCATGATAAGTTTTAAGCCTGAAGCTTACGACAGGAGTTCAACTTTAGATGTCTATACCGATAAATTAGCTTATCGAGCTCAAGATACGGTTCATGTTTTTATCCATAGCAAAGCCGAAAGCATCGCTGTTTTGAGACCTTACGGCATCGAGCATCAAAAAGACACGATTTTGAGCTTTCAAACGAAAGCTAACACACAAGAACTAACAGATACACAAGCCGAATTTGGCTGTCAGTGGACAAGCGCTTTTAAGTTTGTGCTCGACGAGGATTTAGAAGGTGGATTTTACCAAATTGACCTCCAGACTGAAACCGAAACACGATCTTGGAGTTTTCTTTTAGAGCAACGAAAGCCATCCAAAATCGCCGTATTATTTCCTTTAAGCACTTGGGTGGCTTATAATCAGTGGGGAGGAAAATCACTCTACATCAATGCTTTAGAAAACAAAACCACCTATTTTGCTTCAAGCCAAAGACCAAATCCTGAACTGCAAATTCCGATCGAGCAAAACATCGCCAGCTATTTCAAAACAGAGCATCAAGCGTTGTTGTTAGCCGATTATGCCCTCGAAACCGACAAAGCACTTTTAGAGTCCGTGGATGTGATTATTTTGGCAAGCCATTGCGAATATTTTAGTGAAACGATGTATCAAAATCTTGAGGATATTCTACAGTCTGGAGTTAATTTAATCTCCATGGGTGGTAATCAAATTTATTGGAAAATTAAGTGGAATAAAGACCACAAAACCATGGAATGCCGAAAAGATTTAACACATTTTTCAGATCAATTAAACGACTACGGCGGCATGTGGCGGCATCATTTCCAAAAAGCAGAACATCGCTTACTGGGCAATCAATTTACCGATGCAGGTATGCACACCTACGCACCTTACGAAGTTCGAAATGCAGAGCATTGGATTTATGAAGGATTGGACCTAAAAAACGGGACTATTTTTGGAGAAAAAGGCGCGCGTTACGGTCGTCCACTTTCTGGCGATGAATTAGATAAAATAGAAACACAAGACGAAAGTATTACATTGCTAGCCAAAGGATTAAATGGAAATCCAAACTATACCTTTCCTGACTTAGACAAATCTGAAATAGGTGCTTACGGCGCAGATTTTGTCCTCAAAACCCATCCAAATTTCGACGTCCTTTCAACAGGATCCATCACCTCTGGCGACGGACTTGGTTTTGATACTGTTTTCACTCAACTGATTGAGAATTTCATCCAACATTCAACTGAACATTCAACCGAACATTAGACTCAAAACCGTGTCGTTTACATTCTAAAAAAACAAGTCCAAAATCCAATACCAGCCATTAGAAAAGAATAATCAACTGATTTAAAACAACTTAAGCTTCACTAAAAATCAAGACAGCATTTTTATCTTCTCTAAAATTGTATTACCTTTGTTGCTTATATGTCTAACTTTTTAATTTTTTTCTTATGAAAACCAAGAACACACTCTTGTTTTTAGCTCTTTCTTTTTTCGGTCTCAAGACACAGGCACAAATGACCTCAGACATTACCGCGCCCTACAACACGGTTGATTACCTTATTAATGAGGTATTGTCTAATGGTGATTTACAGATTTCTAATGTTACGCTTACGCAGGGCGATCTGCCGCAAATTGGCTATTTTTCTGACGCCAACACCGCCAATCCGTTTATCGGCTACTCTTCTGGAGTTGTGATGAGTACGGGTGGAGCAATGTGGGCAACTGACGCTGCCAGTTTCCCAATAGGCGGATCGGCCGACAACGCCATGGATCCCAATTTGCAGGACGCTTTGGACGACTACAACATTAGTGGTTCTCAGAACAATGCGGTCATTATCGAATTTGATTTTGTTCCTTCAACAGATTACATCGAGTTCTTTTAC
>JBMYYR010000099.1:0-2477 GCA_049609625.1 Flavobacteriales bacterium | reverse complement strand
ATACTCATTGAGTTGCAAAGGTATGAAAAATCACTAATTTTGGTGTCAGTTTCAATTCTTAATAACACCTGTTATCCTTAAAAAAAATGATTTAAAAGAATCAAAATAGAAAAAAGTCTGCAAATCTCTTTTCAATAAAAAAAGCCATAACTAAACTATTACATTCAGCTATGGCTTTTGTTTTGAAGAATTTCTTTACTTAACCAAAGTCATTTCATCAACAATATGTTTTGCGCCAGAAAGTTTGTCGATCACAAACAATACATAGCGAATATCTACTGAAATGGTACGTTGTAATTTGTCTTCGAAGGCAATATCGCCGCTCATCGCTTCCCAGTTTCCATCAAAAGCACAACCAATCAGATGGCCATCTGCGTTGATAACGGGCGAACCTGAGTTTCCTCCGGTAATATCGTTATTCGAAATAAAACAAACACGCAATTCGCCATCTTCATCGGCATATTGACCATAATCTTTGTTTTTGTATAACTCAACTAATTTATCTGGAACGACAAACTCTGGATTGTCATTATCCATTTTTTGCATCACACCATTTAGAGTTGTGAAATAGTCATAGTAAGCACCATCTTGAGGCTCATAACCACCAACGGTTCCATAGGTACATCGCATGGTGAAGTTAGCATTTGGATAATAGAATTTCGATGGATTCATTTTTCGGAGTCCATCAACAAACAAGCGATTTCCTTTTGCCGAGGTGTTGTTGGCGTTTTCTACTTGAGCGCCAATCTTTTGATAAAGCTCATAAACCGTCTTTTGAACAGCAAATAATGGATCTTTTTTTAATGCTTTTTCACTTGGATTCTCCAAAAAGGCATTAAATTTCGATTCATCAACAAAGATAGACTTACTATACGCCTTTTTAGCAAAGGCTTTAAAATCGCCTTTTTTGACTTTAGAAAAGAACTCTGGCTTTAGGTCATTATCAGAAATATCTTTGTCGTATTTTGCCATTAATTTATAGAAAACTTCCATGTCGGCAGCTTTGTTATAATCTTTAAAATGGGCTTCGGCAGATTCTTTTAAAGCATTTTTATACATCGGTAGATGTTCCGCTTTTGTGTTTTCGTCGAGTACTTTATCGAACATAAAACTACTTCTCAAAGCAAACAACACCACATCAGATGCCGTAAGTGCAGCTTCTCTCGAATACAATTCAGCTTTTACAAAAGGATCAGAAAGTTCATACGATTTTTTGATTAGGTCAAGAGCTTCTCCATATTTTGCTTTTCGAGCCTCATCAGCGTTTACCCAATTGGTAAAATCAGCTTCAATAGCTTCTTTTTTGGCTTTAACATCTAAGTTTTTTAAACCTTTGGTTTGTCCCAAGAAATATTTCCAATAGTTAGATACATTAGCATATTTTGAAGCATATTGTAATCTTACCGCCGGATCGGCAGCCATGTGTTTGTCCAAAATATCCAATTTTGTACGTCGGATGTCAACAATTGTTGGGTTATGCTTTTCGATTGCTTGTTCTATTCCCCAAGAGCTCAAATAGCGGTCTGTTCCGCCTGGATAACCCCAAATCATTGCGAAATCATTTGGTTTTACACCTTTTAGAGAAACTGGTAAATGATGTCTTGGCGCCAATGGTACATTGTCTGGAGAATAGGCTGCTGGGCTTCCGTCTGGAGCCGAATACACTCGAAACATAGCGAAATCTCCAGTTTGGCGAGGCCACATCCAGTTGTCGGTATCGCCACCATATTTTCCGATAGATTCTGGTGGAGTTCCTACCAAACGAACGTCTTCAAAACGCTGATATTGAAACTGATAATACTCATTTCCATCAAAAAATTCTTTGATTTCTACGCGGTACATACCGTCTTCTTCAACCGCTGAAACTTGTTTTTCAATAGCTTCGGCAATGGCTTTTTGGCGCTCTTCTTCGCTCATATCGTCATTCACGTGACTCAAAATGTGCTTCGACACATCATCCATTCGAATCAAAAACTCAACAAAAAGACCTTCGTTGGTTTTTTCGGACTGATGATCGGCCGCCCAAAATCCATCTCTTAAGATGTTGTTTTCTGGCGTCGAATGACTCTGAATGGCATCATAACCACAGTGATGATTGGTCAGAATAAGACCTTGATCAGAAATAATTTCTCCCGTACAAAAGCCTCCAAAATTAACAATCGCGTCTTTCAAACTCGAGTTGTTGATGCTGTATAACTGACTCGGCGTTAGGTTGAGACCCATCGCTTTCATCTCGTCATAATTTCTATTCAGAAAAAGAGGTAACCACATCCCTTCATCAGCTTTTAGGGCTGAACTTGGTATGATTGTCGCTGCCAAAAGTGTGGCAATAATCCATTTTTTTAACATAATGTTTTCGTTTTGTTTTTTTGCTTGACGAAAGTATGAAAAATTGTGGATGTTTTAATCTATTTTGTTTGATTTATGATATTTTGGATAACTTGATCGTATTCTTAATCAAGAACTAAGACCTTGCG
>JBMYYR010000098.1:0-2652 GCA_049609625.1 Flavobacteriales bacterium | reverse complement strand
ATTTTTATTACGATGAGGAGTCCTACTCCTTCCTTAAAAAACACCTTAATCATCAAAAGGCTAAAACGTCAAGCAGTCTCTTTTCTCTCAGCGAAGCGGTCTCGTAGCGAAGCGGTCTATCCTTCAATCACATGTATTTCTCAAAAGTTGCCAAATCCTTATCACCTCTTCCAGAAAGATTCACAACGATATTTTCATTTTTTCCAAACGTCATTTTTTTCAAAGCTGCAAAAGCGTGTGCTGTTTCGAGTGCAGGAATAACTCCCTCCAATCGTGTCAAAACAAAAGCCGCTTTTATTGCTTCATCATCCGTAATGCTCACAGCTTCCGCTCTTCCCGTATCAATCAAATGTGCGTGCAAAGGTCCAATCCCAGGATAATCCAAACCAGCTGAAATCGAATAAGGTTCTACAATTTGCCCATCAGGTGTTTGAATCAAAAGCGTTCGACTACCATGAATCACGCCCTTCGTTCCGAGTACACTTGTTGCTGCTGACTCACCCGAATCAATACCCAAACCAGCCGCCTCAACCGCTATCAAGCGCACCGAAGGCTCATCCATGTAATGATAATAAGCACCTGCCGCATTACTTCCACCACCAACGCAAGCAATGATTGCATCAGGATTTTCGGAACCAGTTTGCTCCTTGAGTTGCCATTTCATTTCTTCGCTAATCACCGACTGAAAACGCGCCACCATATCAGGATAAGGATGAGGTCCAACCACAGAACCAATGATATAATGCGTATCTGTAGGATTGTTAATCCAATCTCGAATCGCTTCATTTGTCGCATCTTTGAGTGTTTGACTCCCACTTTTGGCAGGTATGACTTTAGCTCCGAGCATCTTCATTCGAGATACATTCGGTGCTTGACGAACAATATCCACCGCGCCCATATAGACAATACATTCCAACCCCATCAAAGCACAAACCGTTGCCGTTGCAACTCCATGTTGACCAGCTCCAGTTTCTGCAATTATTCGAGTTTTTCCCAATCGTTGCGCTACTAGAATTTGACCGATAGTATTGTTAATCTTATGCGCACCAGTGTGGTTAAGGTCTTCTCTTTTTAGAAAAATATTTGTTTGATACTGCTTTGACAATCGCTTCGCAAAATACAAAGGCGAAGGACGACCAACATAATCTTTTAATAAACTCTGAAATTCCTTCTGAAAACCAGCATTATACATGATGTCTAAATACTTCGATTTTAACTCTTCTATATTCGCGTGAAGCATTTCTGGTACAAAAGCACCGCCAAACTCACCATAATATCCTTGACTATTTACTGCGTAACTCATGGATAAACGTTTTTATTTTTTTAATATCTTTAAAAGCTGGCTCAATCTCGAACCGACTATTGATGTCAATACCTATCATTTTTGGATGTCGAAAAGCTTTTATAGCTTCAACACTATCCTCGCTAATGCCTCCGCTAAGCAAAAAAGGCACATTGCTATTATATTTTTTTAAAATATCCCAATCGAATACAACGCCGTTCCCTCCGCGACTTTCTCCTTTTGTATCAAATAAAAAATAATCAACTACCGCTTCGTAAGGCTTTAACCTAGAAAAATCAAAATCATTTCCAACCGAAAATACTTTGATGATTTTTTTTGGAAGCGGGATATGAGACCGTCCTTCGGATTGCGAGAAACGAGATGTTTTAGCCACTTCTGATAGCTTCACGTCTTGTCTCGCTTCTCGTAGTCCAAAGGGCGGTCTTGTTGTCTCACTTCTAAAGTTTTCTTTTATTTTTCTACAAAAATCAACACTTTCATCGCCGTGTAATTGCACCAAGTCTAAATTATAATCTTCTATTTTTTGGAAAATAATCGACAATTTTTCATTAACAAAAACGCCAACTCGTGGTGTTTCTTTTTTTATAGAAATGGGTTGTTCTATATTCCGAGCTGACTTTTTAAAAAAAATCATTCCCATCCAATCTATATCTAACTCTTGTAGTTGTAATACGTTAGAAGGTTCGCGCATTCCGCAAACTTTAATGATTAATTCCATTGGTTTTATTTTAAAAAATAGAAAAAGGGAGGAAATAAGTACCGCCACGGCTTCGACCTCGCGGCGGACTTTAACGAATACACTACTCTCGGTAGTATCCAAAATATCTTATACAGGAACGTCCATAATAGCTTGAATGAACGCTTGACAAGCTTTTACAGGGGCTTTCGTTTTCATAAACGCTTCTCCAATAAGAAAGCCCTGAAAGCCTACTTCTTTAAGTTGAATAATTGATTGAGGATTACTAATACCACTTTCGGATATTTTAACAAAATCATCAGGAATGATATTGAACAAATCAATAGAGGTTTGAATATTGACCTCAAATGTAGTCAAATCTCTGTTATTCACACCAACGATGTCGATATTTTTATGTAATTTTTCTAATTCTTTTTCAGAATGAATTTCCATTAAAACATCTAAGCCCAATGATTTGGCAAATGTAGCCAATTCTCCCAATTTTTTTTGGCTCAAACATTCCGCTATTAACAAAATTGCCGATGCTCCTATTGATTTGGCTTCTAATATTTGGTATTCATCTATTACAAAATCCTTCCTCAAAATTGGCGTTTCATTGAATTGACGAGCTTCTGTTAAATCTTCATTTGTACCTTTAAAAAAACGATTATCC
>JBMYYR010000097.1:0-2777 GCA_049609625.1 Flavobacteriales bacterium | reverse complement strand
CTACTTTTTTCGTTCTTCAAACTCTTCCTTCAAAATTCCAAAGTAATACACATCTAACAACTTGCCTGATTTAGTTCTAAAATCATTGCGCATTGTACCTTCTAATCGGAGTCCATTATTGATAGCAACGCGTTGACTTCCGATATTTTCGGGTGCGATTCGCGCATAAATTCGTTCCATTTTTAGTTGCTCAAAACTATATTTTAATAACAAATGAACGGCATTTGTCATAATACCTTTACCGCTTACCTGAGCGTCTATAAAGTAAGCAATTTCGGCTTTTGGAACGCTCCAGTCTATATTTTTTATAAAAAGTAAACCAATCAAATCACCTGATTCTTGAGTTTTAATACCAAAAGTATAACCTATTTTAGTTTCTGTTTTTCGATTAAGGCTTTGAATATATTGCTCTGTGGTCGCTAGGCTTTTCATGGCAGAAGTCGAAATAGGGAAGTAAGTTACCAAATGTTTTCTATCTCGATGAACCAACTCAAATAGTTGCGTCGCATCTTCTGGTATAAGAGATTGAAGAATTATTTTTTTCATTGTTTGGTTAAATGTTTTGGTTCTTTATAATTTTACGTGGTTATCTATAAATCGTATTTAATTTATTCTAGTTGAGATTCTGGTTGCTCGCTACTAGTTTCTGCTACCGCTGTTACGAAAACAGCGGTAGCAGAAACCTAGAAACTAGAAGCCTAAAGCAATTTAGAAAACCTAAAGATTGGGTAAATCACATAAAATCATAAAGAATCAATGTTTTTAATATATCCAAAAAAACAACCGCTAGTTTCAGAGACGCTGCGCTTAACTCTGAAACTAGCATTTACCCTATGGATATATGGCAATGTATCAAAAAACAGCGGTAGCTACTTCTACATTCATCTGTTCTGCGGTTCGTCTGTTCTGCGGTTCAAATTTTTTAAATTAAAACCCTGCTGCATGGTCATCACCTCTAGTATCGGCTGCACCTTCGAGTTGACCATTTTCAAGCACCAAAATAGCATCTACACGCCCAATTGCATCACGTTCTTCAAGCGTGTGTCCCATTTTTTGAAGAGAATCAAGGCTACTAGAAAGGGCATTTTTTTCATAAAAAACCTTTTCTGGAAGCCATTGATGATGAAAACGCTTAGCTTGAACCGCTTCACTCATCGTCATCCCAAACTCTGCAACATTCACGAAAGTCTGAAAAACAGAAGTAATAATGGTCGAACCGCCAGGCGTACCAACTACCATGAATAACTTCCCTTCTCGTTCGATAATTGTCGGAGTCATTGAACTGAGCATTCGTTTTTCGGGCGCAACGGCATTTGCTTCTGCACCAATCAAACCATAAATATTTGGGACACCAGGCTTGGCACTAAAGTCATCCATTTCGTTATTTAACAGAAAACCTGCACCACTAACAACAACTTTAGAACCAAAGCTAGAGTTAAGTGTCGTTGTAATCGAAACCGCATTTCCATTAGCATCAACAATCGACAAATGCGTTGTTTCTTCGCTCTCGGTAGGCACTTCACCGCCTTCAATATCATTGCTTTTGGTGGCTTGACTTTCGTCAAAATCAGACATTCGCGCTTTGATATATTCCTTTTGAGTGATAGATGCCGTTGGAACATCATAAAAATCTGCATCGCCCAAGTGTTTCGCTCGGTCGGCATAAGTTCTGCGTTCTGCCTCGACCATCAAATGTACTGTTTTGGGAGATTGAAATCCCCAATCGGCAATTGGATAAGGCTCAATGCTACCTAGCAATTGAGCTAATGCAACACCGCCACTAGAAGGCGGTGCCATCGAATGAACTTTATATTTTTTATAATCAAAAGAAACAGGTTTACGCCATTTTGCTTTGTACTTTTTCAAATCCTCCAGCGTCATGATACCACCGCCAGCAGCCATTTCTTTGATAATTAAGTCAGCCGTTTGACCTTCATAAAAGCCTTTTTGACCATTATCACGGATACGTTTGAGGGTTTCAGCTAAGTCTTTTTGAATCAACAAATCGTCTTTTTGCCAGTCATTTTCTTTGACCAAAATAGGCTGAGTTGTATTGTGTTTGACAAAATCAGGACGTTTTTCATTCAAACCATTGGCTTGTTGCTGCGTGAGTTTGAAGCCACGCTCTGCCAAAACTATTGCTGGTTGTATCAACTCTTTGAAATCTAATTTTGCGTGTTGGTGTGCGGCAAAAAGCCCAGCTACTGTACCTGGAACACCAGCCGCCAAATGACCTGCTACACTCTTGTCCGTTACTTCTCCGAGTGAGTCCAAATACATATCGTGAGTAGCTGTCAGCGGTGCTTTTTCGCGATAATCGAGGGTTTTGACAAGCCCACTTTTATCCCTGAATATCATAAAACCGCCACCGCCTAAGTTGCCAGCATTAGGGTAAACAACGGCTAAAGCTAGTTGAACGGCAATAGCTGCATCAACAGCATTTCCACCTTTTTTGAGAATAGCTACACCAACTTTTGTTGCTTCAGGATGAGCAGAAACGACCATGGAGTTTGCTTCAATCGCTGTTTTTTGAATGTCGTAATCTACTGATTGTTCATTGGTGCGACAAGCACTGATAATAAGAATAAAACCGAGTAAGAGTAGTTGGTTTTTTTTCATGAAAAGTTGATTTTGAATGTGTTATTGATTGATTAGGTATTAGACTTTATTCTGAAATGGTTTTGTAATGAAAGGGAATTAAGATTTTGAAGCTACACAAGGCGGCGAAAGTGGAGTTTAGCCGTAGCTAAATGAGCATTTCGCCAACCTGCCTGACT
>JBMYYR010000096.1:0-2941 GCA_049609625.1 Flavobacteriales bacterium | reverse complement strand
ATCGAGTGCTTTTGGACTAAATTTCAGTTCAAAACCAAGGGCTTCGATACGTTTTTGAAGTCGTTCAATTTCGATAACAATAATATCTTTAATATGATCTTTAGACAAGCTATTGAAAAGGATAACATCATCAATCCGATTCAAAAATTCGGGAGCAAAAGCTCGTTTTAATGCTTTTTGAATCACACCACGCTCGTTGGCCGACAAGCCTTCGTTTTCGTTTTTGGACCCAAAACCAAGACCAGTTCCAAAGTCTTTCAATTGACGCGTTCCGACATTAGAGGTCATGATAATAATGGTGTTTTTGAAATCCACTTTTCTGCCCAAACTATCGGTCATGTGGCCATCATCAAGTGCCTGAAGTAGAAGGTTAAAGACATCGGGGTGTGCTTTTTCAATTTCATCTAGCAGCACCACAGAATAGGGTTTACGGCGTACTTTTTCGGTCAGCTGGCCGCCTTCTTCGTAGCCAATATAGCCCGGAGGCGCACCAACGAGTCT
Source organism: Flavobacteriales bacterium (assembly GCA_049609625.1). GTDB lineage: Bacteria > Bacteroidota > Bacteroidia > Flavobacteriales > CAJXXR01 > JBMYYR01. The sequence continues at coordinate 2,440 of JBMYYR010000096.1, read as the reverse complement.
CGACACAGCAAATTTCTCCATATATTCGCTCATATCAATACGGATAAGCGATTCGCTAGAGTCAAAAAGTAGTTGCGCAAGTTCTTTGGCGAGTTGTGTTTTTCCCACACCAGTTGTACCCAAAAAAATAAACGAACCAATGGGCTTGTTAGGATCTTTAAGTCCGACCCGATTTCTTTGAATGGCTTTTACAATTTTTTCAACGGCTTCGTCTTGGCCTATAACTTTCTCTTTCAGGAGACTAGCCATAACTTTTAGTTTCTCATTTTCTTTGGCCATCACTCGCTGAACAGGCACGCCACTCATCATCGCAACGACATCGGCTACATCATCGGCCGTTACGTCGATATAGGTTTCGGTTATCGATTGCTGCCAGGCGTAGCGTTGTTCTTTTAGTGTGTTCTGTTTCAGTTCCTGAAGATCGCGAACTTTGGCAGCTTCTTCGTACTGTTGACTGTTGATAAACTCTTGTTTGTTAGTCGTTAAGCTTTCTATTTCTTGTTCAAGATCTAAGATTTCTTGAGGAATTTTTATGTTCGTAATATGTACCCGAGAGCCAACTTCATCCAAGGCGTCAATCGCTTTGTCGGGCAGATGTCGATCCGAAATATAGCGCGCCGTGAGGTTCACACAAGCTTCCAGAGCTTCTTGGGTATAGCGCACGGTGTGGTGTTCTTCATATCTGTCTTTAATGTTTGAAAGAATGGTTACGGTTTCTTCTTTCGAGGTCGGATTGATCATCACTTTTTGAAATCGACGTTCCAAAGCGCCGTCTTTTTCAATATTTTGTCGATATTCATCGATGGTTGTTGCACCAACACATTGAATTTCGCCGCGAGCCAAAGCGGGTTTAAAAATATTGGATGCATCCAAAGAACCTGTCGAACCTCCGGCACCAACCATGGTGTGAATTTCATCAATAAACAAAATCACATCTCGGTTTTTTTCGAGCTCTGCCATTAAGGCTTTCATACGCTCTTCAAACTGACCTCGGTATTTTGTGCCGGCAACTAAAGAAGCGATGTCTACACTCACAACTCGTTTATTATAAAGGACTTGTGATACTTTTTTATTTGCAATTCTCAAAGCTAAACCTTCAGCAATAGCTGATTTTCCAACGCCAGGTTCGCCTATCAGAATTGGATTATTCTTTTTTCTTCTGGACAGAATTTGAGATACACGCTCAATTTCGGCTTGCCGGCCAACCACAGGGTCAAGTTTGCCTTCTATGGCTAGTTGCGAAAGGTCTCGACCAAAGGAATTAAGAACAGGTGTTTTTTGTGCGTTGGTCTCTGGTTTTTTTCCAGATGGTCCACCAGCAGAGGCCTTAGACGCATCCATCGGATCAAACGAAGATTCGACATCTTCAACAAAAGCTTCGGTGTATTCTTTCTTAAATTTAGTGTAATTTATACCGAAATGTTTATGTAAAATTAAGGTAACTGGATCGTCGCTGTTGCGAATGATGCTCAGGAATAGATGAATAGGGCGAATTTTAGTATCGCGCATGTCTTTTGCTTCTAAAAGCGTCATTTTTAGTGCTTTTTCTGCAATTTTGCTTAGCGCAATGCCTGATTTAGAATCAGATTCTATCGGCGTATCGGCGGCGTCATTTAGTCGATTCATTTGGCTAATCACCCGACTAAAATCAATGTTTTGATCGTAGAGTAGTGATAGAAAGTCTGATTTTCCTTCCTGAAAAAAACCAATAACGAAATGCTCTGTGCCGAGCATCTGATGGCCTTTTTTGATGGCCAATGTTTTACTAAATTCAATAATTTGCTTGAGTGCAGAGGTAAATTTATCCGACATAATATATGTTGTTATATGTTGTTCTAAGGTTGTTTTGGTTTTATTTTTGAATCTGATGTTCTACAAATGGTTCATCAAAAACTAAGCCTTTAAATAATTTGTGAGTAATGCGCTAAAGTGATTGGTGTACAGAAAGTAGCTGGCAAAGAGCAGGATAGTGATAATAATAACTAGCCTTAAATTGGTGCTTGGCGCACTGCCAGCGTCTTTTTGCTTGGCTTTCCATTTGGCTTTAAAACTCGGATTGGCACGATGTTGTTTTTTATCAATCTCATGTTCATCCAACAAGCCATGCTGGGCTTTTAGGTTGTGAAGCCGCTCAGCTTTTTCGTCGTGATACCTTTTGGGTAAAGAAAATTGTCGTGGTCTTTTGTTTTTAAAAAAAAGCTTCATAAACGGCGTTTTTAATTAACGGTGTTGATAAACAAAAATACCTAAGTTTTTTTAGTCGACTGAGTAAATTGACAATTAATTTTAATTTTTGAGTTGTAAAGTTGATTTCTTGTCCGAAAGTCTTGAATTTTCTTCGTTTCCGTTTCTTTTTTTCAAGACACCCGAGAGAAACGAACAGATGGACTCAAAAAAAACAAACAATAGTGAATAAAGAAATGAAAATCATAGCGATAGC
>JBMYYR010000095.1:0-3119 GCA_049609625.1 Flavobacteriales bacterium | reverse complement strand
ATAATGTTTTAGCTCCTTGAGGTCTTTTTCTTTTCTGATGATTTCTTCTTCTCGGGTGCGTTTCATCTCTGGTGTTAAGAGCGCAGATTCGGCCTGAAAATACTGAAACAAGTCATCTAATTCAGTTTTTTTGGTCTGTAATTCGCCTTGCCATTTTTTGGATAATTCGTCTATCTGATCCATCGCAATACCATATTCAGGAATTTCTTCCATGATGTATTTAGAATCAACATAACAAAACTTTTGTCCAAATGTTTGGAAGCTTAAAAGCAATAATAAAGCACTGATTAATTTTTTCATCTGTAATCGTTTTTTAGGGTTAGAACTGTTGCCCGAGTATAAAGTGTGTTTGCCAGCCACTTTTTTCTGATTCACCATAAAGTGGATCAAATCCGTGAGCAAAATCAACACCCAAAATACCAAGCATTGGCATGATAACTCTAAATCCGACACCTGCTGATCGTTTCGTATCATATAGGTTCATCGACTTGAATCCATCAAAGCCATTGCCCGCCTCTGCAAAAGCCAGACCATAAATTGTAGACTGTGGCGATCGGACTAAAGGATAGCGTGCTTCAAAGTAATATTTCAGGTAGGCCGAGGCCGCTGTGTTGGTGTTGGCATAAGGGTTTAGACTTCTATTGTTGTAGCCACGAAGTGCAACAAATTCCGATCCATTAAATCGACTTCCGGTATTCAGACCATCGCCACCAATGTGATAACGTTCAAATGGTGGTATGCCAACTTCGTCATCATAACTTGAAAGAGCGGCAGTCTCGAAATGAGTTTTCAAAATCATTTTTCCGACAACTGGTGTGTGCCAAGAGGCAGCAAATTTAACTTTATAATATTCCAACCATTTGTAGCGTTCTTGGGCATCAATGCGTGAATAATCTTTGTTATTCAGCATAGAAAAAGGTGGCGTAAATTCTCCCGTCAGGCTAAAAGTCGATCCTTTTGTGGGAAAAAACTGCTCAAAAACCGAGTTTCTTGTCAACGACAATCGATAGTTTAAATTATGGGATGTGCCGTCGTCAAAGCCTTCAGCAATTTCATAATTCTGAACCTTATATCTCTGTAAACCAATACTTTGGCTTAGCGTAAAATAATCATCTGGTACTTTTAGGCGTTTTCCTAAACCAACCGACAGGCCAACGCTCGAAATTTTTCCGTTGTTGGTCAAATCATACACAAAATGATTGAGGCTAACCGAAAGTGAGTTTGGTTTTTTTCCTCCGAGCCATGGCTCAACAAAAGACAGTGAATAGGATTGGTAGAAGGTTCCGTTTGATGAAATTTGGAGCGATAGTTTTTGACCATCGCCAGAAGGCACGGGATTCCAAGCCTGTTTTTTAAACATATTTCCGATAGAGAAATTATTCAAGGTCAAGCCCAAAGTTCCTGTAAATCTGTTGGCTCCAAAGGCGCCTTGCAGCTGAACTTGGTCTGTAGATTGCTCCTCTACAGCGTATTCGATGTCAACCATCCCTGTAGCCTGATCGGGTTTTGGCGTAATGCCCATATTTTGTGGATTGAAATAGCCCAAGCCTGTCAAAACTTCTTGCGTTCGGATAACGTTTGAACGTCGGAATAAATCTCCCGGAACTGTTCTGATTTCTCTAAAAATCACATTATCTTTCGTTTTGTCGTTTCCTATTACGCTTACGTTTCTGATAACTGCCTGAGAGCCTTCGTTCATCCGCATTTCAAAATCGATAGAATCGCCTTCTATCAATACTTCGACTGGATTGAGCTGAAAAAACAAATAGCCATCATTCATGTAAAGTGATTTAATATCTGTTCCGGCATAACTAAATTCTAAGCGTTCGTTCAGCAAGGCTTCGTCGTAAACATCTCCCGACTTGATACCGAGGCTTTTAGATAATTCTTCGGAGCTATATTTCGTGTTTCCCACCCAATTGATGTCTCTGAAAAAATACTGATTGCCTTCCGAAATTTCCATATCGATTTCAACTAAACCTTTCGAACTTCTCTTAATGGTATGGTTTACAATACGTGCGTCGCGGTATCCGTTGGCGTTGTACAAGGCCATTATATTGGCCTTATCCTCTTCTAGTTTTTGTTCAATGTATTTTGAAGATTTAAAAATCCTATAAAACTTTTTAACCTTCGTCTCTTTCATTTTTCGACGTAATTTGGCGTGTTTAAATTTCTCAACACCTGCAAATTCTATTGATTTTATTTTAATTCGCTTGCCTTTCTTGATAATAAGATCTAAGGTTCTACCCTTTCGCATTGTGCTGTCTGCCACAGACTTTATTTCCACATCGACATCCAAAAATCCTTTTTCTACAAAATGATTAACTACTTTTCGTTTAGATTCTCCCAGCAGGTTATTGTTGATTACTTTTCCTCTATGAAAGTTTAATTTTTCTTTCAATTTATCCACTTCAGATTTTGATATGCCTCTAAAGGCGAACTTAGAAAGTTTGGGAAGTTCGTCTAGATACAGCTCCAAAAAGATAAGATTACCTTCTATTTTGGTGGCATACAATTGAACGTCTGAGAACAAGTTTTGCTTCCAAAATTTTTTTACAATTTCTCTGGTTTCAGGCCCTGGCACTTGGAGGTCATCGCCCACCGAAACGCCAATCAAAAGCAAAACGGCGCTTTGATCGAGCCCATTGTCGCCCGCCACACTAATTCCTCCTATGGTGTAGGTTTTGGGTTGAGCATAGTTTATGTTTTGCTCTTGGCCTCCTAAATCGAACTGTGCGTACAGTTTTGGTGTGCTTATCAAGACCAATATTAGGCCTAAGAAAAAGGGTTTCAACATGTAATTATTCTTTTATTTGTTCGCTGGTTTTTCCAAACCGACGTTCTCTGCTTTTAAATTGTTCTACAGCCGAAAAAAGGTCTGCTTTTGTAAATTCTGGCCAAAATTTCTCAAGAAAAATCAGTTCAGTGTAAGCCATTTGCCAAAGCAAAAAGTTACTAATACGACTTTCGCCACTGGTTCTTATCATCAATTCGGGATCCGGAATATCATGTGTACACAGGTAAGAACGCATGGTATTTTGGTCAACTTCGGATGAAGTCAACACCTTGTCTTCTACGTCTTTTGCTATTTTTTTTAGGGCTTCTCCTATTTCCCAACG
>JBMYYR010000094.1:0-3213 GCA_049609625.1 Flavobacteriales bacterium | reverse complement strand
ATAAATCTTTGGTCGAAAGGCTGAGAAGAAACAAGTTATCTTTTACAATAATAGATGATGTATTTGGTTTTAAATCAACATGTTCTGATATTTTTGTTCCAGGTTTTTCTGGATTTAAAAACGAACGCACATACAGATCAATATGGTGTTTCTGAAGCGGTTGAATGGTCTTGGGATGCACCACACTTGCACCGTAATATGCCAATTCAATAGCTTCTCGGTAAGGCAAGGTTTGATATTGAACCGCATCGGGAAAACGGCGCGGATCGGCATTAAAAAACCCATCGACATCTTTCCAAATCGTCAGTTTTTTGACCTTTAGAACCGAAGCTAAAATGGCTGCCGAAAAATCGGAACCTTCCCTACCCAAAGTGGTTCGTTTGCCTGATTTGCTTTGCGCAATAAAACCTTGTGTAACCAAAATTGATTTGTTCCAATCTTGACTCAAAACCGCCGCTCTGGTTTTCTCCCAATCCACTTCTGCATTTTGGTGTTTGTCATTTGTTAGAATTAAATTTCTGACATCCAAAAAAGCTGTATTTCCGAGTGTTTTATCCAAATAAGACGCTAAAATAGTGGAAGAAATCAATTCTCCGAAACCAATACATTGATCGTAATAAAAAGAAAAATGTGTTTTTGGAGTCGATAAACAACAGTGTTTAAACTCATCAAAAAATGTATCTAAACTTAAGGCTAAATCAAGTGCTTTGACGATGTCTTCATGCTCTTTTTTTAAGCTTTGGACTTCATCAAGCTTGACTTCTCCTGTCCGAAAACAGTGATTTATGATGGATTCGAGCTTATTGGTCGTTTTTCCCATCGCCGAAACCACAATAAGAAGTTGTGGACTGTCAGATTGGCTGACAATTTGTCCGACTTGCCGTAAAGACGAGGCTTCTTTCACCGAAGCGCCACCAAATTTGTAGATTTGAACCTGATTTTGATTTTTCATAATCGAAACTAAAGCCCAAAATTAAGAATAGAAAAAGACATAGCTAGAAAGATTGATACAAAAAACGACATTTTGACACACAAACAGCTGTGGTACGCAAATTGACTTAGGGAGCACAGATAAAAATTAATTTTCAAAACCAAAAAAACATGTCAGAACTTACATTAAAACCATTAGGAGAACGTGTTTTGGTTCGCCCATCGGAAGCAGAAACCAAAACAGCTTCAGGAATCATCATTCCAGATGCAGCCAAAGAAAAGCCTCAAGAAGGTGAAGTGGTTGCGGTAGGAAAAGGAACAAAAGATCACGATATGACCGTTGCTGTTGGCGACAAAGTAATGTACGGAAAGTACGGAGGGACAGAAGTTTCGATCAAAGGTGTAGAGTATTTGATTATGAAAGAATCGGATATCTATGCGATTTTATAAGAGTCCCATAACATTCAAAAACTAAAAAAGAAAACATAATGGCAAAACAAATAAAATTTGATGTTGAGGCTAGAGACGGTCTCAAATCAGGAGTAGACGCTTTGGCAAACGCCGTAAAAGTAACCCTTGGCCCAAAAGGAAGAAATGTAGTTATTGGCAAATCGTTTGGTTCGCCGCAAATCACAAAAGATGGGGTTTCGGTAGCTAGAGAAATTGAGCTCGAAGACGAATTGGAAAACATGGGTGCTTCGATGGTGAAAGAAGTGGCATCAAAAACAGCAGATATTGCTGGTGATGGAACCACTACGGCAACGGTTTTGGCTCAGTCGATTATCAACACGGGACTTAAAAACGTAACCGCTGGTGCAAATCCGATGGATTTGAAACGTGGTATCGACAAAGCGGTTTCTAAATTGGTCGACAGCCTAAAAGCACAATCGCAAACGGTTGGCGATAGCTATGATAAAATTGAACAAGTAGGTTCTATTTCGGCTAACAACGACAATTCTATCGGGAAATTTATTGCTGATGCGATGCAAAAAGTTGGAAAAGAAGGCGTTATAACTGTTGAAGAAGCCAAAGGAACAGAAACTACGGTTGATGTTGTGGAAGGAATGCAATTCGACAGAGGTTATATTTCGCCTTATTTTGTAACCAACACCGAAAAAATGGAAGCCGATCTTGAAAATCCATATATTTTGATTTACGATCAAAAAATATCGACCATGAAAGACTTACTTCCTGTACTTGAACCTGTTGCTCAGTCTGGAAGACCTTTGATGATTATCGCTGAAGATATTGATGGAGAAGCACTTACCACTTTGGTCCTGAACAGAATTAGAGGAGCGCTAAAAGTGGCAGCCGTAAAAGCACCAGGTTTTGGAGATCGCCGAAAAGCCATGCTCGAAGATTTGGCTATTTTGACAGGAGGAACGGTTATTTCGACCGAAACTGGCTTTTCGTTAGAAACCGCTACTATTGATTTGTTGGGAACAGCCGAAAAAGTAAACATCGACAAAGACAATACGACAATTGTGAATGGCGCTGGAGCTGAAGCTGACATAAAAGGTCGAGTAAGTCAAATCAAAGCGCAGTTTGAAGCTTCAACTTCGGACTACGACAAAGAAAAACTGCAAGAACGTATGGCAAAACTCGCTGGAGGTGTTGCCGTGATGTATGTTGGGGCAGCTTCTGAAATCGAAATGAAAGAAAAGAAAGATCGAATTGATGATGCCCTTCACGCTACACGTGCTGCTGTTGAAGAAGGTATTGTTCCTGGAGGAGGCGTTGCGCTTGTTCGTGCGTCTAGTGCCTTGTCAACGGTTGAAACGGACAATGAAGATGAAGAAATTGGCGTTCAGATCGTGAAAAGAGCGATTGAAGAGCCTCTACGTCAGATTGTTGCCAATGCTGGTGGCGAAGGTTCGGTAGTGATAAACAAAGTGAAAGAAGGTTCAGACGATTTTGGTTATAATGCCAAAAATGACACTTATGTTCAGATGTTTGAAGCTGGAATCATCGATCCAACAAAAGTAACCCGTGTTGCTTTAGAAAACGCCGCTTCGGTTGCTGGTATGTTCTTAACGACGGAGTGTGTGTTGATCAACATCCCTGAACAAGAAACTATGCCTGCAGGCCCACCAATGGGTGGCGGTATGCCGGGTATGATGTAATATCAGAATTAAATTAATGCAAAAACCCTAATTGCTCTTTTTTTTAAGAGTGGTTAGGGTTTTTTTGTTTTTAAGAGTGCCTCCTTGCTAAATTTTATCTGATACTAACTCAACTTTCGCACCCCACCAAAATCATCCAACATCTTGATAACCAACCATT
>JBMYYR010000093.1:0-3320 GCA_049609625.1 Flavobacteriales bacterium | reverse complement strand
GTGTTCACAATTCGGCTTTTTGTAGAAAAATATTCACCGATACCTAAAGAGAAATTTGGGTGTGTTCGTCCCAAAAGCCATTGACAAAATCCGCTGGCAAAAAAACGTTTTAGAAACTTATATTTTTTGTCGCCAGGCCCTAATCCGTCACCATGACCGATTTGGTAATTTTTGCCAAAATAACTGACTTCGATAGGTTCGCGATGCACCTGAATACCCAATTCTTTTTCGAGGTAACCAAAGGTCCACATATCATGATTTCCTGTAAAGAAATGAATCTCTACGCCAGCATCCGACAACTCGGCAAGTTTGCCCAAAAGTCTGGTGTAACCTTTGGGTACTGCCCGTTTATATTCAAACCAAAAATCCCAGATGTCGCCCACCAAATAGAGCACATCAACGTGGTCTTGAATGTGTTGTAGCCAACGCACTACTTTTTTTTCTCTTTTCAGACTTTCAGCATAATTTGGCGCACCAAGATGAAAGTCCGAAGCAAAATAAATGTGTTTAATGTCGTTGACTATCAATTTGTTGTGCTATTTTTTGTTTTGATTCAATAGGTTTCTTAGGTCGCTTTCCATCAAGTTTCGAGCAACAATACGCCCTTCTGGATTGATGATAAAAAGTTGTGGAATACTATTAAATTCATAGAGTGAAATAATACTTGATTTTGTACCCAACAAATCCGATAAATGGGTCCAGTTTGAAGACGTCAACTTGTCTTCTTTTATGGCGTTTTGCCAATCGGTTTTAGGATTTTTTTGATCTTCTTTGCCATCCAAAGCAATAGAAACAAATTTGGTTTCAGGAAAATCTTTAGCCACCTGAGCAATAATTTTGTTGAGGTCTCTGCTGCCTTGTTCCCAAGATGCCCAGATGTTGATTACGAGCCATTTACCAGCATAATCTGAAAGTTGAACTTGTTTTCCATCGACCGTTGGCAAATTGAAATCTTTGGCTATGGTGCGGTCGAGATTTTGTTTAATAAAAGCCAAATGATCTTTAAAATCAGGATATTTTGCTTCCACACTATCGTGCACTTCTTGATAGATGGCGTAGTCTCGGTATAAATCAAAAATCAATTGCTGTCCAGTACCTTGAAAAAGCGCAAGTAGTGCTGCTGGCGAACTGGTTTTGGTTTCGATGAATTGACTTATTTTAGCTTTAAACTCACTGTCTAATAGATTCTTATACTGCAACAAGGTATCTATTTTTCCTTGACTAGCACCCTGAGCCTGAACCGCTAAGCGATTTAAACTTTTAGAATATCTATTCTGATAAGAAAATAATTCTTCAACATCTCTCGATGCTTGAGAACCTTCAATATCATACATTTGATCTGGATTTACCGTATCGAGTTTAATCACAATTTGATCTAATTTATCGATAAAAAGTGTGCTCGATGTTTTGTCATTAAACACCAAAGAATAGAAGCCAGCCGCTTCAACATCAAGCTTAATATTGGCTTTTCCGTTGGTAAACAGAACGGTATCTACAGCAACAGCCTCTTGAGGATGAATTTCTGAAACAATAACCGTATCCAAACCTTCAATTTCTACAGTTACGTTAGTTCCTGTTGGTTTGGCGTCTTTTGAGTCGCATGAGCTAAATCCAATGCCGAGGATTAGAGCTGCAAAAGCAATCGTTTTTTTCATAATTTAGTTTAATAGTTGATTAAGTAATTTTGCGCTAAGTCTTGGATCTGCTTTTCCTTTTGAGGCTTTCATAATTTTCCCCATAAACAAACCTTGTAGTTTTTTTTCTCCAGAACGGAAGCGTTCAGCTTCGTCTGGCATAGATTTTATGATGTCCGAAATCAATTCTTTTAGAGAATCTTCGTCGCTATCCTGAAGTATATTTAAGTCTTTTGCCAAGCTCATCACATCGGCTTCCGCCTGATGAATCAATGCTGGAACTAACTGTTGTGCAGCTGCCGTATGACTAAATTTACCTTCTTCAATCAAATTCACCATTTCGGCAAGTTTGGCTGGCGAAACAGGAAATTCTTCAATCGGAATTGCCTTTTCGTTTAGGTAAGATTTCACCGAGCCCATTAGATAGTTACAAGCTGATTTATAATGACTTGTATGTTCAATAAGTGCGTTAAAATAAAGTGCAATCGATTTCTCTTCAGTCAAAATATTGGCATCATAAGCCGACAGTTTACAGTGTTGAGTATAATGCTCAAAAAGTGCTTTTGGCAGCGTTGGCATGGTGCTTTTCACGGCGTCAATATCTTCCTGTCGGACAATAACGGGCATGATGTCTGGCTCAGGAAAATAGCGATAATCGTGTGCATCTTCTTTCGACCTCATCACAAAAGTTGAGCTTGTATTGGCGTCAAAACTTCGTGTTTCTTGATCTACTTCGCCCTGATGTTCATAGACTTCAATTTGTCGGTTGGCTTCGTGAAGAATAGCTTTCTGAACATTCCGAAGGGAGTTCATGTTTTTAACCTCAACACGATTTCGCAAAGCCGTTTCGCCTTTTTTTCTGACCGAAATATTGGCATCGCAACGCATAGAACCTTCCTCCAAGTTGCCATCACAAATATCAAGATATTGAACCAATTTTCTGATTTCTGCCAAATAATTATAAGCCTCCTCAACCGAACGAATATCTGGTTCGGATACAATTTCGAGCAAAGGTACACCCGCTCTGTTTAGATCAATCAAGCTATCAAAAGGATCGATGTCGTGGATACTTTTCCCCGAATCTTCTTCCATGTGAATTCGAGTAATTCCAATTCTAATAGTTTCACCCTCAGCGTTTTCTACATCAAGAAAACCTTCATTACAAATAGGCGTGAGGTCTTGAGTAATTTGATAGCCTTTGGGCAAATCGGCGTAGAAATAATTTTTTCTGGCATAAGAATTATACGATCTGATGCTCGAATTGGTGGCAATTCCCAATCGAATAGCCTGCTCTATAACCACTTTGTTTGGCACAGGCAAAGTCCCTGGATGCCCCAAACTAATGGGCGAAACCTGCGTATTGGCTTCATGTCCATACTCGTAAGGGTCGGCACAATAGGCTTTGGTTTTGGTTTTGAGCTGAAGATGCACTTCGAGCCCGACAATAAGTTCGTAATCTGGATGAGATAATGCGTTCAAAATATTGGTATATAGTAAGTTAAATCCTGTAATCGAAAGCTATTCCGAATCAAAAAAATGGGTAATGTCTTCTTCTTGCTAATCCGCAAAGTTAAGCCACCTCAGTATATTGCGCAAATCTATGAAAGAAAAGATGGTCAAGAAGATCTTGAAGAGATTTTTTATAACACCTATGTCTGAGCATTAAGTATGTCGAGTTTTCTGCGG
>JBMYYR010000092.1:0-3332 GCA_049609625.1 Flavobacteriales bacterium | reverse complement strand
TGATTAAAGAAAGTGTAAATAAACAATTGACACTCTTTTGAATGTAGCAGAGACAATCAAATTAATATTTTACTACAAAAAAACATAAGAGTATAAATCATTTAAAATCAGGGGGATAGATGAATTTCAATCTTGTTGATTAGTACTTTTTGCACACTTTTCCGATTGACGTTTGGGGTTAAGTCTAGGAATTGATAGTCTAATGTTTTGCTATCAAAATCTTTTTCAAACCAATCATAAATTCTTAAATTTGCGCAAGTATAATCTCCGTATTCAATCCGGACACACCGCATGAAGTGTTAGTAGGAAATTCTTTATCTACCTGATTGTGAGTCTGTTTTCACAAAAAAATAGTTTAAATCTTGGCTAAAACATCCACCCAAAAACCTAAGAAAGTTACGCCTTTGATGAAGCAATATAATGCCATCAAAACTAAATATCCTGATGCTATTTTGCTGTTTCGGGTGGGCGATTTTTATGAAACCTTTGGTGCAGATGCCATAAAAGCGTCCAAAATTTTGAATATTGTACTGACGCGGCGTTCAAATGGAGGTTCTAATGACGAGTTGGCTGGTTTTCCGCATCATTCGTTAGATACCTATTTGCCAAAATTGGTAAGAGCAGGACAGAGGGTTGCTATTTGCGAACAATTAGAAGATCCGAAACAAACCAAAAAAATTGTAAAACGTGGTGTTACTGAGTTGGTTACGCCAGGTGTGTCATACAATGATAAAACCTTAGATGCTAAAAACAATACTTTTTTGGCTTCCATTCATTTTGAAAAAACAGAAGCTGGAATTTCATTTTTAGATGTCAGTACAGGCGAATTTTACGCCGCTCAAGGTGGTTTCGATTATATCGATCAGTTGATTCGGAATTTTGAGCCTGCCGAAATTATTTTTCAAAAACAGAAAAAAGAGCAATTTCATCACCTTTTTAAAGATGATTATTATTGTTTTAAGATGGAAGATTGGGTGTATGATTATGATTTCACTTATGAAAAACTCATCAAACATTTTGAGACTAACTCACTGAAAGGATTTGGTTTAGAAGAAGAGAAGTTGGCTTGTATTGCCGCCGGATCTATCATGCAATACCTTGAGGAAACTCAACACAAAGAGCTAAAACATGTGTCGACCATCAATCGAATTGAGCGCGACCAAGTACTTTGGATGGATCGATTTACCATCCGAAATTTGGAATTGTTTAATACCAGACACAACGATGGAATTTCGTTAATTTCGGTGCTAGACGACTGTAAATCTGCGCTCGGAAGCCGATTACTGAAACGCTGGTTGGCGTTTCCTTTAAAAAATAAAAAACAGATTGACGACCGATTGGAGGTTGTTGATTATTTTTTGAAAACAGATGAAGACAAACAAAAAATAGATCAATCTATTGCTCAAATTGGTGATTTAGAGCGTTTGGCATCCAAAATTGCAACCACACGAATCAATCCGAGAGAAGTCGTACAGCTCAAAAATAGTCTGCGCTTCATCCAACCTATCCAAAATCTAACTAAAGCGAGCGGCTCTAAAAGTTTGATGGATATTGGCGAACAGCTCAAACCCTGTCTAAGTCTTATAGATCTTGTAGACTGTAAGTTACGAGAGGATGCGCCAGTGAATATTGCCAAAGGTCAGTTGTTTAAATCTGGCGTTTTGCCTGAGTTGGATGATTATAAATCGATTGCCGTCAATGCGCAAGTTCATCTCGACGATCTTTGCGCTCAAGAGGCCGAAAAAACAGGTATTTCTAAGCTGAAAATCGCCTTTAATAATGTGTTCGGGTATTATATCGAAGTTAGGCATGCGCACAAAGATAAAGTTCCTGAACATTGGCACAGAAAGCAAACCTTGGTCAATGCCGAGCGGTATATTACTGAAGAATTAAAAGTGCTTGAGCAAAAGATTTTATCAGCTCAAGCTAAAATAAAAGAGATTGAAAATCAATTGTTTAACGAGCTTCTTCTTGAGCTCAGTAAGCATATCGACGCCATTCAACTGAATGCTAAAGGTATCGCTCAGCTCGATGTGCTTTCTACGTTTTCGAGCTTGGCTGAGCAGCACAATTATTGCCGGCCAGAGTTGAACGAAAGTCATAACTTGATCGTCGAAGAAGCTCGGCATCCTGTGATTGAACAGCATTTGCCTTTGGGCGAAAGTTATATTGCCAACTCACTCTACCTCAATCGAGAAGACCAGCAAATTATGATGATTACCGGACCAAATATGTCGGGTAAATCAGCTTTGCTACGCCAAACGGCTTTGTTGGTTATTATGGCGCAAATGGGTTGTTTTGTGCCAGCAAAATCTGCCGAAATTGGTTTGGTAGACAAGGTGTTTACGCGTGTTGGTGCTTCGGATAATATCTCTTTGGGCGAATCCACCTTTATGGTCGAAATGAACGAAACGGCTTCTATTCTCAACAATTTGAGCGCCCGAAGTTTGGTTTTGCTCGATGAAATTGGTCGGGGAACGTCTACTTATGATGGTGTTTCTATCGCCTGGGCTATTGCCGAATATTTGCACGAACATGCGAGTAAAGCAAAAACGCTCTTTGCAACACATTATCATGAATTGAACGATATGCAAAGTCAGTTTGAACGTATAAAAAATTATAATGTTGGGGTAAGAGAACATAAGCAAAAAATTATTTTTATCAGGACTTTGCAAGTCGGCGGAAGCGAGCATAGCTTCGGAATTCATGTAGCCAAAATGGCGGGCATGCCCAAAGCGCTAACCGAACGTGCCTCGGCTATTCTTGCAGATTTGGAAGCTTTGCGAACCAAAGATAACAACAAAATGGCTTTGGCATCCAACCAAAAAGAACACGATGGCGTACAGCTTAGTTTCTTTCAACTCGACGATCCGTCGCTTATGAACATCAAAAATGAACTCGAACAAGTGGACATCAATACGCTAACGCCACTTGAAGCCTTGATGAAGTTAAGTCAGATTAAAAAAATGATTGGTGTAAAGTAAATATAATCAATTGTTTAGATGTATTTTCTTTAAGGAGTAAATATCATCAAAAATAATTTTTACTTTTTTTCTTGTTTAGTTTTGTATATCCTAAAATCTCAATTATATTTGCACTCGCAAAGAAAAAGATTAACCTTCTTTTCGATGCAAATAAAGCTGCCTGAGTGGTGGAATTGGTAGACACGCAGGACTTAAAATCCTGTGTCCATTAGGACGTACGGGTTCAAGTCCCGTCCGAGGTACAAGTATAGAAACGCTATACACATCACATCATCATACAAGTTATGATGCCCGAGTGGTGGAATTGGTAGACACGCAGGACTTAAAATCCTGTGTCCATTAGGACGT
>JBMYYR010000091.1:0-3336 GCA_049609625.1 Flavobacteriales bacterium | reverse complement strand
AATTGAAAAAGATAACATCAAAATTGAGCAGCAAGCCAGCGAATTGAGAGAATTAAATGAGTTTCAGACCCATTTTTTTGTAAACATTACCCATGAACTTAGAACCCCACTTACCCTGATAAAAGGACATGTGAGTGGCATCAAAAAAACAGATAAACTACCTGAAATTCATCAAAAAGCAGATAAAATTCTGACCAACTCCAATAAAATTGAAAACCTGATTAATGACATTATTGATGTTAGCAAGGCCGAAACAAATACCCTAACATTGCATTGGGAGCAGTTTGCCATCAATCAACTCATTCAGAAACAATATGAAGCCTTCAAATCGGTGTTTGAAGAGCGTGATATTAGGTTTGAATATCATGCTCCGAATAGACCAATTTATGTGGAGGTAGATAAACTTTATTTTGAAAGAGTAATGGGCAATATTTTGGTCAATGCCGCCAAATACACGCCTGTAGGAGGTTGTGTAACTATTTCTATTACAGAAACTAACGACAAGCTAAACCTCAACATCATTGACGATGGTATAGGGCTCGCTTTGGGCGAAGAAACCAAAATATTTAATCGATTTTATCAAGTCGATAACGACATCAACAAGGCCAGCGGAAGCGGCATAGGTTTAGCGTTTTGCAAAGAGGTCGTTCAGCTACTAAAAGGGAAGATAAAAGCAACTCAAAACAAAGAAAAAGGAACAACATTTAGCATTAGCTTGCCCAAAGCAAAGGCAACAATTGAAAAACCATTGCGGCAGACTGACATTGAAATAGATTCAGGAAAACCAACCGTTTTGTTGGTAGAAGACAATGTTGAAATGAGAGAATATTTGAATTCTATTCTAACAGACTATAACCTTATTGAAGCTGGCAATGGCGAAGAAGCCTTGGAATTGCTAAAACACCACACCGTTGATGCTTTGGTAACAGATTATATGATGCCAAAAATGGATGGGTATGAGCTCATAGAACGCTTGAAGGAAGAGCAATATACCTTCCCTATTTTGGTTATAACCGCAAGAGCCGATGTGCAAAGTAAGCTAAATGTATTGGCTTTGGGTATTGACGATTATTTAACCAAACCATTTATTGAACAAGAATTATTGTATCGTTTGCAAAACTCGTTGGCCAACGCAAAAAGCCGAATGGCATTTCGCCAAGAAATTGATGTTCAAAACGTAGAATTAGAGGAAGAAGACGTTGAAGAAAGCGAATTGATTCTAAAAAGTAGAGCTATTGTTGAAAAAAATATAGCCAATTCTATGTTTGGTGTGCCCGATTTGGTGGAAGCTCTGCAGCTAACCGAACGTACCTTATATCGAAAACTAAAGGCAACATCAGGCCTAACGCCCAATCAATTTATTCGAGAAATCAAATTACTGCACGTACGCACTTTGGTGGAGCAAAACAAAGCGGCGTCTTTGCATCAATTAAGCAAAAACGTAGGGCTAAAAAACACCTCTCATCTACAAAAACTTTATAAAGAGAGATTCGGAGCAGTACTTTCATTGTAAAATACATTTTTTATAACTCACTCAAAATCAGCAACTAGCATTTGTATTTGGCAGAAATAGTCGGGTAAATGGCAGAAATGGTTTGAGGTGGCAGAAATAGAATTGTAAACGGCAAGAATGGTTGTTTCAAAATCTGAAATAGAGCCTTAAAATAGCTCAAATTTGTGGTTCATTATTAATTTAAAACAATCACAAGATGAAAAAAACACTATTTTCTTTTATAGCAATTGCCACCATGGCTATTGCTGCAAATGCTCAAAATGTAAACATTCCAGATGCTAATTTTAAAGCTGCCTTAGTTGGAAACGCTTCAATAAATACCAACGGAGATACAGAAATTCAAACAAGTGAAGCTTCTGGGTATTTTGCTGCGATCAACGTCAATTCCCAGTCCATATCTGACCTAACAGGTATAGAAGCTTTTACTAATATACCAACATTATTGTGTGCTAATAATCAATTGACAACTTTAGATGTATCTTCTAACATTGCACTATCATATTTAGTTTGTGATGATAATATGATAACAAACTTAGATTTATCTAATAATACTGCATTAACTAGTGTGCTTTGCGATAATAATCAACTGGCTATCTTAAATTTAACTAATTGTACAAATTTAGAATATATTGAATGTTACAACAATCAAATTAGTTCATTGGATGTATCTACCAATAGTAGTTTAGAAGAATTGTATTGTAATAACAATCAACTAACCAGTATAGATATTTCTGCTAACTCTTCTTTAACTAATATATCGTGCAGTGATAATCAATTGACAAACTTAAATCTTGCGAATGGAAACAATACCAATATGGACGGCGGGGCGTATGCCACCGTTTGGGCATTAAATAACCCCAATCTAACGTGTATCCAAAAAGATGTTGGATATACCCCTGACAGCTATTATTGGAGAGTAGATGCCGTAGCAAGTTATAGCGACAACTGTTCATCAACACCTTGCACCGTAAATATTCCAGATGCCAACTTTAAAGCTTATTTAGTTGGAAATGCAGCTATCAACACCAATGGAGATACAGAAATTCAATGTAGTGAGGCAAGTGGTTTTAGCGGAACAATTAATTGCAATAACATGTCTATTTCGGATCTAACAGGAATTGAAGAATTTACAGCTATTACAGATCTACTTTGTCATGGAAATTCTTTAACAAGTTTAGATGTTTCTAATAACGTCAACCTGACCAATCTAACATGTAATAATAACTCAATTACAAGTTTGGATGTTTCTAGCAATATTAATTTAGATAGACTTTTTTGTCAATTCAATTCGATAAGTAGCTTAGATGTTACCAACAACAACCTTCTTGAAAGCTTCAGATGCCATAACAATTCCATATCTAGTTTAGATTTATCGAATAACACACTACTTGAGATTCTTAGATGTAATAATAATGTATTGACGGATCTTGATGTATCTAACAACTCCAATTTAATAACTTTTGTAGCTTCCAATAATAATTTAACGGCATTAAATATTGCAAATGGAAACAATACCAACATCGGAGACAACGGTGCAATTGGGTTTGTTTCTACTAACAACCCCAACCTGACTTGCATACAAGTAGATGATGTGGCATATAGTACAACAAACTGGACAAATATTGATGCTGGAGCAAGTTTTAGCTTGAATTGTTCAGGAACTGTTTTGGTCAATTCAATCAATGTTCAAGGACAAGGCGGAGTGTCTACTATTACAGCTGATGGAGGTACATTACAAATGGAAGCAGCAGTTTTGCCTGCCAATGCAGATGATGCAAGCTACACTTGGTCGGTTACGAACGGAACAGGTACTGCGAGTATTG
>JBMYYR010000090.1:0-3415 GCA_049609625.1 Flavobacteriales bacterium | reverse complement strand
TGCCTTTTAAAAATAGGTCAGGGTTCTACAAAACCATTTAGGTTCTAACAAAAAAGATTAAGTAATTTCCTTACATCGAGCTCACGTAAGGTTAAAACTAAACCCAAAATAAATCAGAAATCAAACCATCAGAACGCATCCAAAACTTAGGATGAATTTTTAAGTTTTGTTCATCTAAAACAAATCCACTATCCATTTTTTGTTTGATGTTTTGCAAAAATGATTCAAATATTGATTGAGGACATGTTGATTTTAAATCATTGATATTCAATCCTTTTTGAGTTCTTAAACCAAGCATAAGTTGCTCATTAAACACATCTTTTTGACTTAAAGTTTCAGTTTCAAAATAATTTGTGTGTTCAGAAATACCTTTAATATAAAGTCCATTATTTTCGATGTTCCAGCGGCGATGCTTTCCATCAAAGGAATGCGCTCCTGGGCCAATGCCAAGGTAAGGTTTCCCAGACCAATAATTTGAATTGTGAACGGCTCGGCGATTCGGTTTTGCCAAATTAGAAAGTTCATAATGTTCAAAACCTTGAGTACTTGCCCAATCTTGTAAAATTTCGAATTGCCTGACAGCGTCATCGGCTTTATTGGCTACGGCTTTTTTACGTTTTATCCGATACTCTAGTTTGGTTTCTGGCTCAACCGTAAGAGCATAACAAGACAAATGCGGAACATCAAAGGCTTCTAATTGTTCTAAATTGGCTTTCCATTGAGCATCAGAACTTGTTGGCGAACCATAAATTAAATCAACGCTATAATTCTCAAAATCAGATTGTTGTATGAGCTTCAAAGCTTCCAAAGCTTGATTGGGAGAATGCTTTCTGCCCATATAGTCTAAATCGGAACTAAAAAAAGATTGGATTCCCATACTCAGTCGATTGATGCCAAGTGTGCTCCAAAATTCTAATTTAGAAGCTGTCAGATCTTCAGGATTGACTTCGATGGTAATTTCGCAGTTTTGATCAAACTCAAAATCATCAAAAACTTGATTGAAAATCAACTGTAATTCCTCCGAACTCAAAACAGAAGGCGTTCCTCCACCCAAATACACACTTTTTAGAGGTGTTTGAAGTTCGTCTTTTCGAGCACGCAATTCTTTAACCAAAGCCTCAGTCAAAGGTTTGGTCTGACTCAAATTGGTGCTAAAATGAAAATTGCAATAGGCGCAAGCATGCCTACAAAAAGGAATGTGGATATAAAGTCCGGCCATGTTTAGTTGGCTTTTTTGAGAATGACGCGGAAACTTGTGCCGATGTTAAGTTCAGATTTTAGAACATAAACTTCGCCTTGATGATAGGAAGCGATGATACGTTTGACCAAAGATAAACCAAGCCCCCAGCCTCGAGTTTTGGTTGTAAATCCGGGTTCAAAAACGGTGTTAAAATCACTAGATTTTATCCCTTTGCCGCTGTCGCTAATGTCGATATAAACAGATGTTTTGTTGGTAAAGAGGTGGACAGAAATTTGACCTTTGCCTTGGATGGCGTCAATGGCATTGCGAATCAGATTTTCGATAACCCATGAAATCAACACTTTGTTTGATTCTACAACAATCTCATCTTCAGTACATTGAAAATCAAAATCAATTTTTTTGGAAGCTCGTTTTCTAAGGTATTGATAGGCGTTCCGAACCACAGGAACAATATTTTCTTTGGTCAACCCAGGTTGCGATCCTATTTTTGAGAACCGATCTGTGATAACTTGAAGACGGTTGAGGTCTTTCTGGATTTCGCCCAATTCTTGATCGCTCAAGGCTTGAATTTTCAACAACTCAAACCAGCCTAAAAGAGAAGACAATGGCGTTCCGATTTGATGTGCTGTTTCTCTTGCCATACCTGCCCAAACCAAACTTTGTTCAGATTTTCGAGAGGCCGAGAAGGCCCAATACGCTAGGGCAACAAAAAAACTAAAGGTGGCAATCAGAAAAATGGGTAAAATTTTCAACCTATTGGTTAGGGTCGATGTGGTGTAGTAGATTTTGAGTTCATACACATCGTCTTTTTTGGTTTCGTTGGACGAAATGGGAGGATGTTCCGAGGCCATTTCTGTCATCATTTCCCGTAGTTTTTTGTCCGACGGATGACCATCAATATTCAAATAGTGCGAAATTTCGTCTTTGGTTTCGTTGTGAATGATGATGGGAATATGGGTGTTGCTCTGCAAAATTTCAATCAATAAATCGAACTGATTACATTTAGCATCGGCACAGTCGTCATGTAGGTTCGCTACACGTTCTTGGGCTTTCGACCAAATTTTTATGCGTTTGGCTTCTTCAATTTTGAGTTCCGAAATAAGCGAACTCGAATAGAAAAATGTGAGTATGGCAATACCTAATGCAGAGCCCAAAAATAGCCATTTCCAAAGGCGTTTTATGCGATAGACGGTCTTCAAACTATTCTGAATATAGAATCCAACCCAAACCTAAACTAATGTAGACGTTGGTCTCGTTGTGGCTAGCAATGCTGGGTTCAACAAAGGTTTTGTTTAGCCCGTAGGTATACTCAACATGAACATCAACCTTGTTTTTGATCACATAACCAAAGCCCATTGCTGCGCCCAGATGAAAATAATGGTAATAATCTTCTGCTTTTTGGAAACCTCCAACAGTTTCGGTACTTGTGCGCGCTTTGACCAGCATGTCAAAATTGAGTCCTAAGCGGGCGTAGAGATTTTTTTTGAAAAAATATCGACCAGCCAGTGGCGCAGTCATATAATGAACGTCAACATCATTGATTGGAGCAAAAATTTTGGCTTGTTGGCGTTGTTTTCTCAGCGAAAGCCCTGTATCGAATGCTAATTTGTCAGTTATCATTTTCCGATAAAAAAATCCAAACTGATAGCCATTCAAACCAGTCCGACTCCCAAGATCGGTGGCATTTATTCGGGTTATAAGCCCGAGTTCGGCTTCGTTTTGAGCAAAAGCTGACAAGCTAAAAAGTAAAAAGCAAAAAGTGAAAAAACGTCTCATGGTCCAATTGAATTTTGTGCTAAAGGTAAGTTTTTTTTTAGAATACGTGTTTAATTACCAATGAATCTGTCGGGGCTGTCGCCTCTGGATTGAACTCTGCTGTTAGCGATTAAATTTAGACGCTGGTTGAATTTCTTTTTAGAGTAAGCACAGAAATTTCGGGCCAAATACCCGTTCTGCCAGCATAGGCATGATAACCAAAGCCTCGATTTACATTAAGAAACTGCCCATTTCTCTGATACATTCCTGCCCAATATTTATAGACATATTGCACCGGACTCCATTGAAACCAACCCGGAATTTCGATACCAAATTGCAAGCCGTGTGTATGACCACTCAAGCTCAATTCAAACGGCATTTGGTGAGGAAAAGCTATTTTTTCTACATGGCTTGGGTCGTGGCTCATTAAAATCTTAAAACGTTCAGGGTCAATATGTT
>JBMYYR010000089.1:0-3433 GCA_049609625.1 Flavobacteriales bacterium | reverse complement strand
TATTTCTAACCAAACAATAGGAATGAACGAAAATCAATTGGCACAGTTCAACATTCATCCAAACCCGGTGAAAAACGAATTGTTTATTGAGTTGAATGAAAACCAAATCACTCAAATCAATATCATTGATCTTTCTGGAAAAATTCTTTTAAGTCAAAAGCAAATCAACGGAAATAGTATTGATGTTTCTAATCTTTCTCAAGGAGTTTATGCCATCCAAATTTCTACTGAAAAAGGAATGACTACTTCAAGATTCGTTAAAAAATAAATTATCAGAACAAAAAACATATAACATGAAAAAAATTATACTTTCAATGGTTGCCTTCAGCGGACTTTTAGCTTCGGCACAAATGACGGACTTACCTGTAAGTGCATCCCAAACTACAATTGTCTCAGGACAAAATGTACAAATCTCAACATCAGGTTCTCAAATTGGTTACCAATATGCCTTAAGAGATAACTCAGATAATAGCTTTGTAGACGGACCAGTGCAAGGAACCGGAAATAATTTAATTTTTAATACTGGAGCAATAACGGCCGACAAGTCTTATAATGTATATGGTACAAACGGTTTTGCAGCCACACTGTCCTATGGAAACGATAAAATAAATCTGAGTAATAGCGAAAGAGATATCGACAAAGAAGTTACAGTAGCAGTTTGGATAAAAACGGCATCAAGTTCTGGAATTAGAAATATCGTTCTTGATTATGGAGCAGATGATGCTGGATATATTTTAAGAGTAGATGCCAATGGAAGAGTTGCTTTTTCTGGAAGAGATGGAACAGGTAACTTTAAAACTTCGGGAATTTCGTCAGTAGTAGTAACGGACAACCAGTGGCATTACATAGTAGGAGCCGCGAATTTGAATACTGGAGACTGGGGAGTAATGGTAGATGGAGTGCCACAAAGTCTTCAAAACAACGGTGTTGGTAACTCCTTTATCAATACAGACGATTTGAATATCGGAAGTCCTTTTAGCACATCAGCATCCTTTGTGGGTCAAATCAAAGATGTGACTATTTGGAATAGAGTTTTAGACGGACAAGAGATGGTGGACAACATGACTGCATGCTTGACTGGATTAGAAAGTGGGGTTGTAGCACATTACCCATTATCTGAAGGGGTTGGTACAGAAGTTATTGACCATTCTTTATTTGAAATTACTGGTACGATAAGTTCTGGTGCGAGTCCATGGGTTGGAAATACTGGTAACTGCAGATACGAATTAGAAATGAGTCAAATCATTGATATCACTGTAGGGCCTGGATCTGGAATATTTGTTGATTCTATTAATGTAGAAGGTTTTGCTGGGTCAAATTCAATTATTACAAATGGAGGAACACTACAAATGGTTGCAGAAGTATTTCCCGTAAACGCAGATGACGATACTTATACTTGGTCTGTTGTAAACGGAACAGGTACTGCGAGTATTGATGTGAATGGACTTTTGACAGCGACATCCAACGGAACGGTAGATGTAGTTGCCACAGCCAATGACGGTTCTGGAATAACGGGAACGACAACCATTACTATTTCTAACCAAACAATAGGAATGAACGAAAATCAATTGGCACAGTTCAACATTTATCCAAACCCGGTGCAAAACGAATTGTTTATTGATTTGGACAACGAAGAAATCACAAGACTTGAAATTATCGATTTTTCAGGCAAAATCGTAACATCACTAGCGAATACAACTGCTCAACAGGTAGATGTTTCGCGTTTGCCACAAGGCATGTATGTGTTGAAAATCGCTATCCAAAACGGAATTTCTACTCAAAAATTTATCAAACACTAATTATTAATACAAAAAGGAGATGCTTGTGTTTGCAAGCATCTCCTTTTTCTAAAAAAAACAACAAAAATGAAAAAAATACTAGTATCAATTTTTGCCATGAGCAGCATGCTAACAGCAAGTGCTCAAACCAGTTTATTTAAAACTGTTTCAACCACAGATCAGTACAAAGCCTATCATTCGGTTAGAGATAATGAAGGAGACGGCACCTATGTAATTAAAGATTTATCTTATATCGTGAAGTTTAAAACAGCGTTTTTGCCTACAGGCGAAGGTATTAAACTAACAGCCATAAACGATAACGACAAAGATGCTGCCAACAAAGGGAAGTTGCTGAGCTATTTTGATGCTGCCGAGGAAAACGTAATGTGTGTGGGCTCGCCCTACGAAAGCATGTTGTTGAACACCAAAGACAACAAAGGTTTTGTGGCTATTGGCGATTATGCATTTGTGATCGGAGGTGTGAATGATGAGGGCACTTCGTTTAAGTACATCTATAAAGTGTATATAAAAAACGGTGCCACACCTCCGGCAAATGCCGCTAAGAAAAAATCAACATTAAAAGAGAAGCTCTTGGCATTGAAAGCACTAAAGTCTGGTGGGGCAGTTTATGGAGCGGAACACAGGGCTTTGCAAAGTCAGAATTTGAACACACTGATTACAGATTATTTGGTGGCGATGAAGGCAAAACAAGATGGGCGAACTTCTGCAGAAAAACAAAACGCTGAAAAAAACTATAAAAAAGCAAAAGATAGAGCTATACAAGCTGAAAAGGATGAGTGGGCAGAAGCTAAAAGATATAACGATTCTATTAAAGCTACACCAGAATATCAAGACCTGGAGCGAAGAAAAAGACAAAATGAGGCAAATTATCAGGCTTCTAAAGCACAAAATGATGTAACACTACGCAACAATGGCAGCAGCGCGATTTATGTCGGGACAAGCCATAGCACAAATCGAGGAACAGAGATATCTGCTGGCGGCACGGCAAGATGGAGCTGCAGCGAAGATGCTTATATCCAAATAGAGACAGTGAAAGGGAGTACGTATACCTATAAAGCCTCTAGCCATAAAGTTTATCGAGCCAATTCTGGCTGCGGAAACACGGTAAACATCAACTAATGGCTACACTTTTTTTGACGACTCTATATCGAATACTGTAGGTAAACGCTCAAAAATTTATGAATGAGGCCATACACTAAAGTGGTGTAAACATACTGAGTTCTCTTGTTCAAAAACAAACAAGAACTAACCTTTATCAAACGCTTTAACTTTTTTGTAAGCCTCTTCCCAGTTTTCGGCACCGATGTAGAAGATGTTGATATGCAGCGAGTCTGTAACTTGCAATACTGTGGGTTTGTACTGATTACCCAAATTCAATCGATTTAGAAAACTCTTGTCTCCATCGCAAATAAAATCTGACTTAGAGCAATGATCAGAAGCTTTATTGGTAATAAATTGAGTTTGCAACCAAGGCTGCGTATCGTAGAGCTCGGTGGCTTTCCGGATGCAGAAACCACAGCCTTCTGCAGGAATAACGACCCATTGGTTTGCGTTTGGACTTATCTGCTGTTCCAAGTCTTGTTTTTTTAGGTATCGTTTAAAAATTTGATAGGTTTTTTGTTCAGGACTGAGTG
>JBMYYR010000088.1:0-3460 GCA_049609625.1 Flavobacteriales bacterium | reverse complement strand
AATTGGATTACCTGACGGCGTAGAAATGGTAATGCCTGGAGATAACTTGACTATTACAGTTGATCTTATCAGCCCAGTAGCACTAAACCTTGGTTTACGTTTTGCCATCCGTGAAGGTGGACGAACTGTAGGAGCAGGGCAAATTACAGAAATTCTTTAAGAGAAATCAATTATATTTAAGGAGTTCGAATCACTCGAACTCCTTAAATTATACGGGTATGGTGCAATGGTAGCATGCCGGTCTCCAAAACCGTTGATGGGAGTTCGAATCTTCCTACCCGTGCACTCAACAACAAACCACTAACACCGTAAGGTGTTTAGTAATTTATAAAAAGTACCTAAAGATGATAAAGTATATTCAAAGTTCATTTAAAGAACTAAAAGAACATGTAACTTGGCCAACTTTCAATGAGTTGCTAAGTAGTACGATGGTTGTTTTTGTAGCCACGATCATCTTTGCATTACTTGTCTATGGAATGGACAAGGGTGTTTATTTATTACTCGAACCAATTCTTGGCGTTTCCTAAACTCTACCAAAAAGAGCGAAAAAAATGGCAGAAATAAAAAGAAGATGGTACGTTGTTAGATCCGTATCAGGTCAAGAACTAAAGGTTAAGGACTATATTGAGCGTGAAATCTCTCATCTAAAGATGGAAGATTACGTTGCCCAAGTACTTGTGCCTTTAGAAAAAGTATATCAGGTACGAAATGGAAAGAAAATCGTTAAAGAACGAAATTTCTATCCAGGCTATGTGCTTATCGAAGCCGCATTAGTAGGTGAGATTGAGCATATTATTAAAACGATTCCAGGCGTGATAGGATTCTTAGGAGCTGTAAAAGGCGGAGATCCTGTTCCGTTGAGAATGACTGAGGTAAACCGTATATTAGGAAAAGTAGACGAACTCGCTTCAAACGAAGAGTTGGTAGGCATACCTTATGTAGTTGGTGAAACCGTAAAAGTTTCTGATGGCCCTTTTAACGGGTTTATTGGTCAAATTGAAGGAATAAACGAAGAGAAAAGAAAGTTGCAAGTTATGGTTAAGATTTTCGGAAGAAAAACACCTTTGGAACTCAATTTTATGCAAGTTGAAAAAGAGTCTTAATCAAAAGACAATTAAATTAATCAAAACATGGCAAAAGAAGTCTCAGGCTTAATTAAGCTCCAAATTAAAGGTGGAGCAGCCAATCCATCACCACCAGTAGGACCTGCATTAGGGGCGAAAGGGGTGAACATCATGGAGTTCTGTAAGCAGTTTAATGCTAGAACACAAGACAAAGCAGGTAAAGTATTACCAGTTGTTATTACGGTATATTCGGATAAATCATTCGACTTTATTGTAAAAACTCCACCAGTTGCAGTGCAGATCAAAGAAGCCGCAAAATTGAAAAGCGGATCATCAGAACCAAACAGAAAGAAGGTTGCTTCTTTAACTTGGGATCAAGTACGAACTATTGGAGCTGACAAAATGCAAGATTTAAACTGTTTTACAGTAGAATCGGCAATGGCAATGGTAGCTGGAACAGCTAGATCGATGGGTGTAACCGTAGCCGGCGAACGTCCTTTCTAAATTATTTTTTAAAAACAAAACATGGCGCGTTTAACAAAAAAACAAAAAGAAGCTGCATCTAAATTCGATAGCACTAAGTTGCATGGCTTAGGAGAAGCAGTAGAAATTGTGAAAGACATCACAACTTCAAAATTCGACGCTTCAGTTGATTTAGCAGTTAGACTTGGTGTAGACCCAAGAAAAGCAAATCAAATGGTGCGTGGAAGTGTAACTCTACCTCACGGAACTGGTAAAAACAAAACTGTATTGGTTTTGTGTACGCCCGACAAAGAAGCAGAAGCTAAAGAAGCTGGAGCTGATTTCGTAGGATTGGATGAGTACATCACAAAAATCAAAGGCGGATGGACAGACGTTGATGTTATCATCACGATGCCTTCTTGTATGGGAAAAATTGGACCAATCGGTAGAATCTTAGGACCTAGAGGATTGATGCCAAACCCAAAAACAGGAACCGTTACTATGGACATCAAAAAAGCTGTTGCTGATGTAAAAGGTGGTAAAATCGACTTTAAAGTTGACCGCTACGGAATCATCCACACAACAGTTGGACGAGTATCCTTTGATGCTAAAAAGCTAACAGAAAATGCCGACGAAGTGCTTACAACCATCATGAAGTTGAAGCCAACCGCAGCAAAAGGAATTTATGTAAAATCAGTAAGTATCTCATCAACAATGAGCGCTGGTGTAAACATCGATTCAAAATCAATATAAACTCACTTCTAAAAACTGATCACTATGGCAATGACCAAAGAACAAAAACGTGAACAAGTAGACATCTTAGCTGAAGTATTAGAAGCGAATAAGACGATTTACTTAGCTGATATCGAAGGTATGAACGCCGAAGACACAAGTGCTTTAAGACGTACGTGTTTCGAAAACGGTATCCAGATTCAAGTTGTAAAAAATACCCTTCTTCGCAAAGCGATGGAAGCGGTAGACAAAGATATGGAAGATCTTTATGGTCTTCTAAAAGGTAATACATCTATGATGGTTTGTGAGACAGCAAATGTTCCTGCAAAAACCATTAAAGATTTTGCCAAAAAGAACACGGCTGATAAACCTGTATTCAAGGGAGCTTGGATAGATGAATCAACCTACGTTGGAGCAGATCAATTAGAAACCTTAGTCAACCTAAAATCGAAAGAAGAATTGATTGGCGAAGTTATCGGATTGTTACAATCTCCAGCGAAAAACGTTATTTCTGCACTTCAATCAGGTGGAAACACGCTCTCAGGGCTTGTTAAAACCTTATCAGAACGCGCTGAATAACATTCAATTCGTACGCACTCAAAACCCAATATCGTTTAACCCAACAACCAAAAGATCATTATTATGGCAGATTTGAAAGAATTCGCAGAACAATTAGTTAACCTAACAGTAAAAGAAGTTAACGAATTAGCAGAAATCCTTAAAGAGGAGCATGGAATCGAACCAGCAGCAGCTGCAGTAGCAGTAGCAGGACCAGCAGCAGGTGGTGGAGATGCAGCAGAAGAAAAAACAGACTTCGATGTTGTTCTTAAAGCAGCAGGTGGATCTAAGCTTGCAGTTGTAAAATTAGTTAAAGAATTAACTGGTTTAGGATTAAAAGAAGCTAAAGGAATTGTAGATGCTGCACCATCACCAATCAAAGAAGGTGTACCAAAAGACGAAGCTGAAGCATTGAAAGCTCAATTAGAAGAAGCTGGAGCTGAGGTTGAGTTAAAGTAATTTACTTACCCCCTTTAAATTTAAGGTTTAGGACTCCACGCAACAGCGTAGAAGTCCTAAACCCTTTTGTGTTTAATTACACGATTTTTCATAATACTAAAATCTTCGTCCTTTGAATACGCAATCTAACCGCCAACGCATCAGCTTTGGTTCTGTAAAAACAGAAGAGTACTATCCAGATTTAT
>JBMYYR010000087.1:0-3566 GCA_049609625.1 Flavobacteriales bacterium | reverse complement strand
ATAGCTTATCTCTATAAACGACAATTGACAGATTTATATTTAAAAGCTAAACGAAAAATTGAAAACAACGATTTTAAATCTGTACGTCTTAAAAAGCGACAACCTTATTCAGAGAATATTATTTATTTTAGGTTAGACCGAAAATATCGTGCTTTTGCAACCAGAGAAAATGATGCGCTTTATGTATTCAAAATATCCGATCATCAAAAATAAGCCGCTAACGATTGAGTGAAAGGTCTGTTGTAGTTGCATGCCAGCAAGGCGTTGGGTAAGCGCAAGGGATTGCCCCTACAATTTTATCGTGTTTTTTTTGTCTTTGTTGTTCCTCGACGCTATCTGTTAAGTATAGCTTACACGTCGTGTTTTTGTGTATAAATTTTGAGCGTTTATCCACACCAAAGCTCAACATAGCGCATTAGACTTTGAGCGTGTCTAATTGGTCGTAAATTGAATTTTGAGAAATAAACTCTGGCACTAGTTCCTTTAATTTGGATACCAACTGATGATCCGAAAAGGCTTCTTTGTTTGTGCAAAGGCAATCTACACAGTCCAAAATAGTTTGGGTGTCGGGTTGAGCCGTTTTTGCAATCATTATTTTTTCGTGGTAGGTTTTTACGGTATTTTCGTTGTTTGCCAATAGCTCTTCATACAATTTTTCGCCCGGCCGAAGTCCAGTAAGCTTTATATCCATATCTTCCGGATACCGAAAGCCCGATAGAGCAATCATGCGCTTTGCCAAATCAAAAACCTTGACTGCCCGCCCCATATCGAAAATATAAATTTCGCCACCTACGCCCATCGTACCTGCTTCCAAAACCAAACTACAGGCCTCGGGAATCGTCATAAAAAACCGCGTAACATCTTTATGTGTTAGCGTTAATGGCCCTCCATTTTCAATTTGTTTTTTGAACAAAGGAATAACCGAACCATTTGATCCTAAAACATTTCCGAAGCGTGTGATCGTAAATTTAGTATGAGGTTTCGTGTTGCTCAAACAACTGATATACAGTTCGGCAGCGCGTTTTGTTGCCCCCATCACATTGGTCGGGTTCACGGCTTTGTCGGTAGAAACCATCACAAACCTATCAACCTGATGTTGAATAGCCAAATCGGCAATGGTTTTGGTGCCACAAATATTAATTTTTATGGCCTCATAAGGGCTCTGTTCCATCAATGGCACATGTTTGTAGGCCGCCGCATGGAAGACCTTCTCTGGCTTATAGGCCTCAAAAATATCCGACATTCTTTTCTTGTCGCGCACATCCGCAACCAAAGCAACAAAGTCCGTGAAGCCCGTTTGGATAAGCTCTTGCTGTAAATCATACAATGAAGATTCGGCCTGATCTACCAGCACAAGTTGCTTGAGTTCATGCCGCGCCAATTGCTTTGTGATTTCGCCTCCAATAGACCCCGCTGCACCTGTTACAAGTACAACTCTGTCTTTTACTTCTTTTTTTACAATCGGGTTGTCAATCACAATCTGACTCCGACCTAGCAAGTCATCAATCTCAACTTGTTTGATTTGGTTTGCTTCCAAATTTCCTTCCATCCATTTCGATATCGGCGGCACCATCTTGACCTCTATATCGTAGTTCAGAAAAAGATCTGTAATTTCTAGTAGTTTACTCGATTCTATGCTTTGAATAGAAATAATAACTTCCTGAACCTTATGTTTTTCGATAAATTCATCCTTAATATCAGAAGCATCAAAAATTTTAAAGCCGTCAATTCGTTTCCCTATTTTGTTGGCATCATTATCCACAAAACCAACAATGGTATACTTACGGTCTTTGCTTAGGGCTGTTGCCGTAAGTATCCCCGAATCTCCAGCGCCATAAATCAATACATTGCTTAGTGATTTTAATCTGGTCGAAAGGACTTCGTAGGTTGTTTTGAACAAAAATCTACTGGCAATCAATATAATAGTGTTCAAAAAATAATGTATCAGAACAATTGAAATAGGAATCGAAAACGACTCATAAACTCCAAACAGGCGATCGAGTACCACGAGAACTGCGGTGATACCAAGCATCAAGGTGGTCGACAAAAAGACATTATAGGCGTCTTTTGTGCCCGTATGCCGAATGATGCCTTTGTAGGAACCAACAATCAGGCAACTCAGCAGCGCAACAAACACTACAACAGGGAGTTGGGTATACAAATCTGATAGCCTAAAATTGAGAGACAGATTGAACCTAACCAGATAGGCAATCACAAAAGCTAGGGCAACCAACACAGCGTCTACAAAGAGTACAAGCCACTTTGAGGCGTAATTATTTAGATTTTTTAGAATTAAATTTTTTAACATAAAAATTAAAATTTAGCATAGGGACATTAAAATAAGATTAGTGATTTTTTTAAATTATTGATTTTGAATAAATTATATTGTATTAGTTTTTGAAGCGACTAAATTAACAAAATTTTAGAGATTAATGAATACGTTTTGTATCCTTTCTCTATCTTCCGATGTTAAATTAGAGCCTGATGGTAAACATAAACCGTTTTTGAATAGGTGGTTTGAGGTGTTGTTTCCGTAGTATTTACAGTCTTTAAAAACTGGCTGTAAGTGCATTGGTTTCCATAAGGGGCGAGATTCTATATTATCTTTTTCTAAAGCTAATCTTAACTCTTCGCGTGAAAATCCTGATTTAGTCTCATCAACAAGAATCGCACTTAACCAATGATTTGAATAATAATCAGTAGTTGGCTCTGCAAAAAGAGTTATTCCATCAATATTTTTAAATAAATTTTTATAAAACTCATTATTCGCACGTCTGTAAGCAATATGCTTATCCAACACCTCCATTTGTCCACGCCCAATGCCTGCAACAATATTACTCATTCTGTAATTATATCCAATTTCTGAATGTTGGTAATGCGGTGCATTATCTCTAGCTTGTGTTGCTAAAAATATGGCTTTATTTTTACACTCTTCTGTTTTACAAACCAAAGCACCTCCACCAGAAGTGGTAATTATTTTGTTTCCATTGAATGACAAAATTCCGAAATCTCCAAAGGTTCCGCATTTTTGCCCTTTATAGGTTGAACCTAAAGCTTCTGCAGCGTCTTCAATTAAAGGTATTTCATATTTTTTTGAAATAGCAACAATTTCATCCATTTTTGCTGGCATACCATACAAATGCACCACAATAATAGCTTTTGGTTTTTTGTTTTTTAAGATTCTATCTTTTATTGCTTTCTCTAAATGAACAGGACACATGTTCCACGTATCTTTTTCGCTATCTATAAAAATAGGTGTTGCACCTTGGTAAGCAATTGGGTTTGCAGAGGCAGAAAACGTAAAACTCTGGCAAATAACTTCATCGTTCAGTTTTACATCCGCTAAAACTAAGGCCAAATGTAAAGCTCCCGTACCTGATGATAAGCAAGCTACTTTAGCCTCTTCTTTTATATAAGATTCTAAATCCTGTTCAAAACCATTAACATTGGGGCCTAATGGAGCAATCCAATTGGTATCAAACGCTTCTTGTATGTATTTTAATTCGTTTCCACCCATGTGTGGTGAAGAGAGCCATATTTTAGAACTCATAATTGCTCTTTTTTAT
>JBMYYR010000086.1:0-3607 GCA_049609625.1 Flavobacteriales bacterium | reverse complement strand
AAATCGCCGCTTCTGTTATCGTTTTCCATGTTGAGTTCAGATTAGGTAAGCATGCCGCCACATACGTTGATCACTTGCCCCGTAACGTAGGTCGATGCATCGGAAGCTAAAAACACAGCAACATTGGCAATGTCTTCTGGTTGACCAGCACGTTTTAATGGAATGGTTTTTTCCCAATTTTTAACCACTTCTGGATCGAGCTTATCGGTCATTTCGGTCGCAATAAATCCTGGCGCAATGACATTACAACGGATGTTTCTTGAACCTAATTCAAGCGCAATAGATTTTGAGAACCCAATAGCTCCGGCCTTTGAAGCCGCATAATTGGCTTGTCCTGCGTTTCCTTTCACACCAACAACAGAGCCAATATTTATGATTGAACCTTGACGCTGTTTAAGCATCGTCCGCTGAGCTGCTTTTGTCAAATTAAAAATTGATTTTAGGTTGACTTCCAAGACTCTATCGTAGTCTTCTTCGGTCATTCTCATCAACAAATTATCTTTTGTGATGCCGGCATTGTTGACCAACACGTCTATTCTACCATCCAATTTTTCGAGTGCAAACTCCACTAAATCATGAGCTTGCTGAAAATTTGAAGCGTCAGATTTTATGGCAAAAGCTTGAACACCTTCAGCTTTTAACTCAGCCTCTAAAGCCTTCGCTTTGTCTTCCGACGAAAGATAAGTAAATA
Source organism: Flavobacteriales bacterium (assembly GCA_049609625.1). GTDB lineage: Bacteria > Bacteroidota > Bacteroidia > Flavobacteriales > CAJXXR01 > JBMYYR01. The sequence goes on along the minus strand of JBMYYR010000086.1, from coordinate 2,916 downwards.
CAATATGAGCGCCTTCTTGGGCGAATTTCAAAGCAATGCCGCGCCCAATTCCTCTTGTAGCACCAGTAATCAGTGCCGTTTTCCCTTTTAAAGTCATAGTTTTTAGTTTTTGTTTTTAGGTAAAACTCAATTTTTTTAATAAAATTTGCGTTTTACGACTAGCAAATGTATCAAAAACAGACTGATTGTGAAAGATTCGGAGGTGTTTTTTTGAGTTCATCAGTTCGTTTCACTCGGCTGTCTTGAAACAAAGAAAAGAGCAAACATTGATTATGTTTGTGATTCGCAAAGAAAATTCAAGACTGATTTTTAAAACCCATTTAGGTGATAAAAAAGAAGATTGAATTAAGAATCTTAATATCAATTGATTACAAAATTTTCTTAGATCGAACGCATGTATTTTTAGCATCAAAAGCACATTTTTTGAACTTTAGTTTGCACTCTTGAAAATAAATCATTTACTTTGCAGTTCAAAGTACTTTTAAAATGGAAAAAACAAATTATTTAGAAGATATATCAGAGATTAAAGCGATGATGGCGCAATCTACACGCTGTATTTCCTTGAGTGGTTTATCAGGGGTTTTGGCTGGAATTTATGCTTTAATTGGCGCTTTTGTAGCTTATTATCTTGTTGAAATAAAGGGAGATGGTGTTTTGTATTTACATGACGAAACCTTTAAGCTTATACTTTTAGATTTAGCTTTAGTAGCTTTGTTGAGCATTCTGACAGCCGTCTTTTTATCGAGCCGAAAAGCCAAGAAAAAGAAGCTAAAACTTTGGGATGCCAGTTCTAAACGTTTGGTTTTTAACTTTTTGATTCCTTTTGTGGCTGGCGGTATTTATATTTTGATTTTGCTCGAACAACAAAAATACGGACAAACCGCTGGGCTTATGCTTTTGTTTTATGGTTTGGCTTTGGTGAATGCCTCAAAATATAGCATTGGCGATATCAAAATACTTGGTTTTATGGAAATTGCCTTAGGCTTAACCTCTGCTCTGTTGCCAGGCTTTGGATTTTGGCTTTGGTGCATCGGTTTTGGTGTTCTACATATCATTTATGGCACGTTTATGTATTATAAATACGACAAAAACTAGAGGCTTTGAGTATATTAATTAATCTAAATAAAGTATTCGAACACCGAGTAAGGCTGGGTATTATGTCGGTGTTGATGGTGAACGATTATCTTGATTTTAATGGTTTGAAAGATGTACTGAAAGTAACGGACGGAAATTTGGCAAGCCATATAAAAGCACTTGAAAAAGCGGATTACATCACTATTGAAAAACAATTTATTGGCAAAAAACCCAATACAAAATACAGCGCTTCAATGTTAGGAAAAGAAGCGTTTAAGAAACATCTAAAGGCGCTTGAAACCTTGATAAAGAATAGTTAATTTTTTTTTGAATCTGTACTTTGAAATTCAAAGTACTTTTAAACACAATAAACATGAATACCCAAAACACAAAAAGAAACTGGTTTAAAAACTCGTTAAGCATCAAAATGTTAACCGTTGGTGTGTTGACACTTATTTTATTGATTCCCTTAAATTTAGTTGAAGATTTAATCCACGAGCGAAAATATCGACAACAAGATGTGGTCAATGAAATCAATCAAAAATGGGGAAGCGAAGTTACACTCTATGGCCCGATTTTTAAAATTCCGTATAGTCATTACGTTACCCAACGTGTGTTTAGTGAAGAAACTAAAACTTATTTTGAGCAGGAAGAAGAATCGATTCGTTATGCTTTTGTTTTTCCCGATCAACTTGATGTGCAAGCAGAAGTGGAATCGAAACCTTTAAAAAGAGGAAATTACGAATCGGTGGTGTTTAGTTCTGAGTTTAAAATTTCAGGTCAATTTACACCCGTTGACCTCTCGGATCAGGATATAGAACAGAAAAATATCCATTGGGATAAAGTTAAAGTCTTGTTTAAAACCAGTAATCTAAAAGGAATCAAAACGGCAGTTGAGGTTAATTTAGACGGCAAACCGAGGCCATTAAGTGCCACGTTTAATCATCAAAATAGTGATGGACTTAAACTATTGGAATCGAAACCTTTTGAGATTAAACCTGATGACACGCTGTCTTTTGACTTTAATTTGGATTGTAACGGAAGTCGTTTTGTGAAGCTTATTCCCGTTGGAAAAGAAACCAATATGCAGATGAGTTCGACTTGGAAAGACCCAAGTTTTGATGGGAATTTCTTACCCAACGTGGAAACAAAACAGATTTCGGAAGATGGCTTTTCTGCCGATTGGACGATTTTGCACATCAACAGAGCCTTTTCTCAACAGCACCTTGGTAGTGTTCCAAATTTACAGAATTATGCCTTCGGTGCTCGCTTTGTAGTCCCCGCAAATGAATACCAACAAAGTGAACGTTCGGTGAAATATGGTTTCTTAGTCATTGCTTTAACCTTTGGAATTTTTCTTCTCATTCAACTTATCAACAAAATTTATATTCATCCTTTTCAATACCTGATGATAGGCTTGGCTCTTACCCTATTTTATACGCTATTGGTTTCTATATCAGAACATAGTAGCTTTTCTTTAGCTTATATTATTTCTTGTTTCGCCACCATTTTGATGATTTCACTCTACTCAAAATCAATCCTAAAATCCGCTAAATTTTCACTCTTTATTGGCTCAGCTCTTTCGATTCTCTACAGCTTCTTATTTGTGATTATTCAACTAAAATTCTACTCACTTTTGGTTGGAAGTGTTGGCTTATTTGTCATCCTAGCTCTAATAATGTACGTTTCCAGAAAGATTGATTGGGAACAAAGGGCTTAAATTTATATTATAAGGGAGATTTTTTCTCCCTTTTTTTATCTTTTAAAATAATTTACCTCAACAACCTTGTGAAATTTGACACATAACAACCAAATCACTCCACCAAAACCAAAGGCTTTACC
>JBMYYR010000085.1:0-3783 GCA_049609625.1 Flavobacteriales bacterium | reverse complement strand
TACCGCAACAATAAAATGAACAGCACAAAGGACGACATAATCTTTTGGATAGTATAAACTTAATAAAGCATAAGCAATTGACTATAAGATTGTTATGATATTATTTACACAAACAGCTCATTATTATATTGATAATGAGCTGTTTATGGATTTTTAGATAGGCATTAACCATCAAAGACATGTTCAAGGTGATAGTGTTCATCTCCTGAAAAATTTAGAGTTGATCAGGCATATCTTTCAATCAAGAATCAAAAAAAATGACCAATCACATCAAATCAGATTCGTATTGAGCTGAATAAAACTTATATTCTGATTAACTTTGTCGTTTGCATTTTTGCCTTTGGGCAAACGCACATACAAACGTGAAATTTTTTAGTCTTTGGAAACCAAACCACACATTCTTGAAGTCTTTGGTGCTCAGGAACATAACCTTAAAAATATCGATGTTCAAATTCCGATGAACAAGCTTGTGGTAATCACAGGTTTGAGCGGAAGTGGAAAATCATCATTAGCTTTCGATACCATTTATGCCGAGGGACAACGTCGATATATCGAAACCTTTTCGTCTTACCTCAAAAACTTTTTGGGCAATATGGAACGCCCAAACGTGGATAAAATAGATGGCTTAAGTCCCGTCATTTCCATCGAACAAAAATCGACCAACAAAAATCCACGATCAACCGTAGGAACCGTAACTGAGATTTACGATTTCTTACGTCTGTTGTATTCCAAAGTGGCTAGAGCATATTCGTATAATACTGGAGAACAGATGATTAGTATGACTGATGCTCAAATTTTAGAGCAAATAAAAGCTAATTATCTAGGTAAAAAAATTGCTTTATTGGCGCCCGTCATCAAAAACCGAAAAGGACATTATCGGGAACTATTGGAACAAATCCGAAAAAAAGGTTTTGCTCAAGTCAATATCGATGGTGAGATTAAAGAATTGACTTATGGTTTGCAGCTCGATCGCTACAAAAACCACGATATCGATATTGTGATCGACCGATTGAAACTTGATGCCACCAAAGAAGAACGCCTCAAAACATCATTGGAATTGGCAATGAAACACGGAAAAGGTGTTATTCGTATTTTGGATTATGAGCAAAATAGCTATCAGTATTTTAGTCGGAATTTGATGTGCCCGACAACAGGTTTGGCTTATCCAGACCCTGAACCAAACAATTTTTCTTTTAACTCGCCAAAAGGTGCTTGTCCGGCGTGCAAAGGGCTTGGCGAACGCTCTATTCCCGATGTCAATAAAATTATTCCTGACCAAGATAAATCGCTCCGAAATGGTGCTGTGGCTAGCATGAAAGGAAAAAGCAACAAATGGCTGGATCAACAACTTTTTGGTATTTGTAAGAAATTTAATTTTTCGGAAAATACAGCTTGGAAAGATATTCCCAAAGCTGGAAAAGAAGCCTTATTGCATGGTTTTAACGGAAAAGTAAGCTATTTTAGAGAAGATGTTGGAGTAAAATACAACATGAATGTCGATTTTGGAGGCTTTGTGCATTATGTTGAAGAGCAATATAGCCAATCGGATTCTCAAAAAATAAAACGCGAAGCAGAAGGATTTATATCCAAGGTGCATTGTGATAAATGTAATGGTTATCAGCTTATTAGAGAGTTTTTGCAGTTCAAAGTTAATGGACTCAACATTGCCGAACTTGCACAACTAGATCTTCAAAGCTTGGCTGAATTTGTTCCCAAAATTGAAGCGAGCTTTAGCCCTAAGGAATTAAAAATTGCTGGTCAAATTATAGCCGAACTCAAAAAACGTATTCAGTTTTTGCTCAATGTTGGTTTAGATTATTTGTCTCTGAATCGGAAAATGAAAACGCTTTCGGGTGGCGAATCTCAACGTATCCGACTGGCGACACAAATTGGTTCTCAACTGGAAGGTATTCTCTATATTTTGGATGAACCCAGCATCGGTTTACATCAGCGCGACAATACCCGATTGATTGAATCTCTAAAGGCTTTGCGGGACAAAGGAAATTCGGTTTTGGTTGTCGAACACGACCGAGAAATCATGGAAGAAGCCGATTATATTCTCGATATGGGCCCAGGCGCAGGCGCACAAGGTGGCGAAATTATTGCTCAAGGTTTGTTCAAAACCATCGAAGACCAATCGCCAACAACAGGCGAATATTTATCTTATAAAAAATCGACGCCGTTGTCGGGTTGTCGGAAAGGAAACGGCAACAAACTCAAGCTTAAAGGTGCAGAAGGCAACAACTTGAAAAACGTAGATTTAGATATTCCTTTAGGTAAATTAGTTGCCGTAACTGGCGTTTCTGGTTCAGGAAAATCGACTTTAGTCAATGACACGCTTTATCCTATTTTGAATCATCATTTTTACCGAGCGGTCAAAAAACCATTAAGTTACAAAAGTATTTCGGGTCTCAAACATATCGACAAGGTTGTTGATATTGATCAAAGCCCGATTGGAAGAACACCACGCTCAAATCCAGCGACTTACACTGGGGTTTGGACAAATATCCGAAAGATTTTCGCCGAAGTTCCCGAGGCTAAAATTCGTGCCTACAAAATTGGGAGATTCTCGTTTAATGTCAAAAGCGGACGTTGTGAAGATTGCCAAGGTGGCGGACAAAAATTGATTGAAATGAACTTTTTGCCAGACGTGTATGTGTCTTGCGAAACTTGTCAAGGAAAACGATTCAATAAAGAGACTTTAGAAATTAGATATAAAGGTAAATCCATTTCCGATGTTTTGGAAATGAGTATCAAAGAAGCTTCGGTATTTTTTGAGCCAATTCCTGCTATTAATCGCCAATTGAGTACTTTGGTTGATGTTGGTTTGGGCTATATTCGCTTGGGTCAATCCTCAATTACTTTGTCGGGCGGCGAAGCTCAACGTGTGAAATTAGCTTCCGAACTCTCCAAACGAGATACAGGAAATACGCTTTTTATTTTGGATGAACCAACGACTGGATTGCATTTTCAGGATGTTCATGTTTTGATGGAAGTCCTCAATAAATTGGTCGATAAAGGGAATACCGTTTTGGTTATTGAACACAATATGGACGTCATAAAAAATGCCGATCATGTTGTAGATATTGGCCCCGAAGGTGGTTCCCGAGGTGGCGAAATTGTCGCCCAAGGCAATCCATTCGATTTGATGAAAGCCGATAGTTTGACCGCCAAATACCTCAAAGAAGAAATCGAAAAACATCAAAAATATAGTCCACAATGTTAAGCTCTGCACTCAAAAAACAACTCGAAACACCAAAAAACATCGTGTTTACGGCGCACAAAGGCCCAGATGGCGATGCCTGTGGATCTACCATCGCGATGGCGCAATATTTTAGAGCGTTAGGTCACGAGACTACAGTGGTTTTGCCCAATGCTATTCCAAAAAATCTGAGGCAAGTTTTTGATTTTGAGTCTATTGTAAGTTTTGACAACAAAGAAAACTTAGCCAAACGCAAATTAAAAGAAGCTGATATTCTCTTTTGTTTAGATTATAATAATCCGAGCCGAGTAGGTGATATGGAAGCTGATTTGGTAGCTAGTTCGGCTTATAAAGTTATGATTGACCATCATTTGTATCCAAAAACATTTTGCGACGAGCAACATTCATTCCCAGAAGTTTCTTCCTCTTGCCAATTGGTTTACAGATGTTTGGACGACTATGGATTGACCTCAATGTATACGCCAGAAATTATGGCAAGTTTGTACACGGGCATGCTGACTGACACAGGTTCATTCCGATTTTCATCCGTAGATGCCGAAACACATTATATTGTCTATAAG
>JBMYYR010000084.1:0-3894 GCA_049609625.1 Flavobacteriales bacterium | reverse complement strand
TAGCATCCTGACAATAGTCTTCTATTATTGGTGAAACTTCTTTTTTTACCCAATCTCTGGCCGCATCACGCACCATTTTGTGTTCTTCTGAAAGCAGCTCGTCTAATTGATAGTAATCTGGAGCCTGAAAAAGATCTTTTGACATACAGTTCTAATTTAGAAATTTGAACCGCAAATGTAATCTTTTCTGAATAGTTTAATTCAGGTTTGGAGCTAAAAATTAGTGAGCGAATGAACAAATTGACAGACTGAAGGTAGGAAAAAATTAAAGCCTTTGGTTTTTTTATTGAGTGTATTAAGTGGATTATTAAGCGGACTATTAAGCGGATCATTAAGCGGATCATTTAAAGCGTCAAAAAATTCTATTTTTTTAAAGGGTTTTATTCTGAACTCGTTGACTTAGCGAAGGAGAGTTATTTTTGTTTAACTAGTTGATATTTAGCAATTTATTTCCTTTCACTTCAGGTGTTTTGTTTTCTAAACGAAAAGAAAAATTAGAATTGATTTCAATTAAATCTAAAAAAGTATTTTTGCTATTCTATCCCAAGGCTTAAGTTTTGATTAGAAATGAACATTCAAAACACTATATAAAACCTTAAAACAAAGTTAATCAATATGAAACGTTTCGATATTCCTGTGTTATACCAATCGGATTTGATAAAATCTATCCACGCGTTTAGAAACCAAAGCGATCCTCGAAAAAAAGATTTTAGAGCAACTCAGATTGATTTTAAGTCCATCCGATTTATTATTGCGCGTAGTTTTGGCTTCTGTTACGGCGTCGAAAATGCGGTTGAGCGTGTCTACCGAGCCTTAACGGATTTTCCAGACAAACGTATTTTTTTATTGAGTCAGATGATTCACAATCCCGATGTCAATGCCGATTTACAAGAACAAGGCGTTCGTTTTATCCTTGACACCTATGGAAATCAACTGATTGATTGGCAAGAGGTTACATCAGATGATTTAGTGATTATTCCAGCCTTCGGAACAAGTGTAGAAACCAAAACCTTACTCGAACAAAAAGGCATCGAATACAAAACCTACGACACCACTTGTCCGTTTGTAACTCGGGTTTGGAAACGAGCCGAACAACTTGGAAAACAAGGCTTTAATCTCATAATTCACGGAAAACATATTCACGAAGAAACCAAAGCGACCTTTTCTCATGCACTTCAAAATGCCGAAGCTTTGGTGATTAAAAACATGGAAGAAGCTCACGTTTTGGCCGATTATATCATCGGAAACCAAACCAAAGCTCAATTTTTAGACTATTTTGAAGGTAAATTTTCAGCCGATTTTGATCCAGAAATTCATTTAGATAAAGTAGGTTTAATAAACCAAACCACTATGTTGGCGAGCGAAACCTCAGCCATTTCTGATGTTTTGGTGGACGCTTATAAAACTCGTTTTGGCGATGACTATAAAAATCACATTGCCAATACCCGCGATACGCTTTGCTATGCCACCAACGAAAATCAAGATGCGACTATCGAAATGCTAAAAAATCAGGCTGATTTGGCGGTTGTGGTTGGCGGTTATAATAGTTCGAATACCTCGCATTTGGTTGAGCTTTGCGAAGACGTTTTACCTACATTTTATATTTCGAATGCCAAGGAAATTGAATCAAAAACCAGTGTAAATCACTATAATTTTAGAACCGAAGAACGACTTAAAAGCGATACTTTTTTGGAAGGCAAAACCTGCATTATGCTCACTTGCGGTGCATCTTGTCCGGATGCCGTTTTGAATGAAGTGATGACGACTATTTTAGGCTTTTACCCCGAAAGTTCATCTACCGAAGAAGCGTTAAAAACATTAAGAATTTTAGATTAAAATCATGACTGAAAATATCAATAAAACATTGTATATCAATATAAAAGGTTTGTATCAAATCAGAGAAAGCCAAAGCAAAGGTTTGCGAAACGAAGCCATGAATACCTGTCCGCATATTGAGGATGGATTTTTGCTTTGTGAAGCGGATCGCATCCTCGATTATGGTTCGATGAAGGATTTAGATGCCACTTTGCTCTCAGAATCTGATGTACATGATTTAACAGGTCGCTATCTGTTTCCGACTTTCGTCGATTCGCACACGCATTTGGTCTTTGCGGCTTCTCGCGAAGGTGAATTTGAGGATAGAATTCGAGGTTTGTCTTATGAGGAAATTGCAAACAAAGGTGGTGGAATTTTAAATTCGGCGAAACATCTCGAACATTGCTCTGAAGATCAATTGTTTGACGACGCTTTAAAGCGATTAAACACACTGATTAAATTCGGAACGGGCGTCATTGAAATTAAATCTGGTTATGGATTGAGTTTGGATGCCGAACTGAAAATCTTGCGTGTTATTCGTCGATTAAAAGAAGAGAATCTCATCCCAATAAAAGCTACGTTTTTGGGTGCACATGCCATTCCGAAAGCATATAAACAAAACAGAAGAGCTTATATTGATTTGATTATCAATGAAATGCTTCCGCAAATAAAGTCAGAGCAATTGGCAGATTATATTGATGTGTTTTGTGAGAAAAATTACTTTACGGTTGAAGAAACCGAAGAACTTATGATTGCTGGAAAAGCTCATGGCTTAAAACCTAAGTTGCACGTCAACCAATTTAATGCTTTGGGCGCGGTGGAAGCAGGTGTTCGTCATGGCGCCATAAGCCTCGATCATTTAGAAGAAATGACCGAAATGGACTTCAATCATTTAGCCAAATCTGAAACCATTGCAACAGCTTTGCCTTCTTGTTCTTTCTTTTTAAATATTCCTTACGCTCCAGCTAAGGAAATGATTAACAGAGGAATAACTTTAGCTTTAGCTAGCGATTACAATCCAGGCTCAACGCCAAGTGGAAACTTATCTTTTGTCTTTTCTTTGGCTTGCATCAAACAAAAACTAACACCCGAACAGGCACTCAATGCCTTAACATTTAATGCCGCTTGCGCCATAGAAATGCAAAATGAATTGGGAAGTATATCTAAAGGAAAACGAGCAAATTTCATCATCACCAAACCGATGCCGAGCTTAGCGTATTTACCTTATAGTTTTGGAGAAAATCAAATTGAAACCGTCGTTATAAATGGAAAACACATCAACTAAAACACGCTGTGCTTGGGCAGGAAATGACCCGATTTATCAGCACTATCACGATGTTGAATGGGGAAAACCTAAACATAATGACGACGAATTATTCGAACTTCTGATTTTGGAAGGTTTTCAGGCTGGCTTATCGTGGATTACAATCCTAAAGAAAAGAGAGAATTTTAGAGAAGCTTTTCATCAGTTTGATTATCAAGTTATTGCAAAATATAATGATGATGATTTTTCTCGATTACTCCAAAATGCTGGCATTGTAAGAAACAAACTTAAAATTAGGGCAGCAAAGCAAAATGCACTTGCTTTCATCGACATTCAGAAGGCATTTGGAAGCTTTTCGGACTATTTTTGGGCATTTAGCCAACACCAAATCATCCGAAATAATTTTGAAGATTTAAAAGAAGTTCCTGCCTCTACTTTATTGTCCGAACGCATTTCAAAAGATTTGAAAAAAAGAGGTTTCAAATTCGTTGGACCAACCATTGTTTATGCCTTTATGCAAAGTATGGGTATGGTGAATGATCATGTTTGTTCTTGTGATTTTCGGGATTAAAAATTAGGATACAAACTAAATACATCATCACAACATGTTTAAAATCAATTTTTTAGAAAGAATTTTAAAACAGCTCAATATTTCAAAAAATAGATTTTTGACTGGAATTTTGATAGGTTTATGTTCTGCTTTTGCATTTTATTCATTTCTCTATGTGATTCGGGAAACTTTTCGGCTACTTTCAGTAACTGATGAATATTCGTCTAGATGTAGTGGTTAAAGATGCGGTAGGGCTTACTGGTCT
>JBMYYR010000083.1:0-3903 GCA_049609625.1 Flavobacteriales bacterium | reverse complement strand
AAAATCTTGTATCCATTGTAAATTGAATTAAAAAAAAACCTCTCAAACCTCTGATTTATTTCAAACTTAGATCTAAAAAAAAAATTGAGTCTTTTAATGACTTCCAAAGCCCTCAAAACCGTACTTTTGCAAGAATCAAAATTAAACCTAAACCAATGGCTACTCATAAACTACAAATTGCTGATATCCGAAGAGAAACTGCCGATACCGTTTCGGTGCTTTTGGATGTTCCAGAGGCTCTAAAAGCAGAGTTTTCTTATCAACAAGGACAATACATTACTTTTATAAAAGAAATTGATAATCAAGAGCTTAGGCGATCGTATTCGGTTTGCGAAGCGCCAAGTTCTGGTGATTTGAGAGTGGCGATAAAGCAAATTCCAAATGGACTGTTTTCCACTTATGCTAACCAAACCATGCAAGTTGGCGATTGGATTGAAGTGATGACGCCAATGGGTAATTTTATTGCCAAAGCCGATGGAAATGCAGACTCACGCTATGTGTTTTTTGCTGCCGGATCGGGAATTACACCTATAATTTCGAACATCAAAGCCCTTTTAGAAATTGAAGATCAATCGAAAATTGTTTTGCTTTATGGAAACAAAACAGCTGATTCAATCATTTTTAAAGAGCAAATTGAGGATTTAAAAAACCAATACATCGGACGATTTGAAATTTATCATATTTTGAGTCGAGATAAAGATTTACCAACAGCTTTTCAAGGTCGGATTGATGTTGATAAATGTAAACATTTTGATGCTATTTCGCCTTTAACGTCTGCTCAGGGCTATTATTTATGTGGTCCAGAAGAAATGATTTTATCTGTTTCGGAATGGCTGCAACAAGCTGGCGTTGAGAAATCTAAGATTCATTTTGAACTCTTTTCAACTGGAAAAAAGGCTCAGGCAGAAGCCGAAGAAAGCAAAGCGCAATTGGAAGAAGGAAAAGCGCAAGTGTCCGTTATTGTTGATGGCGTAACGGTTGAGTTTGAACTCGATAAAAACGGAGAAAATATTCTTGATGCGGCTCTCGAGGCTGGTGCCGATGTGCCTTTTGCCTGTAAAGGTGGTGTTTGCTGTACCTGCCGAGCAAAAGTGATGGAAGGCGAAGTGAATATGGATGTCAACTACGCACTTCAAGAGGAAGAAGTTGAGGAAGGTTTTGTACTCACTTGTCAATCGCACCCAGTAACTGACAAGGTATTGATTAATTTTGATGAACTTTAGAATGTTATGAGTTTAGGACGCGTACTTTTAGCCATTCTTTTCCCTCCACTTTCGGTTTTCGATAGAGGTTGTGGCTCTATTCTAATTGTATTTCTACTGACTTGTTGCGCCTGGGTTCCGGGCATTATTGGTGCTTTAGTTATTCTCAACAATCCTAAATAAAACACTAAACCATGGCAAATTATTTGATTTGTGGAGCTAGTCGTGGTATCGGTTTCGAGCTTGTAAAAACTTTGCTGGATTCTGGTCATCAGATTATTGCTATTTCTAGATCTGTCGATTCTTTAGAACAATTGAATCATAAAAATCTGGGTACTTTAGCCATCGATTTATCCGAAAAACAAGGCTTTGGTAAACTAAAACGACTGGTCGAAGATTTTTTTGATTCCAGTATTGATACGGTATTATATAATGCTGCCGCTTTAAAATCTCAGGATTTTGAAGATTCTAGTCTTTCAGATTGGAAAACCACTTATAATACAAATGTGTTTGGAGCGGTTCAAATCCTTCAGACCTGTAAACCTTTCCTTAAACCCAAAGCGCAAGTTTGGTTGGTTAGCAGCATGGGCGCCATTCAGGGCAGTCAGAAATTTGCTGGTTTGAGCGCCTATTCATCTTCAAAAGCAGCGCTTATAACCTTAGGCGAATGCCTTGCCGAAGAATGGAAAGCGGATGAAATTTCCGTAAATTCCTTTGCACTTGGCGCCGTAAATACCGAAATGCTCAAAGAAGCTTTTCCAGACTATACAGCTCAAACCGAAGCTAAAGATATGGCCATTTGTATGAAAAATTTTATGCAAAACAGTCAACAAATGCTCAACGGAAAGACTATTCAAATATCATCAACAACACCTTGATAATTAATTTATTATGAATAAAAATCATTTTATTGCACCTTCGGTTTTAGCTGCCGATTTCGCAAATCTCCAACGCGACATCGAGCTTATTAATCAATCTGATGCCGACTGGTTTCATATTGATATTATGGATGGCGTGTTTGTTCCCAATATTTCTTTTGGAATGCCGGTTTTAGAAGCTATTTCTCGGCACGCCAAAAAAACAATTGATGTGCATTTGATGATCGTTGAGCCCGAACGCTACACTGAAACCTTTGCTAAGCTTGGCGCGGATGTGCTTACGGTTCATCTTGAAGCTTGTAAACATCTCCACAGAAATTTACAACAGATTAAAAGTTACGGTATGAAAGCTGGTGTTGCGCTCAATCCGCACAGTTCAATTTCTGCTCTCGAAGATGTGGTTCAAGATCTTGATTTGGTCTGTCTGATGTCCGTAAATCCTGGTTTTGGTGGACAAAAATTCATCGAAAATACCTATAAAAAAATAAAACAATTGGTGAAGTTGAGAACAGAAGCTAAAGCTGATTTCTTGATTGAAATTGATGGCGGCGTTTGCAACACCAATCACAAAGCGTTGATTGAAGCTGGCGCTGATGTTTTGGTTGCCGGGTCAGCCGTTTTTAAAGCCAAAGACCCAAAGGCAATGATCTCAGAATTAAAGACTTACTAAGCATGGAAAACACTTCAGAATCACCAGAATTGCACGAACACGAACGCTTTGTTGTGGAAGCTGGCGCCGAAATTGTTCGGATTGATAAATACCTTCTAAATCACGTCAGTAGAGAGAAGTTTTCGAGAAATAAAATTCAGAAATATTGCGAAAACCAGCACGTTTTTGTGAACGACAAACCTGTGAGATCAAATTATAAGGTGAAACCTAATGATGTGATTATTCTCAAAAAATTACAGCCAGTTTATTCAAAAGAACTGATTGCCGAAGATATTCCTTTGGATATTAGGTATGAAGATCAAAGTTTTTTGATTGTCAACAAACCTGCGGGCATGGTGGTTCACCCAAGTTTTGGGCATTATTCGGGTACTTTGGTTCATGCGCTTTTACATCATACTCAACACCTTCCCGAATCTTCGGACGAAGGTAGACCAGGTTTGGTTCATCGGATTGATAAACTGACGTCTGGAATTTTGGTTATTGCCAAATCAGATTCGGCAATGATGGATTTGTCGAAACAATTTGCCGAAAGAAAGACCGAAAGAACCTATATTGCTTTGGTTTGGGGCGATTTGAAAGAAGACGAAGGGACGATTGTTGGACACATTGGCAGAAGCCGAAAAGATCGAAAATTACGCTTTGTGTATGAAGATGGATCGGAAGGAAAACATGCCGTAACGCATTATAAAGTTTTAGAGCGTTTTGGTTATACCACTTTGGTTGAATGCAAGTTAGAGACTGGACGAACGCATCAAATTCGTGTGCATTTTCAGTTTTTAGGTCATCCACTTTTTGGAGATCCCGAATATGGTGGAGATCGAATACTGAAAGGAACAACCTTCTCTAAATACAAGTCTTTTGTTCAGAATTGTTTCAAAATTGCACCTCGCCAAAACTTACACGCCAAAACATTAGGCCTAACACATCCCGAAACCAAAGAGCGCATGCATTTTGATTCGGAATTAGCAGAAGACATGCAAGAAGTGGTAGAAAAATGGCGTATTTATACCCAACAACGTTTGATGAAAAATGCTGTGCTTTAAGGGTTTTTTGGATTGATGAATTTCACATAAAAACTAAATTGATCATCAAAATACATGAAGCTACAAACTAATTATATAAACTTAGGTATTAGAATTTTATTATTCTATGG
>JBMYYR010000082.1:0-4030 GCA_049609625.1 Flavobacteriales bacterium | reverse complement strand
CAAAAGACCATATTGAAATAGGTTTTGCGAATATAATTCCTGTTTGGTTGTTTGGATTTATGTATTGATTTTTGCGGGATGATTGCGGTATAATTGCGGGATAACCGTAGGGGCTGGGCTTGCCCCTGCCCAACGCCCGATGTTCCCAACCGCCCGATGCCCGATGCCCAATGTCCCCGATGCCCAACCGCCCAACACCCAACACCTCCGATATGTATGTCCTGAAAAAAACAAATCCGTATGGTTTTCGTAAACAAAACGGCTATGTTATTTTGGTGGAAGGGCGCGTTGGGCAGGGGCAAGCCCAGTCCCTACATTAATGGCGTGGCGCATTCACAATTCCAAATACGTCATTATTAAACTAATAAACCACCACACGGTGACTTTCTAAAAACGTATTTTGGCTTGATATTGATACTATTATAGCTCTTGTTACTCAACAATAACACGTTCACTAAGCATCCCATGTTCAGTTTTCAAATTCAAGATATAAACCCCAGCAGGAAGTCCTTTGATGTCTAAAACGCTTTGCTTGGGGGTATAGGTTTTGATTAGTTTTCCGTTGATATCCAGCAGCTTTATAGATTGTATGTTGGTTTTGGCTTCTGCAACCAGATGGATGGAACTCTTAGTTGGGTTGGGGTAGATTTGGACGCTTTCTTTTGGGCTAGGTTCATGTAATCCAATAGAAGAGGCTAAATGCTCATGCTTATACATAGCTCCATGTTTCCCTATTGCAAAAAGCGTGTTGGTATATTTGGAGTAGCCAATGTTTAAAAATACATTATCAGGAATATCAAAAGCTTTCCAGTTTTCACCCCAATTTTTTGTTATGGCTACCTCAGGCAAATTCAAGCCTATTGACAGGAGCGTTGAATCGTTAATGATTAAACTTTTGCTTTCGCCTCCGCCACTATAATATGCCCATGTATTTCCATTATCAAAACTGAAGGTGGTGGCGGAGGGGTAAATCCCTTTGATAAGCATAAAACTATCTCTGCAAAGAAATGAAACATTCCCTGCTTGTAGCTGACTATTTCCTAAAATATGCTTTGATTTGTAGGCAAAACTCTGATAGTTGTCGTTATAGTTTTTAGAATAATAGATACTGTCTAGAGAAGACTCAAAGTAGGATATTCCAAAGTCGTTGACATCAAATGAATAAATATAATGATTTGAATCGGCTAAATAAAGCTCTACTAAATTTCCTAGACTATCTATTTTTTGAATTTTTAGGTCTAATGCATTTACGAAATAAATTTCATCATTATAGACCTTCACTCGGTCTAAAGGTAAATACCCAAAATAATCAATAGACCATCCCTGTGAGTTAGTGCCTAAAAAGTCACTTACCAGATAGGAGTCAGAGTAGTTTTGAATGGCAACGGCATACAATTTTTTAATTCCATTTTTTTCTACTACAGCTATGTTTCTTATAGTTGTACTATCTTTTGAAAAGATTGTAGTCCAGTTTTCGCCGCCATCTAGGGTTTGTAGAATAACTCCTGTGCTTTGCGGTGTTCCTGTGTAATCTGAACCGCCAACGCAATAGCCTTCTAAGCTATCAACAAAGAACATATCATATAGATTTTCTGTTGTGTTTGTGTTTACTTGAATCCATTGGGCTTTTAGCTGAAGCAACGAGCTAAACAGAATGATGCAAAATAATATGAGTTTTTTCATGTCAAAAAAATGTAAGCTCTTGTTACTCAATAATAACACGTTCACTAAGCATCCCATGTTCAGTTTTCAAATTCAAGATATAAACCCCAGCAGGAAGTCCTTTGATGTCTAAAACGCTTTGCTTGGGCGTATAGGTTTTGATTAGTTTCCCGTTGATGTCCAGCAGCTTTATAGATTGTATGTTGATTTTGGTTTCTGCAACCAGATGGATGGAGGTCTTGGCTGGGTTGGGGTAGATTTGGATGTGTAGGTTCGGTTCAAGGTCATCAATATTCAATAGCCCACCATTTTCTGTGTAGATAACCGACTGATGGGAAAGAGCAATACCATGAGTTGGACTCGCAAAAGCAACTGTATTTATTTTTTCGTCAATGGGCGTAGATTGTTCACTCCAACTAAATCCATTGTTGTTTGAGGTAAATATCTTACCATAAAAAGAACTAGCGTATAGTTTGGAGCTTGAATAATCGAGATCAAGAACGGGAAGTAATTGACTGCCATCTAAATTAATTTGATGAAAACTTGTGCCACCAAACAAAGACATACTCGAGTAGTAGGGTTGTCCGTAGCCATACATAAATCCAAAAGTGGTATCAATAAAATCAAAATCAGATTGAAGAATTATAGCTCCATTAGAAATATGATGAGTGTCCGTCAAGGTGTAAGCTCCATCATAGCTTGTATAGATTTCTTGCAATTGATTAGGGTTAATAAATAATCCAATCAGGGAATCTATCATCGAAAACATGAACGGTTTTGCATTTGGTTCTTCGTGAATAAAAACCGTATCCCAGTGTGTTCCAAAATCATCCGAAGATACAAAAAAGCTGCTATCTCCTTCGGCAAAAGAAGCGTAAATTCTGTCATCAGCTATTTTTATAAAATGAATAGGTAAAGTGCTTGTACTTGTTCCCCAAATCATGCTAATGGAGTTCCAAGTGTTGCCCGCATCAAGCGTTCGGTAAACGCCTCCATTAGCGGAAACAAAACCGATATTGGCATCGTAAAAATTGATGTTTGATAGACTCGAAAATGGACCAAAATCATAGAGTTCAGCCCATGTTTCGCCCTGATCTTCGCTTTTAAGTACGATTCCAAAATCAGAAGAAATATAGGCGCAACAGGTATCTGGATAGGCTAAGTCGAACATCGAAAAAAATCCGTTTTCGGAAGATTCTATCCATTGAGCCTGACTTGAAAATTGAAACATAAAAGTGGATACAATCAGGACTAAGCTATGGTTTATCTTGTAGTTCATCTGCTGTGTTTTTTGATATGAGTTTACAAATCTAAAGCTGTTTCGTTGTAAGCGATAGACACATTCAGCCAAACATTTGATACAATCAGACATTATTATTTTGTTTTCGGAAGTTATTTGGTGTCATCTGTTCATGTTTGAGAAAAAAGCGACTAAAGTGCGAAGGGCTCGAAAAGCCTAATTGAAAAGCGATTTGAGAAATCGATAGCTCGTTTTTTTGGAGAAGAGCTTTGGCTATGGCATACGATTTTTCGTTTTGGATGTAACTAATGCTTTTTCCAAAATGGAGTTTCATTTGTTGTTTAAAGCTCGATACGCTCAGGTTGCATTGCTGGGCATAAAACGAGGCTTGTGGTCTTGTGTTGTAGTTTTGATGAATGAGTTTGGAAATTTTATCAACAAAACAATGTGCGCTTTGGCTTATGGTTTTATCTGTGTTGTGATGTTTGGAAAGAAAAGTGAAAATAATAGCGGTCAGATTTAGGAAACTTGCCTGATCTTCTTTTTCGGTTCGGAAGGCTTCTTTGAAATAGAATTGCAAATGGTCGAATTCGGTTTTTGGAATGCTGATGCAGTTGGGGAAGCTAAACATGGTGTCAAAATTAATGTTGGGATTGAAGGCCTGAATTTGTTGGATAAATTCTTCGGTGCAGCCAATAGAAAAGCCTCTGGATGTTTTGGCTCGTTTGAGTTGGTGGACATAGTAGCATGGCAAAACATGAACGGCGTTCGATTGGGCATCAAAGCTTTTTTTGCCCATCAGATGCGTGCCACCGCCTTCTTCAAAGATAAAAATTTCATGAAAGTAGGTGTGAATGTGTGGTTCCCCAAAATCATAATTTTGGTCAATAGTTCCCCACCGAAATAAGCTAACTAGCGGACTTTCTCCAGATAGCGTTTTGAAGTTGTATTTTGGGACAGAATTAAAATTTTGAAGCATTCCCAAAGTTAGAAAAAAAATTGATAAGGGGTTTTTCTAATCCAAATACGTCATTGTTAAGCTAATGTAAGTTTGATGAAAGATTTTTATTGTTTTTCGACGCTATCGCTATGATTTTCATTTCTTTTTCTTGAAAAAAAGAAACGAAA
>JBMYYR010000081.1:0-4076 GCA_049609625.1 Flavobacteriales bacterium | reverse complement strand
GAAGTCCAGAGCGGACAGCTCTTGAGGCTGAATACAACAATTTAATGTCGCAAACGCTTGATATTCCGATGTATATCGGTTCAGAAGAAGTGCGAACAGGAGACACGGCGACCATGCATCCGCCACACAATCATAAACATATTTTAGGTCAATATCATCGCGGAGGCGCAAAAGAAGCTAAAGCAGCTATTGCGAATGCTTTGGAAGCTCGCGAAGCTTGGGCAAATACAAGTTGGGAACATCGTGCGTCGATTTTTATGAAATGTGCCGAACTTCTTGCTGGGCCATTCCGTATGCGTATGAATGCTGCCACTATGTTGGCTCAATCTAAAAACGCACATCAAGCTGAAATTGATGCCGCTTGCGAAATGATTGACTTTTTTAGGTTCAATGCCTATTTTATGATGCAAGTTTATCAAGAACAACCAGAATCTTCACCAGGTGTTTGGAATAGACTAGAACACAGAGCTTTAGAGGGCTTTGTGTATGCTATTACACCGTTTAACTTTACCTCAATAGCTGCCAATCTTTGTGCTGCGCCAGCCATGATGGGTAATGTTGTGGTTTGGAAACCTTCTGACGCTCAGGTGTATTCGGCTCAAGTTATTGTCGATTTATTTAAGGCAGCAGGTGTTCCTGACGGCGTGATAAACGTTATTTATGGTGATCCAGTTGAGATTTCGAATGAAGTGTTTGCAAGTCCAGATTTTGCTGGATTGCATTTTACGGGCTCTAGTTTTGTGTTCAAAGAACTTTGGAAACAGATCGGAAACAACATCCACAACTATAAAACCTATCCAAAAATTGTTGGAGAAACAGGCGGAAAAGATTTCATTATTGCTCATAATTCATCGAATGCCGAAGAAGTAGCAACTGCAATTATCCGTGGAGCTTTTGAATTCCAAGGTCAAAAATGTTCGGCAGCTTCCAGAGCTTATTTACCAAAATCACTTTGGGGCGACATCAAAAAATCATTAGAAGAGCAGCATGCTGATTTAAAAATGGGCGAGCCTTCTGAGTATTCAAATTTTGTGAATGCTGTAATTCACGAAGGTTCTTTTGATAACATTTCGACTTACATCGACAAAGCAAAAGCAGCATCCGATGCCGAAATTTTACTCGGTGGTGGTTATGATAAATCATCAGGTTATTTCATTGAGCCAACCATCATCATCACAACTAATCCGAAATTCGAAACCATGTGTACCGAATTGTTTGGCCCTGTGATTACGATTTATGTTTATGAAGATGACAAATTTGAAGAGACTTTAGA
Organism: Flavobacteriales bacterium; assembly: GCA_049609625.1. Classification (GTDB taxonomy): domain Bacteria; phylum Bacteroidota; class Bacteroidia; order Flavobacteriales; family CAJXXR01; genus JBMYYR01. The sequence continues at coordinate 2,803 of JBMYYR010000081.1, read as the reverse complement.
TATTCTAAATTCAACCTCGGATTATGCCTTGACTGGAGCTTTGTTCTCGACTGATCGCTATGTGATTGAGCAAGCGAGCGAGCGTTTGCAAAATGCAGCAGGTAACTTCTATATTAATGACAAACCAACTGGAGCCGTGGTTTCTCAGCAACCTTTTGGAGGAGCAAGAGCTTCGGGAACGAACGACAAAGCAGGTTCTATTCTGAACTTATTGCGTTGGGTTTCGCCAAGAACGATCAAAGAAACCTTTGTGCCGCCAACCAACTACCGTTATCCATTTTTAGGATAATTAAAACTCAAAAAAGCCTCTTTCGTGAGGCTTTTTTTGATTTGAATAATAATAAAATAAGATGTTCATAAAATGAAAAATAAACAAACAACCTACGATAGAGCTTATATGCGCATGGCGCTCGAATGGGCAAAATTATCCTATTGTCAACGTAAAAAAGTTGGAGCTCTGATTGTAAAAGATAAAATGATTATTTCGGATGGTTACAATGGGACGCCTTCAGGTTTTGAGAATGTGTGCGAAGATGAAGAACACGAAACCAAATGGTATGTTTTGCACGCCGAAGCTAATGCCTTAACAAAAGTGGCAAAATCTACCCAAAGCTCCGAAGGATCAACACTTTACATCACGCTTTCGCCTTGCAAAGAATGCAGTAAATTGATTCTTCAAGCGGGTATCAAACGGGTGGTCTACAACAAAGCGTATCGAGATCAATCTGGTGTAGATTTACTCCGAAAAGCAGGTTTAGAACTTGTGCATTTAGAAGAAACTTCGGCGCCATGTTAGAGAACAAAAATAGCTTACCACTCTATTTTGCTGCCGTTCTGATTTTAGGTTTAGTTTTAGGTCATCGGATGAACTCCAATAGTACTTTTTCGGCCTACTCGACGTCCAAATCTAAAATTAATCAGTTGATTTACAGTATTGAACAACATTATGTGGATCAAATAAACTTAGACAGTATTGTGGAACTTTCGATGCATGAAGTGATGTCGAATCTGGATCCGCATTCGGTGTATTTTGATGCTACAGACACAAAAGACGTGGAAAAGGAGATGAAAGGCGAGTTTGATGGCGTTGGGATCGAATATCTTATTTTGGATGACAGTATTATGATTGGCCATGTCCTTCAGGGCGGCCCAGCACAACAAGCAGGCTTAGTCGATGGCGATCGCATCTTAATGATTGACAGTCAGCAAGTTTCTGGGAAAAATTTAAGCGATCAAAACATGGTAAAAGGCCTAATCGGACCAAAAGGCTCGGTGGTTAATGTGGAGGTAATACGCGCCGGAAAGCAGCTAAATTTTGATATTTACCGAGGACCAATTCCAATACAAAGTGTCGATTTAGCCTATATGATTACCGACTCGGTGGGCTATTTAAAGCTCAATAGATTCTCTAAGAAAACCAAAAAAGAATTGTCAAAAGCTTTTCAAAAACTTAGCAAGCATCATCCAAAATCTATTATTGTCGACCTGAGAGACAACCCAGGAGGTTATCTGTCGGCAGCTATTGATTTGTTAGATTATTTTATGGACAAAGGCACGCTCTTGGTTACCTCAAAAGGAAAAAATAGACCAGATCAACGCTTTGAGGCTGAGGGGAATGGAATGTTTAGAACAACAGACCTTGCGGTTCTTGTCAACGAAAACTCGGCTTCGGCAAGCGAAATTGTTGCAGGGGCTGTTCAGGACAACGACCGTGGTCTTTTAGTTGGTCAACGGACGTTCGGAAAAGGTTTGATTCAGGAAGAATATAAATTTTCTGACGGCTCTACTAGCCGCATAACAACGGCTCGATACTACACGCCTTCGGGCCGTTCTATCCAGCGACCTTATAGCATCGGGCAAGACACAAAAGCGTATTATGGACAAGATTTGGAAACCTTACAAGCTTCTGATAGCAGCACTTTTTTTACCACCTCTGGCCGAAAAGTATTTGGCGGCGGCGGTATTTTGCCCGATGTTTTGGCTGATGAAGACGTATTTATCAGTTATCGGATTTCTGAACTGCTATATCACTTTTCGTTTCGCTATGTGGATGCTCGTCGAGAGAAATTCAAAACCATGACGGTTGAGACGTTTTTAAAGCAATTTGATTTTGAAGCAACAATGAAAATACTCATGGATTTTGATGCCGAGCGGAAACAGATTTTGAAAAACACCAAGGCTAATATTGCTGATATAAACGATTGGATTGAAATAAGGAACAACATTGAGTTAAAACTAAAACATAATATTGTTCAACAAGGATGGTCGAGAAAAGCGGCTTTACAGCTTCAAAATCAAAGTGATTTAGTCATCCAAACCACCTTAAAACAGCTCGAAAATGAAACATATTAGACCTTATAATTTACTTTATATCGACATCGAAACCGTAAGCAACAGCAAACAGTTTTCGGATTTGGATGAGACGATGCAAGGGCTGTTTGCCAAAAAAACGGCCTATCAACGAAAAGAAGACTTTAGTCCAGAAGAATTTTATGATCGGGCAGGTATTTGGGCAGAATTTGGAAAAATTGTCTGCATCAGCATCGCCTATTTGGCAGAAACCAGTGCGGGCGGCAAACAACTCCGATTCAGGTCGTTTTATGATCACAACGAAAAAGACTTATTGATAGATTTTGTTGAGGTTTTAGAAAATTTTAAGCAATACGCCTTTTGCGGACACAACATCAAAGAATTTGACCTGCCTTTTATTTGCCGACGGATGCTCGTTCACGGCATTGCTTTGCCAGATATGCTCAATTTGGCAGGAAAAAAACCTTGGGAAATCCATCACATCGACACTTTA
>JBMYYR010000080.1:0-4110 GCA_049609625.1 Flavobacteriales bacterium | reverse complement strand
CTCCTTCAACAGAAGTATTTAAAGTAAATACATCATTTGTTGGGTTTGGTGTGATGTTGATAGCCTCTCCGCCTAAAAACTCTTCTGTACCAATCAACAAGTTTTCGCCTGTTTGTATATCATCAATATATAATGAATTTCCGTAGCCAGAAGTACCTTCAAAAGCAATCATTAGCTCAGAATTTCCATCATAAGCTGACAAATCAACTAAATTAGACACCCATTCGTTTGCTTTTGGGAAGAAACGAGTGTTATTACCTACTGGGTCAACAGTAGCTAAATCCGATCCTGATTTATCCCAAACTGTTGTCCAAGTACTACCACAATCAGTCGATACATTAATTTTAAGCTTGTCATTTTCTGTTCCAGCGTATAAGGCGTGAGCATGGCTAAATTTTAATTTGTAATTTGATTTTCCAGTTAAATCTAGTTTTTCAAATACAATTTTAGAACTACCTCCGCTTGCAGTAAGAAAATAATCCCAAAAGAAACATCCATTTGATTCACCAAAACCACCTAAGTCCCAAGTAACAGCAGTAACAGCTGTATTATCAAGAGTGTATGCCGAAATTGAGTTAGGGTTATCTGCAATAGCTCCAGCTGGTGCTGCAGTACCTACAGCTAAGCCATCAAAAGCAACTTCAATATTATCTGTATTAGCTGTGTTCGATATTTTTGTAAACGTTTCCATACCAGGATTATTTGGACCTGGGCTATACAAAGCACCATTATTTACATCTGTAATAGAGTACACCACATCTGAATTACCTGCTGATAACGTTGTTGATGGGAAAGTAATAGCTTGTGTTTGCCCTTGAGCAATAGAACCCGTGTTGTAGGTTTGAGAAATCGCAGTACCACCATTAATAGTGTATTCTGCCGTTACAGTTGTAACAGACGAAGAACCATTGTTGGTAAAGTTTACAGAAGGTGTAAATGAATAATCACAATACCCGCTACCTACGGTAGAGTTAGAAGTAGTCGCTACGTCCAATAAACCGGGAACATTTCCAGCAGTGCTTTTAGCAGCTTGCTCTATATCTTTCGAAGCATTGTTTTGTATAAACGACACAAAACTTAATTCGTTATAATCTTTAATGTAGCTAGGCAAGTCAGTAATTGTAAAAGAGAAAGAAGTCGTTGCATTAGCTGCAATTGTTCCTAAAGCAATTCCATCATTTGTTAATGCCCCGCTTGAAGCGTTATAAAACTGACGTACAACATAATAAAAGTCTGTTTCTCCATTAGAACCAGGAGCAGAAGGATATGAAACATGATCTTCTGTCATAGCCACATATATTTTGTCGGCAACAGAGATAGGTGTAGCTGTTTCGTTAGTAACGTCAACATTTACGGTTACATTATTGCCAGATCCCCAAGAATGAGTTACTGTCATTGAGTAATCAGTCATTTCGGCAGCTTTGTTAGCTAAAGTACTTGCAGTTACAGCGGTATTGGGACCAACTGGTGAGCTTCCATTTAGAGTAGCATTAGGCACGCCAGTTACTCCGTAGTAAGACACACGGCTATCTGCAGCTCCACCATATTCATTGTACATCGGGTCAAAACCTGGCCAAGAAACTTGATACGTTAATTTAACGTAATTTGAAGACCCAAAGTTGTTCAATGTAGTGTACATTGTTGGGTTTTGAGAAGCACAAGGCCCACAAGATGCTTGCGTAAAATGCTCTACAAATGGCATTTTTGCTACTTGAGCTTGCACAGATTCAACAGCAAACATAGCAGCTGAAAATGCAGAGAATAATAATAATTTTTTCATGTTTGAAAAAGATTAAAAGAGGGTTAATAAAAAACAAGACCTATTACCTACAAAGTAACAATTCCTGTTGTTTTGGTTTATAAAATTTTGACCAAAGTACTCAAAAAATAAGTGCTATGTTTACGACTTTCATTTTACTTTAGGCTCTAAATGTTAATAAACGTGAAAGACATTCATTACTCCAACTTATAAGCCTATCTCTAAAAGAACAAATTTACTTTTTTTGATCTAGAAACAGGAATTTCTTCCTGATTGGAAAGAAGTAGAGACTTACTCTTTTTACGATATTCTCGAATTTGTGATTTATTAACCAAATAAGAATTATGACACCTTACAAAAATCGAGGAATCTAACACCTTTGTAAAATAAGAGATGGGTTTTGAGCTCAAAATGGATTTATCTGCAAGCATAAGTTTTGTATATGAATTATCTGACTTCAAATAGATAACATCCTCATAATTAACAAAATAAATTTTATTTGAGGATTGTAAGATGATTTTATTCTCTTTTTTCACATTATGCATAGTCAATCTATAATCAAGTAGACATTGATTCAACTTTGTTGAGCCAATTGGTTTAAGTAGATAATCAAATACATGATATTTAAAAGCTTCTACTGCATACTCCGAAGAGGCTGCTACAAAAACGGTCTTAAATGCACTAAAATCACCAATTCTTCTCAGCACTTCAAATCCATCCATAAGAGGCATGGACACATCGATAAAAAAAATATCTATCGGATTATTCTTAATGTATAATATCGCTTCAATTGGATCAGTAAATTGTCCACAAATTTCTATCTTAAAGTCTAGTTGTTTAATCGCCTTTGATAAGGCTCTCAAAGCCTGCAATTCATCATCTAGTAGAACAACATATAACTTATTTTTCATACTTAATTATTATTTGATTATTGACCACAAGAATACAATTTTTAGTATGAATTACTAAATTAAAAACTTCCAAAATCATTCGATTTACAAGAAAAACTACCTTTTCTTTTGAATTCTTACCAAATACAAACTTTTACATACCAAAATCAAGCTTATCCTTACACTACCTTAAAATCAAAGATTTATTAAACTATATTTGATGATATATTAATCCTTTAAAAAAAGTTATTATGAAAAAAGTTATTGTTATTACAATGAGCATCTGGCTTACCCTTAGCCTAACTCAAGAAAGTCATGGTCAAGCTCAGGTTCCAGAAGGTAAATTTTATCCAGAGTCCGCTTGTCTTCAAGTTGAAAAAAAAGATGATTGCGACATTACAAGTGGATTACTGGAAGCTGTATCTGTACCTATTAACAGCTGGCAAGTTGGACTAATGAATGGGCAAGATTGGCGACTGGGCATAAAAGAGTCTGGCTCATCCAATGCTTGGATTTATTTAACGAACTCTACAACAGGATTTTCTGTCAGTACTGGAGGATTTGCCTGTACTTTCGAGGGAAATCTTGGACAACCTACTTCTATCAACATTCAACAGGACTATGATTTGAGTGTAGAATATCTAAGCAATTCAAGTTGGATAACTGTATACTCTGCTACAATTTCTGGCGAAAATCAGTGCATGTTTAATCTTGAGTATTTCGAGGAGATTTTATATTCCGATTTTTATAGTGATGGAGACGCTTGTAATGATGTCTTTGAGGATGGCGTACTAACCATTGCTCAAGTTAATCAGTTCGCATATGTCAATTTCACTTCTCCTGTGGTTCAGGATTATAATTTACCCGTGGTGATGAATGTCATAGCATACAACATGACTCAAAACGGTTCAGTTGGCATGTCGTACACATTAGAAAACGGCCAAGGCTTTCCAGCCTTTGGCGCAAACAATTTTGGCTCTCGCAAAGGAGCATGGTTACCTGAATCCACAATATGCGCATATGTTATTTTCGCGAATCCCTGTGAGTTAGAAGAATACCATTACTCAAATAGAGAGTTGTACCAAATGGTAGTGGATGGTAGTTTAGATGGATGTGAATATTGCACTGAGTTAGCCGTAGGCCAGTTTTCAACTGACTAGGTTGTCCACAAAAAATTCTTTTTGATTAATGCCCTTCAAGAAATTGAAGGGCATTTTTTTGGCTCAGGATGAAATTTTTTTCGTTCCTACTCGACGAATAGTCCTAAAACCTATTAGTAGTCCGAGAAAAAACTGAGAAAAAGCATTTGAAGAAATGCGTGAGAATAACGATGACCGATTATTGTTCAATGATGTTTTTGAGGACGAAAGTTTTGAGGAATGGAGTTAGAACACTATTCAACCGCACTCGTAAATCTTGACCCAACAATTGGTAGCGAAATTAAGAAAACAAGACCTTGTG
>JBMYYR010000079.1:0-4191 GCA_049609625.1 Flavobacteriales bacterium | reverse complement strand
GGGCTTTTAGTTCCTGTTGTAAAATCTACCGACTACAAATCGCTCACACAAATTGGTGCTGAAGTCAAAGAATTGGCTCAAAAAGCACGAACAAAAAAGATAAGTCCAGTCGAAATGGAAGGCTCTACTTTTACCATTTCTAACTTAGGTATGTTTGGTATTCAGGAGTTTACATCGATTATCAACGCACCAAATTCAGCCATACTTTCTGTTGGAGCTATTGTTGAAAAACCAGTAGTTCGTCATGGAGAAATTGTTGTTGGTCACACCATGAAGTTAACTTTAGCTTGTGATCACCGAACCGTTGATGGCGCAACAGGAGCTGCTTTTTTAGCTACGCTAAGACAATTTATCGAACAGCCAGTTAGTATGTTGGCTTAAGTTGATGGATTTATAACTTATTAAAAACTAAATTAAACCAAATGAATTTCAATTACTCAGAGACCCAAAACATGATCGCCGAATCGGTACAGCAATTTGCTAAACAACACATTTTGCCAGACATGATGGATTGGGATGAAAACCAAACCTTTCCTGTTGAGGTGTTCAAAAAACTTGGAGAGCTTGGTTTTATGGGCGTTTTAGTTCCTGAGGAATATGGAGGTTCAGGTTTAAGTTATTTTGATTATGTAACGGTTATTGATGAAGTTTCTCAATATTGTTCGTCTGTCGGACTGTCGGTTGCGGCACACAATTCCCTTTGTACAGGTCATATTTTGCAATTCGGAAATGAAGAGCAAAAGAAAAAATGGCTTCCAAAATTGGCTTCGGCCGAATGGATTGGGGCTTGGGGCTTGACAGAGCACAACACAGGTTCGGATGCTGGCGGCATGAACACAACGGCAAAAAAAGACGGTGATTATTATGTGTTGAATGGCGCTAAAAACTTCATTACACACGCCATTTCTGGAGATATTGCTGTGGTAATTGCCAGAACTGGAGAAAAAGGCGATTCGCACGGCATGACTGCTTTTGTGATCGAAAAAGGAACGCCTGGATTTAGTTCAGGAAAAAAAGAAAATAAATTAGGAATGCGTGCTTCCGAAACGGCAGAATTGATTTTTGACGAGGTTCGAGTGCACAAATCGAATGTCTTAGGAAACGAAGGTGAAGGATTTATTCAGGCTATGAAAGTATTGGATGGCGGACGAATCTCAATTGCCGCTTTAAGTTTAGGTATTGCCAAAGGCGCGATGAAAGCGGCGGTAGCCTATTCAAAAGAGCGAGAGCAGTTTGGTCAGTCGATTTCTAAATTCCAAGCTATTGCATTCAAACTAGCCGATATGGCAACGGAAATTGAAGCTTCAGAATTGTTGATCTACAAGGCTTGTGATTTGAAAGAGCAATCCAAAAAAATGACAAAAGAAGGCGCAATGGCAAAGTATTACGCTTCGGAAGTGGCCTGTAGAGTAGCCAATGAAGCCGTTCAAATTTTTGGAGGCTATGGCTACACCAAAGACTTTCCTGTTGAGAAATTTTATAGAGACGCAAAGCTTTGTACGATAGGAGAAGGAACGTCTGAAATTCAAAAATTAGTAATATCAAAACTAATTCTCTAATTCTTTTTTTACTTCCTTTATAATTTGTATCTTTGCGCTTCGGTTCGATTCGGATAAATCGGACGAGACATTAACATACACAGAATCAATATTATGATTATTATACCAGTAAAAGAAGGGGAAGCAATCGAAAGAGCCCTAAAGCGTTTTAAACGAAAGTTTGATAAAACAGGCGCTATGAAACAGCTTCGTACGAGAAAGTACCATACTAAAAAATCGGTTTCTCGTCGTGCAAAAATGATTAAAGCTGCTTATGTTCAGCAACTAAGACAAGCTGAAGAAGCTTAAATCATAAAAAAATGCTAAAAAAAAGCGAAATAAATAACTCTATTTATTTCGCTTTTTTTATGCTTAATACTTAACTTGGCAATACTTAATTAGTTTATTGAAATCAAATTATCCGAAAAACTAGCATGATAGCATCGTTTTTAGAATTTCTGCAAGTCGAAAAAAATTACAGCGAACACACACGCAAAGCTTATCAAGCTGACTTGGAGCAGTGTCGGCAGTTTTTGGAATTTGAATTAGATCAAAACCAACTCGAAAAAACAGATCATAAAAGTTTGCGGTATTGGGTAGTGGCTTTGTCAAAACAAAACCTGCATCCAAAAAGCATTAATAGAAAAATAGCAAGTCTAAAAAGTTACTTTAATTTTTTAATGCTCATCGAAGAAATCGATCAAAATCCAGCCGAAGGACTAAAATCATTAAAGACACCGAAACGCTTAGCTGAGTTTTATAACAATACTGAGATTGATGAAGTGCTTCAATCATTTGATTTAAGTTCAGAAGAATTTCATGTCCATCGAGATTTTTTACTCCTATATATATTGTGTGTAACAGGTATCCGCCGGAGCGAACTGATAAATTTGCGCTTAGAACATCTCGATTTAGCAAACCAAAGCCTTGATGTCTTGGGAAAAGGAGGGAAGTGGCGTAAGGTTTATTTACCCGATGAAGGTTTAGTCTATATATCTAATTATTTGAAAATCAGAAAGAAAAACATGGGCTTGGACTCTAATTATTTATTTTTAACAAATAATTACAAAAAATTGTATCCAAAATTTGTCTACCGCAAGGTAAATGACTACTTTAGTAACGTATCTAAAGGTAGGAAGAAAAGTCCGCATGTGTTGCGGCATAGTTTAGCTACTGCATTGATGAACAATACGGTAGGTCTAAACACGATTAAAGACGTTCTTGGGCATTCAAGCTTATCTTCCACGGCGATTTATACGCATAATACAAAGGTGAGAATGACCAAGGCATATCAATCACATCACCCTAGAGGTGATAAAAAACAATAATACACTATGAAAGTAACCATTCAATCAGACGGATTTACGGTAGACCAGAAGTTAGTGAACTTCATTGAGTCTAAGTTAAATAAATTAGAAACTTTTTACGATGCGATACTCGAATCAACAGTTTATTTGCGCGTAGAACCATCGCGAGACAAGGAAAACAAACTAACTGAAGTCAAATTGCACATTAGTGGTCATGAATTTATTGTTAAAAAACAAACAAAAACTTTTGAGGAATCTACCGATCAATGCGCAGAGGCATTGAGAAGGATTCTAATAAAGCACAAAGAAAAAGTAGCGAGTTAAAAAACTTTTAAAAAAAAATAAAGCTTTGTTTGCTGAGAAACAAATCTTTTGTAAATTTGCAGTCCCTAAATAAACCTAGGGACTTTTTTTGTGCCGATGTAGCTCAGCTGGCTAGAGCAGCTGATTTGTAATCAGCAGGTCGGGGGTTCGAGTCCCTTCATCGGCTCAAAGGCACAATAAACTCCAGTAAAACGGAGCGCTTGGTGGGATACTCAAGCGGCCAACGAGGGCGGACTGTAAATCCGCTGGTTACACCTTCGCAGGTTCGAATCCTGCTCCCACCACGATTTTTGATCTGTCAAAGAATTGTTCTAGGCAGACCAATTATTAGTTTAACTATTGTTTAATTAATTTTTAAAGAAAAGCAATCATGGCAAAGGAAACTTTTCAGCGGAACAAACCGCACCTAAACGTTGGTACAATTGGTCACGTTGACCACGGTAAGACAACGCTTACCGCTGCCATTACATCAGTATTGGCTAATAAAGGTCTTGCAGAGCAAAGAGACTTTGATAAGATCGACAACGCCCCTGAGGAAAAGGAGCGTGGAATTACAATCAACACATCCCATGTTGAGTATGAAACAGAAAACCGTCATTACGCACACGTAGACTGTCCAGGTCACGCCGATTACGTAAAGAATATGGTTACTGGTGCCGCTCAGATGGATGGTGCAATCTTAGTTGTTGCAGCAACAGATGGACCAATGCCACAAACACGTGAGCACATCCTTCTTTGTCGCCAGGTAGGTGTACCACGTATCGTTGTGTTTTTGAACAAAGTAGATATGGTAGACGACGAAGAACTTCTTGAACTAGTAGACATGGAAGTACGTGAGTTGTTGTCTTTCTATGAGTTTGATGGAGATGAGTCGCCAGTTATCATGGGTTCTGCCTTAGGTGGTTTGAACGGAGATGAGAAATGGGTAAAATCAATTGAAGAATTGATGGAAAGCGTTGACGCATGGATCGAAGAGCCAGTGCGAGACAACGAAAAACCATTCTTGATGCCAGTAGAGGATG
>JBMYYR010000078.1:3938-4226 GCA_049609625.1 Flavobacteriales bacterium | reverse complement strand
CCAAAAGTAAAAGGCTATTTGACTGACACTTGTCTGTCAGCACAAGATCAATACAAGGCATTAATGGACTATTTTGAAATTGAAAACTAAAAATGCCGAGCAAATAGTAGAGGGCAACCCCTTGCGCTTGTCCAAAACGCTTCTCCAGTACCGCTGCAACCAAGGTAGAGTACATCCTAAACATCGTATGAGCTGGTAATTGTAATGATGGCGTTGTAGATTTTATCCTGAAAACATAGCTAATAATGCTAAGGTGTAATGTATAAAGCAGTACATTTGCAAAAAAAA
>JBMYYR010000078.1:0-3928 GCA_049609625.1 Flavobacteriales bacterium | reverse complement strand
GCCTAAAACTATGGATGAAATTATGGAATCAGAACGAAACTATTTAGAAGCTTACCAAAAAGCTCCTTTTAAGACAGACTTAAGGTACTTATATTTATCTTTAAAAAATGTTATTATTAAAGGTGCACGAAGTAACTAATCAGTACCTTTGCAAAAAAAATAGAAAACCAATGAGAATAATTAAATATAGTAGTGTTTTGATACTAACAGTAGTTCTTCTAAGTTCTTGTGTGTCAAACAAAAAAATCACTTATTTACAAAATGATGCTATAGATCAGGATGCGGTAAGCAATGTGTATACCACAGTCTTTAAGCCAGACGATTTGCTTCAAATCGCCGTTACGGCCGAGGATCTAAATGCCGTTCTGCCTTTTAATGTGCCTGCGGTGGTGGTTTCGGCTACGTCTGGGTCGGTAGTGGGGCAACCTAAGCAATTGCCTTATTTGATAGACAGCAAAGGTGAGATTGATTTTCCGGTATTGGGAAAGCTAAAATTGGGCGGTTTAACACGAGAAGAGGCCATCGAGTTATTGAAAAACAAACTAGATCCCACCTTTGTAAAAAACCCAAATGTAAATATCAGAATTACAAATTTTAAGATTAATGTCTTTGGCGATGTCCATCGTCCGGGAACGTATACCATTCCAAACGAACGTGTTACTATTTTTGATGCCTTGAGTTTGGCAGGCGATTTAACGATTTCAGGAAAAAGAGATAATGTATTGATCATCAGAGAGGAGGGAGATAGGAAAGTAGAATATCGAGTAGACTTACGTTCAAAAGATATTTATACCTCTCCGGCGTTCTATTTGCAGCAAAACGACAATATTTATATTGAGCATAATAAGGCCAGGATACAATCGGCGTCGAGCAACAGCAATACCTCGCTGTTTATTTCGATTACAGGTTTGCTGATTACAATTACAACGCTTTTAACGAGATAAGATGAAAGAGACTACTAATTTCGAGGCCCAAGTTGAAGAGAACGAGGCTTTAAATATTCGAGAAGAAATAGATAAATATGTTGTCTACTGGAGGTGGTTTATACTAGGTCTGATTGTTGCCCTTTTGGCAGCCTTTGTTTATCTACGCTATACCCCAGCGCAATATAATGCCATTTCTACCATACTGATAAAAGATAATCAAAAGTCGGGCATATCCGACGAGCTGAAAGCTGTTGCAGATTTGGGTATTGTAGGGACAGGATCTACCAACAATACCGACAACGAAATAGAAGTAATAAAATCTAGAAAAATTATTGCTCGGGCGATTGACTCTTTAGATTTAATGGTTACTTACTTTACTGAAGGAAGGGTTATTCAAACAGAAATTTATGAAGCCAGACCCATAAAGCTTAGTATTGACGTCTACAACACGGTGTTTTCTGAAAGCGATACGACGTTTATTTTTAAGCATATCGATAAAACCAAATTTAGTTTAAGCAGTTTTGATCGTTCATCCACAAAAGAATATCAGTACAATGGGGCTATTCATTCCAATTTAGGCCTGTTTAGCATACATCTAACCAACGCCTATTCTAAAAATCTGACAGAGGAAATTTTCATTAAAGTTACCAACCGATCGAGCGTTATAGACAACTATAGATCTAGAGTTTCCATTTCGCCGATTAGCAAAAACTCCAGCGTACTGACCTTATCGATTAATGATATTGCAAAAGAAAAAGCTGTTGATTTTCTGGATGAGCTTGTCAATCAGTACAATATAGACGCCATACACGATAAAAATGAAGTTTCCGAAAAAACAAGAGATTTTATTGATGATCGACTTTCTAAAATCAGTTTAGACCTGGAGTCTATCCAAAACACGGTAAAAGACTTTAAGAGCAAGCACAATATTACGGGCCTTTCTACAGAAGGAGAGCTTGTACTGGCCGAAGCCGCAAAAAACAATCAGAAATTGGTTGAGTTAAATATTCAGCTTACCCTTGCGGAAGGCTTGCTCGAAAACCTAAGTACCGCAAAGTATGAAACTCTGCCATCTAACCTTGGTTTTAGTGATAAAAGTATTCCGGAATATATCATTGAGTTCAATAAACTGGTAGCAGAAAAAAACAGATTGAGTGTTAGTGCAGGTCAAAAGAATCCCCTTTTGATGCAGGCTATTAGCGAGATAGAAGTCCGAAGAAGAAACTTAATAGAAAGTATAAATAATTTAATTTCATCGACAAAAGTACAGATCAGGCAAGTGAGAAAAGTCGATCAAGTGGTGAAAAACAAGGTGTCGTCCATTCCTGTTTTAGAGCGAGGAATTATTGACATCGAGCGGCAGCAAAGAATTATATCAGAACTCTATTCATACCTTCTGAAAAAGAAAGAGGAAACCGCTATATCGCTTGCCGTAACTGTGCCGAATGCAAAGATTATCGATGCCGCTTACAGTTCTGGAGTCCCTGTTTCTCCAAAGAAAAAAATTGTCTACTTGGCGGCTTTTATTATTGGTATACTCATCCCATTCATTTTTATTTATTTAAAATATTTGTTAGACACTAAAGTGCATAACAGAAAGGATATCGAAGATAGCATAGATATTCCGTTCATTGGAGACATTCCAAAATCGGGTGCTGTTGAGAAAATTGTTGTCGGAAGCGCCAAACGCTCTAGTGCGGCCGAAGCCTTTCGTTTGATACGAACCAATGTGGACTTTATTTTAAGCACCAAACAAGAATCCAACAAGGTTATTTTTATTACATCGACCACAAGTGGCGAGGGGAAATCCTTTATTTCCATCAATGTTGCCGCCACACTAGCGATGTCCAACAAAAAAGTATTGTTGCTGGGAATGGACCTTAGAGCACCAAAAGTAACAAAGTATTTGGGGGTTAGCAATCAAAAAGGAGTTACGAATTACGTTACAGACCACACGCTGAGTCTTAATGATTTGAAATTCAAAATTCCCGAGGCACCAAACCTGGATATTATTGCCTCCGGAGCTATTCCGCCCAATCCAGCCGAGTTGTTGATGACGAGCAAAGTGGAGGCGATGTTTGACACCCTAAAAGCAGACTATGATTATATTGTAGTCGATACGGCACCTGTAAATTTGGTAACAGATACCTTGTTGCTTGCCAAGTACGCTGATATGTTTATGTATGTTGTGCGGGCAAATTATTTAGACAAGCGTTTGTTGGCTGTCCCGAAAAATCTATATAACGAAAAAAGATTGCCTAACATGGCCATTGTGTTGAACGACACAGACCCAAAAAGAAGTTATGGCTACGGCTATGGAGGCTACGGCTATGGAGGTTACGGCTATGGAGAGGACGAAAAGAAAGAGGAGAAAAAACCATGGTACAAAAAGATGTTTTCATAGGCAAATCATCAGTGTATTGAAATGCTCATCGCAGGGGTTTCTGTTATTGCGGGCCTGACCCGCAATCCCACAGCAGACAAAAAACCTTTCGCAGGGTCAATCCCTTGTGCTTGCCTAGCTAAAGTTGTCTTGTTGTATTTGCCCCGAGTTAATGATGAAAAAAAGCGACGAAAAAGGCATAATTTTTGTACATTTAAGCTCAAATTTTAGCTAGTGCGCATACATCCAGAACATATTAGAAGAAAACATCTGACGCTTCGGCTTTCAGATAGTTTGTACCTTGCTTTAGAACGTTATGAGGAGTTTAAAGTCTCGCATCTGCCCGTGGTTTCGGCTAATGGCAAATACCTTGGTTTGCTTTCAGAAACTGAGGTTTTTGGCTTGTATGATGCTCAAAAAAACATTGAAGACAATCAAATTCCTTTACAAAAAGACGGCGTTTTTGAAACTCAATCTGTTTTAGATGCACTAAAATTGATTGCAGAGCGTAGTTTAACACTGTTGCCAGTTATTGATGCTGAGGATAATTATTTAGGTTATTTACTGCCTTTAGACGTGTTGAAAAACATTGGGAATGATACCAGTTTTTCTGAATATG
>JBMYYR010000077.1:0-4237 GCA_049609625.1 Flavobacteriales bacterium | reverse complement strand
ATTCATCAAAACCAAACCGTGGTCGATTTATATGGACTGGCTTCTGGGGTCTATGTACTTCAAATTGTTTTGAACAATGGAGAGCAAAAGGCGGAGCAGTTTGTGGTGTATTAATTCACTTTAATACGCCCGCTCATTAATGCCTTCATAATAATTTATCAATGCCCGATTGACCACTCGATTTCCACCTGGTGTGGGGTAATTTCCTGTAAAGTACCAATCTCCTGTATCGTTCGGACAGGCTTTATGAAGTTCATCAACCGATTGGAAAATAATTTCGACCTCGGAAGTCATGCCATTTGGTTTGAGTAATTCAGTGATTTTTTCAGAAAGTTCTTCATCAGAAAAAGGTTCATAAAGTTCCTTAACATAGTTAATCACTTCATGATCTTCTAAATTGATTTGCGCTTTACAACGTTCGTAAACAGAATCAAGAATATGTTTCAAGCCTCTTTCGTTTAACAAAGCAATGGCGGCTCTAAAAGCAATAAAATCGCCAAGTTTTGCCATATCGATACCATAACAATCAGGATATCGGATTTGTGGAGCGGAAGAAACTACAACAATTTTTTTGGCTTTTAAACGGTCTAAAATAGTTAATACTGAGCGCTTTAGGGTTGTTCCGCGCACAATACTATCATCAATAATAACCAAATTATCTGTTGGTTTTACTTCTCCGTACGTAATGTCGTACACTTGCCCTACCAAATGATCTCGATTGTTGTCATTGGTAATAAAGGTTCGAAGTTTGGCGTCTTTTATTGCAATTTTCTCAATACGTGTGGTGGTATTGATGATGTCTTTTATTTTATTTTCAGTCGCTGAATTTCCGAGCGCAATCAGCTCTTTGAGTTGTTTACTTTTTAAGGTTGACTCAACTTCTTTTACCATGCCATAAAAACAGGTTTCGGCGGTATTGGGAATAAAAGAGAATACCGAATTTTTGATGTCGTTATTGATGCTTTCCAGAATTTTTGGAACGACCAATTCCCCAAGTTTTTTACGTTCTTTATAGACTTCGGCATCATTTCCTCTCGAAAAATAAATGCGCTCAAAAGAACACGAACTAGGCTCTGCTTTTTCGGTGATTCGAGTTTGTTTTATTTCTCCATTTCGTTTGATGACAATGGCGTGTCCAGGTTCAACTTGCTTAATGTCTTTGGCTTCAAGATTAAAGGTTGTTTGGAGCACCGGACGTTCAGAAGCGACCACAAAAATCTCATCATCTTGATAATAATAAGCTGGTCGGATACCGTGAGAATCTCTCATCACAAACGCATCTCCATGACCGAAAAGTCCAGAAATAACGTAACCTCCATCCCATTTTTTGGCAGATTGAGTTAAAATTTCTTCCACATTGAGATTTTGCTCTATTTGTTTCGAAATCTCTTTTTTACTCAAATTCCCATCTCGGTAATCGTAATACAAATCGGTAACTTGCTCATCTAAAAAGTGACCAATTTTTTCAAGAATAGTTATGGTATCTGCTTTCTCTTTTGGATGCTGACCTAAATCTACAAGCTGATTAAACAACACATCGACATTAGTCATATTGAAATTTCCTGCCAAAACCAGATTTCGACTTTTCCAGTTATTTTGTCTCAAAAACGGATGACAATGCTCAACGCTATTACCTCCATACGTTCCATACCTCAAATGAGCTAAAAACAATTCTCCAGTAAAAGGAGCATTGAGTTTTAACCAGGCCGGATTCATCATATTATCCTCGCCGTGCTTTTCTTTTAGAAGCTCAAAACGTTGGTTTATAGATTCCATAATCTCGCCAACAGAATGATTTCCTGTGGCTCGTTTCCGACTAATATAGCGATGTCCCGGAGGTAAATCGAACTTAATATTCGCAATTCCGGCGCCATCCTGACCTCTATTGACTTGCTTTTGCATCATCATCGACATTTTTTGAAGCGCCCAAAACGGATCTCCATATTTTTCGATGTAATACTCAAGAGGTTTCAAAAGGCGCAGCATCGCAATGCCGCATTCGTGATGCAAAGATTCTGTCATGGTTTTGGTATGTCAAAAAACGCGTTAATGGCTGGTAGTCGTTTGATTTTGATGCTGTTCTGATGCTGAACAGGTATATTTTTTTATTAAACTATCGATTTGATTTGCTAAGGCTGATTTGTCAAACTTACAATATTGATAAAGCTCATCAGGTGTTCCGTGTTCGATAAATTCATCGGGCACACCCAAAGAAAGCAAAGGTAAATAGCAGTTTTCTCTATTCATAAACTCTAAAATGGCCGAGCCAACACCACCTTGAATACTTCCATCTTCGATGCAAATAACGTGTTTGTAATGTTGAAAGGCTTTTTTGAGTAAAGTCTCATCCAAAGGTTTAACAAACCTAAGGTCAATATGACCTAGATGAATGTTTTTGGATTTATACTCCTCACACAGCTTGTCGACCATATTCCCGACGTTACCTAAAGATAGGACAAGAATATCATCACCTTTTCGGAGTTCTCTGGCGGTTCCTTTTTCGATGGGTTTCATTTCCGATTTCCAATCAACTCGAACGCCAGTTCCACGCGGATAACGGATAACAAAAGGCCCTTGATTTTCTAATTGAGCTGAATACATCAAGTTTCTGAGTTCCCATTCGTCCATTGGCGAAGCGATGGTTAGATTCGGAATACATCTAAAATAAGCTATGTCAAACGTTCCGTGATGCGTTGGGCCATCAGCACCAACAAGTCCGGCTCGATCTAAACAAAACACGACATTTAGGTTCTGAAGTGCCACATCGTGAACCACTTGATCGTAGGCACGCTGCATAAAAGAAGAATAGATATTACAAAACGGCACTAAGCCTTGAGTGGCCATTCCGGCAGAAAAGGTTACGGCATGTTGTTCAGCAATCCCGACATCAAAAGCGCGATCGGGCATGGCTTCCATCATAAATTTCATGGAACTTCCTGTTGGCATAGCTGGTGTTACACCAACAATTTTTTCGTTTGCCTCGGCAAGTTCGATGATTGTTTTTCCGAAAACATCTTGATATTTCGGCGGTTTTGCCTGTTTTTGAGTGGAGATTTTGATTTCTCCTGTATGCTTATTAAAAAGACCTGGCGCATGCCATTTGGTGGTATCGCCATCCATCGCAGGTTGATAGCCATGTCCTTTTTCGGTAATACAATGTAATAATTTAGGCCCTGGAATTTCCATCAGATCTTTGATGGTTTTGGCTAAATGCACCACATCATGTCCGTCTACGGGACCAAAATATCTGAAGTTTAAAGACTCAAAATAATTACTTTGCTCAAGAAAAAAGCTTTTCATGGAATGCTCAATTGTCTGAGCCATTTTTTGAGCATTTGGGCCAAGTTTACTCACTTTTCCGAGTAATTGCCACACTTCGTCTTTTAAAGTATTATAGGTCTGAGAAGTTGTAATGTCTGTAAGGTAGCGTTTGAGTGCGCCAACATTGGGGTCGATACTCATACAATTGTCATTCAGAATGACTAATAGATTGGTATCGGTATCTCCCGCGTGATTTAGAGCCTCAAAAGCTTGACCTGCCGTCATCGAACCATCGCCAATAACAGCAACATGTTGACGGTCTTCGTCTTTCAGCATCGACGCCAAAGACATACCCAAAGCTCCACCAATAGAGGTTGACGAATGCCCAACGCCAAAGGTATCGTATTCACTTTCTGAACGTTTCGGAAAACCACTAAGCCCGCCGTAGGTTCTGTTGGTATGAAATTGGTCTCGCCTCCCTGTCAAAATTTTATGGCCGTAGGCTTGGTGTCCAACATCCCAAACTAGCTGATCGTCAGGTGTGTTGAGCACATAATGTAAGGCTACAGTAAGTTCCACGACGCCTAAACTCGCTCCAAAATGACCTCCTTTTTCGGAAACCACATCGACAATAAATTGCCGAAGTTCTTTGCTAATATCTGGTAAGTCTTCCAACTTAAATTTCTTTAAATCGCTAGGAGACTGTATTTTAGATAGATTTGGACCTGCTGTATAGCTCATTTACAAAGGGTTTTGGCAGACAAAAATACACGTTTTAAACTATCAAATACAATTCAGGTTTGAAAATTATGTTGTTTTATCAAAAAATTTGACTCATTAGGCTTAGAATTTAGTTTCGATGTCCAGACTTTGAATTGTATGGAAGAGAAAAGCTTACCTTTGTGGAAAATTTTGCCATGCAAACCGACGACCTTTCTCCGAAATCTTTTCAGCATTTAGGACTCAAAAATAGTAT
>JBMYYR010000076.1:0-4390 GCA_049609625.1 Flavobacteriales bacterium | reverse complement strand
TTTGTAAAGTAGTTCTAATTAAATTCCCATATTGTTTTCCGCGTAGACGTCTTGATATAAGGCTTCTGGTTCTGGAAATGGAGATTCTTCTGCAAAATCGACACATGCTTTTATGGTCGCTTTCACTTTTTTATCGATTGCCTTGATGTCGTCTTCTGAAACGTTAAATTCCTCTATAAGCTTGGCTTTAACAACAGCTATCGGATCAATTTTCTGATATTCGGCAACTTCGTCTTTGGTTCTATATTTTTGAGCATCCGACATCGAATGACCTTTAAATCGGTAGGTTTTAGCTTCGATGAAGGTTGGACCTTTTCCTGCTTTGGCATGGTCGTAAGCTTTTTGGAACGCTTCCGCCATCGCTTCTACACTCATTCCATCAGCTGGATAACAAGGCATGTCATAACCTAAACCTAATTTCCAGATTTCGGTGTGATTTGCCGTTCGTTCTACCGATGTTCCCATAGCATAGCCATTGTTTTCACAAACAAAAATAACGGGCAATTCCCAAAGCATAGCTTGGTTAAACGCTTCATGCACAGCACCTTGACGCACTGCGCCATCGCCCATAAAACAAAAGGTTACACCTCCCGTCTCAAGATATTTATCGGCGAAAGCCAAACCAGCACCCAAAGGCACTTGTCCGCCCACAATGCCGTGGCCTCCAAAGAAATTATGTTCTTTAGAAAACATGTGCATCGAACCGCCTTTTCCGCCAGAACATCCGGTTGATTTTCCGTAAAGTTCTGCCATCATCAATTTAGGATCCATCCCCATAGCTATGGGTTGCACGTGATTTCGATAGGCCGTAATCATACGGTCTTTTTTGGCATCGAGCACATGCATCGCACCCGCCAAAACAGCCTCTTGACCATTGTATAGATGTAAAAATCCTCTGATTTTTTGCTGAATATAAAGTGCACCTGCTTTATCTTCGATTTTTCTCCAAAGCGTCATGTCTTCGTAAATCTTCAGATAAGCTTCTTTTGTAAAAGGTTGTGTTGCCATAGTTTTAAGAAATTGACCTAGTTTGCAAAGCTATAAATTTCAATGTAATTTTTCTGCTTTGGTTTGGATATTTTTTTTGAGGGAAATTTATCGTTGTTTTAAGTCCTAATATTTAAGTCTGCGGGCGGTTTTCTGCGATCAACAGATACTAAAAACTAGTTTTGAATTGCAGCAACGCCACAGTAAAAAAACAACAATCATGCTACCTAATTTATGGTAATCGGCATGATCAGCATCAAGATATCTTCGTCTTGGTTTGGCTCGGCTTCGTGTGGACTCAAAATCCCAGCGCGGCTCGGCTGACTCATTTCAAACAAAATTTCCTCAGAATCCATGTTTTGCAAAAGTTCAATTAAAAATTTTGAATTAAACGCAATGTTAAATTCGCCATCAAACTGACAAACCATTTGTTCGTCGGCTTTGTTAGAAAAATCAATATCTTCTGCCATAAGCGCTAGCGAGTTATTATTGAGCTTAAACTGAATCTGATGCGATGATTTATTAGAAAAAATGGCAACACGTTTCACTGCACTCAAAAGAGCCGAACGATCTACGTAGAGTTTATACGGATTGTCGAGTGGAATTACGGCCGAATAATTTGGATACTTCCCCTCGATAAATCGGCACGTTAATCGGATGTTTTCAAGTTCAAACTTAGCGTTTGTTTTGTTGAACGACAACTGAATTTCATCATCTGAATAGTTTGATAGAAAGGACTTTAGAACCGTAATTGGTTTTCTGGGTAGAATGAAATGGCAATGGTCGTCGGCCTTAATGTCGCGACGGGTATACTTCACAAGTTTGTGTCCATTAGTGGCTACAAAATTGGTTTCTTCTGGCGAAAATTCACAAAACACACCACTCATCACAGGTCGCAAATCATCATTTCCGGCTGCAAAACTCGATTTATTAAGTGCTTTTTCTAAGACACTACCCGAAACCAAAATTAGATTATCCGACTGTATTTCAGGCTCTTGAGGAAACTCATCTCCATCCTGATAAGCAAGCTCGTACTGACCTTGTTGGGAATGAATCTCAATCAGATGAGCCGTCGTGTTTACCATAAACGTCAAAGGTTGGTCGGGAAAACTTTTAACAACATCCATCAATAATTTTGCAGGAATAGCTACCGAACCTGAGTCTTCGGACTGTACGTCGAGTTTGATTTTAACGCTCGTCTCTAAATCTGAAGCCGTAATATACAGCTGGTTGGATTCTAATGTGAAAAGAAAATTTTCTAAAATCGGCAAAACACTTGCGGTATTTATAACGGTGTTTGCAATTTGTAATTGTCTGAGTAACTGACTGCTTGAAACTAAAAACTTCATGATTTTAGATAATTATAGTTGTGTTGTTTTTGAAAATTATTTTAATGAAGATTAAAATAAAAAGACAAAACTACAATTTTCAAGTCTTTTTTTAGTCTTTGGCTTTAACTTTTTCAGATTTAAAACAAAGTCAAAAAAAGCGTTTTAAACCTATCAGATTTCAAAAATCTAAGATTAAATTTTTAAATTTGCATACAATTATAGAAAAACAACCTCAACAACCTTCGATATGAAAACAACAAAAACAAAGCCTGGCGTACTATTTGGCGATGATGTTCAAGCTCTATTCAAATTAGCAAAAGACAAACAATTTGCCCTTCCGGCGGTCAATGTTTCAAGTTCGTCGACTGTAAATGGCGTGCTCGAAACCGCTGCCAAGTTAAATTCACCAGTCATTGTTCAGTTTTCAAAAGGTGGCGGACAGTTTTTTGCAGGAAAAGGAGCTGATAATACTGGCGAACGCGCCGCTATTGCTGGTTCTATTGCTGGCGCAAAGCACGTTCATCAATTGGCAGAACTCTATGGCGCAACCGTGATTTTACATACAGATCATTGTCAGAAAAAATGGTTACCTTGGATTGATGGTTTATTGACAGAAGGTGAGAAATTCTTCAAAGAAACTGGGAAACCACTCTTTTCTTCGCACATGATTGACCTTTCGGAAGAGCCAATTGAAGAGAATATCGAAATCTGTAAATCATACCTTGCCCGAATGGACAAACTGGGTATGACTTTAGAAATTGAACTCGGCATCACTGGTGGAGAAGAAGACGGCGTAGACAACAGCGATGTAGATGAATCTCGACTCTACACCCAGCCCGAAGAAGTGGCTTATGCTTATGAAGAATTGAGTAAAATTTCGCCTCGCTTTACTGTAGCGGCCGCTTTCGGAAATGTACACGGCGTTTATAAGCCTGGAAACGTAACACTTACACCGAAAATCTTAAGAGATTCTCAGCACTTTGTGTCCGAAAAATATAAGACCAAAACGAGTCAACCTATCGATTTTGTTTTCCATGGCGGCTCGGGCTCTTCTTTAGACGAAATTAGAGAAGCTATTTCTTACGGTGTGATTAAGATGAACATCGATACCGACCTTCAATATGCTTTTACTGAAGGCATTAGAGATTATATTTTGGACAAAAAAGATTACGTATCAGCGCAGATTGGCAACCCAGAAGGCGACGATATTCCAAACAAAACCCATTACGATCCACGAAAATACATGCGTTTGGCAGAAGAAACATTCAACAAAAGATTGAAGCGTTCGTTTGAAGACCTAAACAACGTCAACACCCTTTAAAATTAATAAAAAAGCTAGCCCTATGACTTGGTTTAAACGTAATAAGAAGAACATTAGCACCGATACATTAGAAAAAAAAGACATTCCACAAGGTCTTTGGTACAAGTGTCCGAAATGTAAAGTTGTTGTTGATACTGAAGAACATAACGTTAATCTACGTGTTTGTAAAGTCTGTAATCACCACGAACGTATCAATGCTAAAGAATATTTTGCACTGTTGTTTGACGAGAGCAAGTACAAAGAGCTCGATCCTAATTTAGTTTCTGGCGATCCACTCAAATTTGAGGATACAAAAAAGTATACCGACCGTATAAAAGCAACTCGTGAGAAAACCCAACTTAAAGATGCTTTGACTTCAGGAACTGGACTTTTGAATGGAAAACAAGTAACAATAGCTTGTATGAATTTCAATTTTATTGGAGGTTCGATGGGCTCGGTAGTTGGAGAAAAAATTGCGCGTGCTATTGAACATTCCATCAAACATGAGATTCCTTTTATCATGATTTCAAAATCTGGAGGAGCTCGAATGATGGAAGCTGCTTTTTCGTTGATGCAAATGGCAAAAACGTCTGCTCGTCTTACGCAATTGAGCGAAAAAGGATTGCCTTATATTTCAATTCTTACCGACCCAACAACTGGCGGAATCACAGCCTCTTTTGCTATGCTTGGCGATATTAATATTGCCGAACCTGGTGCTTTGATTGGCTTTGCTGGCCCACGTGTTGTAAAAGAAACTATTGGAAAAGATTTA
>JBMYYR010000075.1:0-4418 GCA_049609625.1 Flavobacteriales bacterium | reverse complement strand
AAACCCCAAACCCCAAACCCCAAACCCCAAACCCCAAACCCAAATCACCCTCGAAAATTTGACAACACCGTGTTAGCTTAGCATTAACCCAAACAGATATGGCTGAAACAAGACCCAAACCAGTGAAAATCAACAAATATGTAACAAAATAGCTAATATGTAACAAAATGGCGAAATAATCGATATTATTTAAAATTTATCTCAAATTAACCATTCACAATAACCAAATTAAATCAGACAAACCCTGTTTCCAGCTTAGTAACGCTCCTCACTGGACATTAACTTAATTGGTCTTCTTTTTCTGAGCATTTTTCCATCCTCAGAGCTTTCTGAACCCTATTCCCTTGAATTTTTTATTTGACTTCCTTCCTTTGGATATTCTGCTGATTTTGTTGAGATATTATCCCCCGATATTTCGCTTGATATTGGGTCATGTGCAACTGAATATTCCTCTGACACCTATTCTATTTCATTAACATCATTTTTTCCCCGCTTTTTTTCATAGGAATCAACGTATGTCCTGACAGCGTGAATTCCATTGGCCAATTCATCTTTGCTCAAAGAATTAAAATAATGTCTTAAATATTTTGTTACTTCCATATACTAATCATCAAAACGTATCATTTCCTACACATCCACCCTTATCTTAATATCATTCTCTGGTTTCACGTGTTTCACTTGAGTTTTGAATACTTTATTTAAAATAGAAACATATTTTTTCTCAGTAGTCGTTTTGATCACAAAAAAACCAGATTCGAATAGTGACTTTTTTTTCTCGATATCCTTCATGAGTTTCTTCTAGAAGGCCAAGTCGATAGTTTGGACTAATGAAAAGTCAATGTTGAAGAAATTTGAATGATCGTATGAATTTTTTATGCAAAATTGATAGATTTCACACAAAATAACTTTCAAGTATGTTTTTTTAGTCAGAGAACATTTACCAGCAATGATACATTGTGGAGACTTGAAAATGTGATTTCTTGATCTTTTAGTGAAAGGAGCAAAGTCATTATAGTTCGAAAAGTTAATTACTCCATCAAAAGCTATCCTGAAAGGAGTTATGATCGCTATATTCTAGTAGACAGTAAGAAAGTGGTCGAAATTGCTTTTGAAAATTCTCACTTCTTCAATTTTTCTACCTTCTTTAAGCAGCCTATTGAATATTTTACCCCCAATAGTACATTTCACATTCTTAACTCCGGTTATCTTGGCGACATCAGGAGGATTTCTAACTTTAGAAACGTGTGGAAGGTGGAATTGATTTACGGAATTTATAAGTTTGGAAACAGGACCTTCCAAAAAATTGAAATCCCCCTTCTTCATCTTACTTTTGGCCATAGTCATTACAACTCCCTTTTCAGCACGTGTAAAACAATACATATGTTCATAAAACACCTTTTTGTCAATAAGATATAAAAGAAATTTCCTTGGTTCCCTCCTGTGAGTTTCTTAAGTTATTTTGAAAATTTCAATCCCAGCAAAATCTGATGGCTCCTTATCCAATTTGTTTTTGATGCCATCGAAAAGGGTTTCACGCGAAAATGCGAGTCTGATATTAGCGTCCATATTCTGGCCCGCGAATTTCACCAGGAACATCTTCGCAAGGAAATAAGTGAGCCAAAACTGGATCCATTCTACCTGCGATTCCTTGACTTTTCCGATCAACAATGAAAAGTCATCAATATAAGATATATAGTCTTAGACCTCTTTGAATTCTTTGCAATCCTTTGATGCAAACGAGGCTTTGGGTATAAAGTCAGTTTCCTCATTCAAGGAAGGGGTATTTCCAGTTAATAATTCCATTTATTTTAATTTTTTAATGCGAAAATATACAAATTTTAAATTATTTTATTTTTTTTTTAGTTATGTAGGCCTTCTGTGCCCCTAAGAGTCCTACTCCCAACTCAAATTCAAGTTATGCAGCAAGTTTGGTTGTGTTTGAGCTCCTTCTTCTTCATTATTTTCTCCAGCATCGAGCATGTTTGAATTTTGAGACATTTGTGTTCCAATGTCTCTCGTAAGGTTCAAAGGTGTTCCTGTCCCCATCTAGCTTGAGTAATTCGCCATAGAGCCGTCTAACATGGTATCAGGGAGACTCACTGGGTAATAATTCAGTCTAAGCTCTTCAACGAGGCTAAATAAAGCATCAGAACAAACCTTAGCGCATGTTTCAGATACAAAATTGGCTCCGATTTTAGCGGCAAGAAGGGCTTTGGTGTTGATCAATCCCCTGGCAAGGTCAGCTATAGTCGACGCAGATATTAATCTGGCTTGTTTTAGAGCTATGAACTCGATAAGCGTTGTAAAACCAATATTAAAAACGCTATTCAAATTGGTTTTCAATTTGAACCCAAAACGGTTGTGAATCTCACTAAAAAGAGCTCTTGTTGGGACAAAAGAAACAAGCTTATTCGGCATGTTGTTGATGCAATCATGTAGAAAGGCCTTAGAAGTGTCAAACTACTTTGTCATAGTCCTTTTTAACTATCCCTCCTTCGTTACAGAATAGAAAATTTCTTTTTTTCTTGCAGCCATTCCAGCGCTGACTGAAATAACTGTAATGGATTGGAGAACAAATTCCAATTCAATTGTTTCCTCTTCAAGATATTCCAAAAGTAGATTGGAATATCTCTTTACACGTTCGACATTGGAGTCTGTTGGTACGTCGGCAATAATTTCATTTGCCATCCTCAGATTTTTCTAAATCAACAGTGTTTGTTGCATTTGTTTTTTAAATATTATTTATGTAAAATTCGGCTTAAAAGGCCTCTAAAATTTACCAAAATTGTAATGTTAGCTTATAATGTACATAAATGTTTACTTAGTTAGTTAGTTAATCCTCTCTTATCTCGAAAAAGGTATCAATTGTTCCTTTTGTCGCTGTATCCAACATTTCAAAAATAGAAAATTCTGTCACTGAATACAGTCCAAAAATTAGAAATAACATGAATAACTTATTCCAGTCCCTATTGAGGATTATACCGTTACTTAACAGTAATAAAACGATTGGTAAGGCAATACTAACCAAACTAAAGGCTTGTCTGCATTGTAGATCTGAGTAAGCTGTCTATCGAAGTGGTTGTTTTGGCAAAAAATTCTCTGCAGATCTGGCCAGGTTGAGGATGAAGGAGGTAAAGATGTTATCTTTAAGGGTTGTGTGTCCGCTTATAACGGAAACAGGCATTTTGTTGGTGATTTTATAGCAGCGGTTTGTAACATACACGGCTTGGAGTATGTTATTGAATAAATTGAATAGCACAAATGTATTTAGCATTCTAAATTATAATATTTTACCAACGAATAATTTAAATTGTAAAAAAAAACATGCCTAAAATTCCATCAGTTATTAACAAGAGCATCAAAAACCGCTTGACAGCAAGCGAGTTAGAAACTTTCGAAGTTTCCATCAAAAAAGTATCATGTAAGCATATTAATATCCTCAAAATCATAATTTTTTTTTAGGCGCTATTGACCAAGAAACCCTCCATGCAGGGAAAAGAGCCCTCATAAAAATACTCATTTTATGTGCAGCTCGTATAGCAGGATTCTCAATCTCCTATGACAGCCACCATTTCATTGTAGAACATTCTTCAACCCTTTCTGACCCTTCTTTGACTATTTCAGAAATTAAACGTTTATTTTTCTCAGTGAAAGAAACAATTCCGTCACTTGAACTACGCGTTGAGTACTACAGTACATTAGATTTCTGTAAGGGTTGGTTTTAGAGAGTGTTTCCATTCATCAGACGTACTAAAAGAAGTAGCTACGTTCCACATTGGATGCAAGAAGTATCTGACTTAGCGTGGGCCATATTTTGCGATTTTTCATTGAGGAACTTAATACCTACTATCACTGTGGGTAGAAAGAATATAAATGGTATGGTTAAGTTTTGGGGTATGGTGCTATTGATAGCTCCATTACCACTTAATTTTATACGTTTATTATGGGATAGAACCTCTACAACCTCGCTTTTTAACACAGAATTTGTTCCAAAAACAAGGATTGATATTATGCCGCCATATTTCGATCTTTTTAAGGACTTGGAGCACCAGCAGAGTTATAATGAGCTGACAAACCCGATCGTGACTGTCAAGAAGGCTATAAAAAAGTTAAAGAGAGGTCTTGACGCGAAAAAACATGCTTCTGCTATCAAAAGGGCATACAGAACTAAACGTAAATAACTAATAATATTAACACGGATTTAGTTCAGCTTATTTCGCTATTTTGTCGCATATTCGCCATTTTGTTACATATTAGCTATTTTGTTACACATTTGATTGGTTTTCGCTGATTTTCACTGATTTCGGTCATGTTTCAGTCATGGCTGTTTGGTTAACACTAAGTTAACATAGTGTTGTTGGAGGTTGTGTATGTTTGGGGTTTGGGGTTTGGGGTTTGGGGTTTGGGGTTTGGGGTTT
>JBMYYR010000074.1:0-4982 GCA_049609625.1 Flavobacteriales bacterium | reverse complement strand
CATTTCTCTAAGGTTTCGCTACGGTTTTAATGCCTTTTAAAAATAGGTCAGGGTGGGCGAAGGCTATTTTGGTTCTAACAAAAAAAGAGGATAATTGAATTTAAGAAACACTCCAGCAGAGCGGAATATTCGTAAATCATGCTTTTGACTTACAGTGCGTTGGACAACCGCAAGGGATTGCCCCTACAGTCTTATCGTGTTTTTATGCCTAAATGTTGAACGTTTACCCACAGCATTCAACATGGAGCCAAACTCATACTTTGAAAAACAAAGTAAATACCGCCAAAATGTAATCGAAATGATGGTAAATGTTGGAAGTTGGCACAACATTTTAATTTTGGAATCATAAAAATCATTCAAAATGATGAAAAATAAGCAGTTTTCGATTCAAAAATCACCAAAAATAAAAGCGTGAGTTTGCCCTGTAATCTGTTGACCAAAACAGTAGCATATTCCAAAAATTAATTACCTTTGGGAGTTCAATATTTTTTTTATGAAAACCTTTAGTATTTTTCTGATTTCGATAGTGGCAAGCTGTTTTTTGGCCTGCAATGAACCCAATGACCCGAATGCAGCTGTTTTAATCAGTGAGGCTAGCTTACAAGAATTTCCTGTAGACTATTTGCGTTTCAAATGGCAAGGCGAAGTGGGCGAAGAGCAAAAATTGGAATTGTGGTCGGTAAACTACGAGCCAGACGTTCAGACCCAAAACGAACCCTATTATTTTTCGATTGGCTTACCACCAGGCTTGCAACCCAGCGTTGGGTCGGATGTGTATGTTTTTGAATATGACCAATGGACGCCAAGCAAAAATCTGGAATACAAATGGCAAATTACAACCTATTATAAAAACGGCGACATTAGCAAGTCAAATATTCGTCAATTTACTCCAAATCAATAAATTAGACTTATGAACATCAACCATATTCTTAGCTCAGTTTTGGTTTCTCTATTGGTTTTGAGCGCCTGCCGAAAGGACAAAAAAGATTATACCATCAGCGCCGAACTCCTCTCGCCCTATAGCAACGGCAATGGCACCGCCAGCGCAACAGTGTATTGGCATGGCCGAAACTTGGACGAATGGCACACAACGGTGGATGGCTATGGTGCCATTGAGACAACAACAATAGATCACCCTAACTTGCCGATGAAGTTGCTGTTTGCTAAAGAAAATATGCAAATTCTAGAATCAGGATCACCCGAAGTGGTTCCTTATTTTCTGACCAACGAGGATTTTATTCAGATTTATAGCGACGCCTTTTTGGAATCTATAGAGCCCGTCAACCTCTACCTCGATTATCAAGTTATTGGAACCTTTACCAATACAGCATCCGCGCCAAGCGAACTTACGACAGACGAAAAAGACCTCATCGACGTCTACGGCGGTGGAGACATCGAGCAACTTAGATTCATTTTGGAATATAAACTGCCTCAGCAAAATAGCCCAAACATCACAACGGTAAACAAAGAATATACCTTTGTTCGAGCAGTATCAACTGCCTATTTGCCGTTTTCTACAACACTCAACAAATTCTATTAACTCAACGCTATAGCTAGAAGTCTAAAAACAAGCTTAGAACCGACTTAACCTAGAAAATTCGGCCAATAAAATACCGCAAGCCATAGCAACATTCAAAGACTCCGACGCACTTTTGGCGTCTTTTGGTATAGACAATGTTTGATCTGCTTTTTCAAAAAGCTCATCAGAAATACCATTAGCTTCATTTCCTAAAATCAGAACGGTTTTTGAACTCAGACGCTCTAATTCAAAGATATTTTTGCCCTGCATAGCCGTTGTCGCAACCGTGTAGCCTTTGGTTTTGAGCACATCCAAACAATTATTGTCCACTTCAAAAACATCAACAAAAGCTAGCGCACCCATCGAAGCCTGCACAACTTTGGGCTGATAAACGTCGGTTGTTCCCTTATTAACAAGTAAGGTTTGGCAACCAAACCATTCGCACAAACGGAGAATGGTACCTAAATTTCCGGGATCGTTTAGGCGATCTAGGTACACAACGAGCTCATTAAACTGATCAAAATCTGGTGTTTTATTTGGTATCCTCACCAAAGCCAATCCATCATCAGGATGTTGAAGCTGAGAGAGTTGAGACAGTTCTTTTTGGCTAATTTCAGTAAATCGACCCTGGTACTGCTCCACATAAGTTGCCGAAGCATCCAAACCAAATAGCTCAACAATTTCAAACTCCGAATCGATAATCAACTCTATGGTTTTGCGCCCTTCGGCAATAAAAATGGCTTCTTTTGCCCGATTCTTTTTTCTATATAAAGATTGTATGTATTTTTGTTTGTTCTTAGAGCTCATGCTTCAAAAAAAGATTTTCAACAAAACTACTGAATGCAAATTAATTCGACACCTTCTTTTTCTACGGCTTTTGTTTGGCTTGCGCTGATGGTGTTGCTGTCTTCTTGCTCGATAACGCGCCAACTTGATGATAATGAAACCGTTTTGGCTTCAAATCGCATTGAAGTCAACGGAAAGACATCAAAAAATGAGGAGCTTCTAAACTATTTAAAACAGCAAGCTAAGCGCTCTTGGTTTGGACTAAAACTCAACAAAGTAGTCTACAACGAAAACAAAATGCGCCAAAGTGCAAAGCAATTGAAACTCTATTTCAACAACAAATCCTTTTTCGACAACAGTGTTGAGACCGACGTGAAGACCAAAAAGAAGAAAACTTCGGTGCTCTACAAAATCACCACTCGACAGCCTTATCTCATTGATTCTATTGGATTTAACGATGTTTCTTCAGAAGACATCAAACATCTAATTAGTACTCAAGAGTTTGAAAATCAAATAAAAAAAGGAGACTTTTACGATTATTGGAGCTTAGAGTCGTGGCGCGACCACCTATATACTGAACTCAAAGAGAAAGGTTATTTTTCGCTCGAAAAAAAACATTTTGGTTTTTATGCCGACACCTTAGGTCTGGACAATAAAGTCCATCTCGATTTCTATGTCGATAGCCTGGCAACTCAGCACGGCATGCAAGCTCACGAAGTGTTTCATTTTAGAAAAACACGCATTCAGCTTTTTGCCAATGCTCACGAAAAACAATTGCCTTTAGACAGTTTGCAAGTCGGACAGTTGACCATTTTGTATCCAAAACAAGCTTTCCCCGTCAATTATGAAGTGATTGAAGATTGTCTACTTTTCGGCCAAGGCGATATATATAAGCTTTCTGCGGTCAACAATACGTATTTCAAACTGAGTAATTTGGGCGTGTTTGAACGGATTCGGATAAATGTAGAACAAGTTTCTAATCAGGAAGTTGACGCCTACATTGAACTCAGAAAGCGAAAAAAACTAGATTTCACACAATCTTTAGATGGCGTTCATCGTTCGGGAAACATTGGTTTGTCGGCTTCGCTTTCTTATACCGACAAAAATCTATTCCGAGGTGCCGAACAGCTGCGTATTGACTTAGAAGGCTTGGCGGAAAACCAACCCGATGAAGCTGGCAAAACCTTACAGTTTTTTAATGCCTATCGAGTCGGTGCAGAATCAAGTTTGCGGTTTCCTAAACTGCTTACCCCAGTCAATATGGATCATATTTTTGACCCCTCAAAACGTGTAAACACCATCTTTTCGGTAGGTATCAATCGTATTGATAGACCAGGACTGGGGCGGCTATCTATCAAAGGAAAATATGCCTATTCTTGGGAGGAAGATTTTTTTAGACACCAGCTAAGTCCTCTAGAAATCAACTCGGTACGAATAGACGACCACTCCGACCTAAGCGGACTTTCGGGTATGGATCTACAGCAGCAATATTCAAATTATCTGATTCCATCTAGTTCCTATGCGTTTTCCTACAGCAATCAGAATCCAAATAAGTTTCAGAATCACAGCCTTGTTTTAGGTAAGATGGAGTTTAGCGGCAATGTGCTTAATGTGATTGGCGAAACTACAAATATATTGAACACCGATAGAAATGGAAATTTTCAGATAGGAGGCAATGCGTTTACTCAATACACCAAACTCGATCTTGATTTTCGGCACTATGTTGTGTTTGATAAAGATCACTCCGTTGCCTTTAGGTTTCAATCTGGCGTCGGTATTCCCTACAGCAATTCGCAATCTTTGCCTTTTCAGAAACAATACTATATGGGTGGATCCAACGACCTTAGAGCCTTTAGTGCCTACAAAGTTGGGCCCGGATCTTACCCCGGTACAGGCGAAGCTGCTGCCTTCTATACTTCCGATTTTAAACTCGAAAGCAGCCTCGAATATCGATTTCCGATCATAAAAAGCCTAAAAGGAGCTTGTTTTTTGGATGCAGGAAATATTTGGGAACTTCAAGAAAACGTCGACGAATCTGGAAATTTATTAAAACCTGGTGCCCAATTCAAATGGGATTCATTTTATCAGGAAATTGCCTCTGGCCTAGGCGTCGGCATACGGTATGATATGGATTTTCTGGTTCTAAGATTCGACATTGCTCACCCGATGACCGACCCAAATGTTTCGATCAGCAACCCCGACTACGACCCCGAATCAGCCTCAAGCCAAGCCTTACTTTCTGCACCTCTGGCAGCTCGCTGGCAGCTCAACAACATCAGGCTAAGAAAAACCAGACTGAACATCGGTGTTGGATTTCCGTTCTAACCTTGCTTTTTACTCAGAGTATTCGGCTTAGAGTCGCACAAAAAAAAACGTTTTTGAACCAAGCTGTACGGACATAGTTATTATAGTTGGCTCTCTATTGAATACTGCGGGTAACTTGACGCAGTTTCAGATAACACGCATGAATAATGAGCCAAATTTTGGCCACACCTTTCAACCTAGCACCTTAATGATTTTAAGAAGAAACGCACGATTTGATTTATCAGATTTTTTTTCGTTAAACGTTTATAACCGTTATAAACGACTAGCTGATTATTTAAACTCATTATCAGGAAATTGAATATGTATATTTGTGTTTTTTTTGAGCTAATGGATTGGTTTTGAGTGTCGATTT
>JBMYYR010000073.1:0-5110 GCA_049609625.1 Flavobacteriales bacterium | reverse complement strand
CGATTACGCCATCAATGGTAAATCAAGGTTCGGCAGACAACTGTACTGCAGTAAACTTATTCTTGAACACATCAACTTTTGATTGTTCGGACATCGGTGCTAATACTGTAACGTTGACGGTAACAGATGGAAACAATAACTTAGCTTCAGCAACAGCAACAGTAACTGTAGTTGATAATATGGCACCAGTAGTTGCATTACAAGCACAAACAGTTGTGTTGGATGCATCTGGAAATGCAGTAGTATCGGCAACTGATTTTAACAATGGAACTGCAGATAACTGTGGTATTACTTCAATGACTATTGACATGACGGCGTTTGATTGTTCACATGTTGGAAACAACACGATTACATTCACTGCAACTGATGTAAATGGAAATGTATCTACCGGAACAACTACCTTGACTGTTGTAGACAATACGACTCCAACTGTAAATGCTCAAAATATTACTGTAGCACTTAATGCATCTGGAAACGCAACCATTGACGTTGATGACATCAACTTAGGTTCATTCGATAATTGTTCTTCACTTGATTTATCACTTGATATGACTTTCTTCGATTGTACTAATATCGGAGCAAATACAGTAACATTAACAGGTGTTGACGCAAATGGTAATGAAGTATCTGCAACATCAACAGTAACTATTGTAGATAATACAAACCCTGTAGCTGTAGCGCAAGATGTAACTATCGAGCTTGATGCTAATGGAAATGCTTCAATTACAACAGGTATGATTGACAATGGATCTTCTGACAACTGTTCAGGTTTATCATTCTTGTTAAGCAAAACTGACTTTGACTGTGGAGATGTAGGAGCAAACAACATCTTTTTCACTGCAGAAGACGCAGAAGGTAACATACACCAAACATCAGCAACAGTAACAGTTGTTGATAATATGGCGCCAATGTTGAGCTTACAAACAGATACAGCTTATATTGGTGGAGTAGCTCTAAATGCTGCAAACCTTGTAGAATCATCATCTGATAACTGTGGAATTACTTCAACAGTAATTTCTGGAAACATGTTTGGATGTGATGATTTAGGATTGAACACGGTAACGGTAACAGTAACTGACGACAATGGAAACCAAACTTCGGAATCTATCCACGTTACGGTACTTGATACGGTAGCACCAAAATGGTTACCTGGTAATAACAATCAAGCTGATGTAACTATTACTTCTTGTTCTGATGTTGGAGTGGTTTACAATTATACTGAGCCAAAAGCTAGCGACAATTGTTCAAACCCTAACATCTTGAATGGAATCTTGATTGAAGGTCTACCAAGTGGTTCTGTATTCCCTGTTGGAACAACGACTATTAGACACCAAGTTACTGATCCATCAGGAAACACGGTTACGACTACAGCATTTACAGTAACAGTTAATCAAGCAGGTGGTGGACTTCCAACCGACTTAGCAGAATCTGTTTCTATGTCGATGTGTGAAGAAGCTGACCCAGTAACATTAAGCAGTGAAGCTACATTTGATACAAATGTTGATGGTGTTGAAGAGTCTAATGGAGAGTATACATTCAACCCAGCATTGGCTGGAGCAGGACTACATGTATTAACTTGGTCATTCGATGATGGTTCAGGCTGTGAAGCTACAACAGGAACTGTGTCAATAACAGTTAGCCCTGGAGCCATTGAGCCAGTAATCAACCAAACTGAAACTTACGAATTGACTGCAGTTGATGCGGCTTACGCAACTTACCAGTGGTACAAGAACGGAGTTTTACTTGTAGGCGAGACCTTACAAACACTTGAAATCACAACAGTAGGTAACTACCAAGTTTGGGTACACTCTAACGATGGGTGTGGAAACTATAATGATGAACCTTACAATGTTGGTGGAGGTGTATGGGATCAAATTGGTGATGGATCTGGTAAAGTGAGTAGTTTAGATATTGAAACTGTTCTTTATCCAAACCCTACTAGCGGACTAGTTACTATTGACTTTGGTTACGATGTTGAGAGCGTTTCAATTGATGTTGTTGATGTAAGAGGTGCTAAAGTAAAATCATTCAATACTACTGATTTTGCAGCAAGCACTTTAGAACTTGACCTTTCTGAACTTCCTTCAGCTATGTACAATGTTATTATTGTAACTGGAGATAAAGTAACAAGAAAGAAAATAGTAATTAATTAATAAATAATTAACACTTTACTCAGGGTTTGTAGCCCTGAGTAAAGTTTTTTTAAAATAAGACGATTATGAAAAAAACCATAGCACTACTTATACTTTCTAGTTCATTAGCGAATGGACTTGAAGCCCAAGAGACACAGGCGAAATTAAACAC
Source organism: Flavobacteriales bacterium (assembly GCA_049609625.1). Lineage (GTDB taxonomy): Bacteria > Bacteroidota > Bacteroidia > Flavobacteriales > CAJXXR01 > JBMYYR01. Next base: position 2,806 of record JBMYYR010000073.1, on the reverse strand, counting down.
CTGGACAATTGGAGGAAATATTGGTCATATATATGACTTACCCACTACCTTTTTTGTTTCGGAAGAAATGGAAAAAGATGAGGTTTGGGGTTTGAATGGAAACCATACAAGCTTTGACATCGGCTTAGGTGGATATATAGAAAAGCAACTCTCTCCAATACTGGGTTTACAACTTGGTTTGGACCTTGGTAAATCTACTGGGCAAAATAATGACCAACATTATGAAGGGAAACATGTAAACTTGTCATTAACATCAACTTGGAATCTTTCAAATTATTCTAAGAAAAATGAAATTAATGATTGGGGATTCTACGGTTTACTAGGAGGTTCGGTAATCGGCTATAAAGCTGATCGATATTTCAACGATCCGCTTACAGACAACAATGGAACTGTGATGGACAGAAATGGAAGCTCAAGAGATAATTCTATTAAATTTCTTGGTGGTTTTGGATTGAGAAGACATTTGTCTCCTAACTTTAGAGTTGAATTAGAGTCTATCTATAACCTCATTTTAAATGATAGCTTTGATGCTGATAGGTTTGAGCAAATTGGCAATAGAGATTCTTACCTAAGAACATCAATAGGTATAGCTTATACTTTCGGAAAAGGGAACTCTATGCACCAAGTTTCAAATACATCTAAAGCGTATTACTGGGATAGTAAATTGGTTTCTGACAATGTGCCAACAAAAGCAAGCGTTAATGCATTGATTGACGAAAAAATGGCTGCTACTAAAGCTGATTTGGAAGAGACTAAAGCTAGATTAGACGCTTTGGAAGCTGACTTGAATAAGCAAAAAGCACTTTTAGACAAATACCAAATGGAAAAATCTAAAACTCCAGAGGTTATTGCTGCTATCCAAGCTCAAGTATTCAACGTGTATTTTGCTACAGGATCAAGCTATATTACAAATGAGTATAAAAAAGTATTAACTCAATTGGGTCTAGTTCTTAAAGAAAATTCAGCACTCAATGCGACAGCTATTGGTTTCACTGATGTTACAGGTTCTGAATCGTTGAACGTAAAACTTAGAAAAGCTAGAGCTGAGGCTGTAAAATCTTTTCTTATTGAAAACGTAGGGATCGACGCCAGCCGAATTTCAGTAACAACAAGCACAGACAATATTGAAGGAAATGACCTTCGTCATCTTAATAGAAGAACAGACATCATTATCAAATAATGACTAAAGTTTAACTTATCCTAATAAAAAAAGCCTTCTCAAACGAGAAGGCTTTTTTTTTGATTAAGCGAATTGTAAAAATTGCATGGTTTTGTCCCAGAACTCATCGGGATTTTCAGCATGAACCCAATGCCCAGCATTTGATACCGTGTCCAAATGAAAATCTGAAAATTGATTTTCAATAGCCTCTACATCGTCATCTAAAATATAGCTAGACCTAGCTCCACGAATAAACAAACTTGGATTGCTGTAAGCAAACGAACTCGGCAAGGCTTTGCCTACTTCTTCTATCTGTTGACTAATGGCATCCAAATTAAACCTAAATTCTAAACAAGTTTTGGTTTTCCAATACAAGTTTTTGAGTAGAAATTGTCGGATACTCAATTGATCAAAATGTGCTGAAAGGACTAGATCAGCCTCTTTCCTAGATTGAACTTTTGCTTTTTCGACGGCTTTCAGGCCTTTTAAAATATCCTGATGATGCGGTGGGTAATATTTGGGTCCAATATCAACACTAATCAATTTTTCTATAAGATTCGGCTTCATAGAAGCGGTATACATGGCTGTTTTTCCACCCATAGAATGTCCCATCAAAAACACATTCTTTAGCTCTTTGGATTCAATATATTCAATCAAATCCTGGCTCATAGACTTGTAATTATGTTCAGGATGATGAAAGGAATGCCCGTGATTGCGTTGGTCAATAAGATGGACTTCGTAAAATTCGGCATAGCGTTTTGCCAAAGACATCCAATTGTCCAACATCCCAAACAAACCATGGACGATAATTAAGGGTTGACCAGAACCTAAAATCTTATGATGTAAACCCATTAATCGAGATTTAGTTGATTGATATACATGCCGATGGTGTTCTGAATACCAAAATATAAAGCATCAGAAATTAAAGCATGCCCAATGGAAACTTCTTTTAGATTGGAAATGTTTTGAGCGAAATACGCCAAATTATCTAAATCTAAATCATGCCCCGCATTCAGCTCTAAACCAAAATCAGACGCTTTTTCTGCCGTTGCCTTATAGTTCTGCAAGGCGTTTTTTTTGTTCAAATGATAATGCTGTGCATAAGCTTCGGTATAGAGTTCGATGCGCTTTGTGCCGGTTTTGGCCGCCCAAGACACTTGTTCAGGATTTGGATCTAAAAACAAAGAAGTTCTGATGTTTTTTTGATGACAGACTTCGATTATTTCTTTCAAAAACTTTTGATGTGTCTTGCAATCCCAACCTGCATTAGAAGTCAAGACTTCTGGTGAATCTGGCACAAAAGTTACCTGATCGGGCTTTAGTTCGAGAATTAAATCCATAAATTTAGGATTAGGGTAACCTTCAATATTGAGTTCAGTGGCAACGACCGATTTCAAAGCGCGGGCATCAGCATAGCGAATGTGTCGTTCATCTGGTCTGGGATGAATGGTTATGCCTTGTGCACCAAAAGCTTCGCAATCTTTTGCAAACCGAATGAGGTCGGGTTTAGCACCTCCGCGAGCATTTCTCAAGGTAGCCACTTTGTTGATGTTTACACTTAATTTTGTCATTTTTTATAGCTAGTTCTGAATCAAGACGCCCTAAATTCAAGTTGGTTGAATCCTATAATTGGACATCTTTTTCATT
>JBMYYR010000072.1:0-5167 GCA_049609625.1 Flavobacteriales bacterium | reverse complement strand
TGAGCTAACTGAATCGCCAGATGTTTTTTTGAATGTTGATTGTTTTGCCTGTAACAAATTGGTAAAACGCCATTTGTTTTTTGATTATGATATTAGATTCCCCGAAGGCTTGCTTTATGAAGACATCGGGACTTTTCCGAGTTTAGTCTTTAGGTCAAAACGGATTGCTTTTGTACGTGAATCTTTATATCATTATATTGTCAGAAAAGGTGCTATAACCCAAACGTTTAATCTCAAAGGTTTAGATTATTTAAAAGTGACTGAGCGTATCATTGAAGATGAAAAAACCTTAGAAACTAGACTATTTGAGCCTTTTATGGACAGCTTTAAAATCAAACACAATTTTTATAGTTTGGCCATTAACTGTGGTTATATTCCGAAAAAAGCGGATCGAAATTTGGCTATCCAAACACTAAAAACCTATTATAAACATCAAGGCTGGACTTGGAAACAAATCAAGACAGCCAAAAGCAGTCAGGGCGAGTTTAGAGCCTTGCGCTCTCCAGCTCAACAATTGTATTATTGGATGTTTTGGCACTACACTCCAGTCCTAAAACTGCTTTTCAACCTCTTTCATTCTCTCAAAAAATAAGCTTATGTGTGGTATTTTTGGTGCACTCAATACACCCAACCTTAATCCCGAAATCATCAAGCAAAAGCTGATTCATCGAGGACCAGATGCTCAAGACATTCTTGAGGTTGACGAAGTGTTTTTCTATCATTTCCGATTGGCCATTCTAGACATCGAAGGCGGGAAACAGCCGATGTCTTACAAACAGTTTCATCTGATTTTTAATGGACAAATCTACAATCATCAAGACCTTAGAGAAAAATATAATTTAGTTGGCGCCAGTTCTTCCGACACCGAAACCTTGTTGTTGTTGTACGAAAAACTTGGTACAGCCATGTTGGATGAGCTTGAAGGTATGTTTGCTTTTTCGATTTATGATGACAAAACTAAAGAATTGCTCTTGGCAAGAGATCGAGCAGGGAAGAAACCGTTGTTTTATTGTAATGATAATCAGCAAGTTGTATTTAGTTCGGAATTAAATGCTTTGCGCTCGCAACTAGATATTTCTATTGATGCCGAGGCTGTTCAAAACTATCTCGAATTAGGTTTTTTCTACAAATCGGAAACGCCTTATCAGAACATAAAAGCCTTAGAAAGTGGCGAGTTTATACGCTTTAACGCCAAAGGTGAACAGATAGAAAAGAAAAAATGGTGGTCTATTGAAACCTTCTATCAAAAACGATCTAAAGATAGTTTTGAGCAAGCCTTGGAGCAAACCGATGTGTATTTAAGGTCGGCAATAAAACGCCGATTAGAATCTTCGGATTTGGAAGTCGCTAGTTTTTTGAGTGGAGGAATCGACAGCGGCTTAGTAACTGCTATTGCCAGTGAATATACCGAAAATCTAAAAACATTTACCGTTGCGTTTGATGGCACCTTTGACGAATCTGGTTTGGCTGAAGATGTGGCAAAAATGTACAAAACCGATCATAAAACGATACGAGTTTCTTTTGATGATCTTGAAAACGACATCGAAAAGATTGCTTTGCAACATGGCTTGCCTTTTATGGATACGTCCTCAATACCAAGTTATTACGTGGCAAAAGAAGCTAAAAAGCACGTTACGGTTGTGCTGAATGGCGATGGTGGTGATGAACTTTTTGGAGGCTATCGACGATCGGTGCCTTTTGCGAAATACGACTTTTTCAAACCATCTGGTCTGGTAAAGTCAATATCGAGTTTGGCGCAAATGGTGTTGCCCGTTTCGCATCAAAAACAAAACCTTTACAATTATTTTTACCGACTAACAAGTTTGGCTTCCAAAGGTGGTTACGAGGCGTATTTGGCGGCAACTTACGATTTGTATACAGGTTTTGAGGCTCAAGCCTTTAAACAAGCTACAAAAAACACACAACTTAGATCAGATTTTGAACAAATCAATCAAAAGGGTTTGTCGGGGCTTAACAAGCTTTTACAACTTGATTTTGAAGGGCAATTGTTTGGCGATTTACTCGTCAAGATGGATATTGCCACCATGCATAACGCCCTCGAAGGCCGAAGTCCATTTTTGGCAAAAGACCTTTTAGAATACATTCCGACCCTTCCCGAATCGTATAAAATTAGAGGAAAATCTACTAAATTTATTTTGAGAGAACTCTCAAAAAAATATTTGCCAGACCACATTATCAATCAACCCAAACGCGGTTTCGAAATTCCATTAAAACAATGGGTAGATGGCATCCTGAAAGCTAAAATTGAACATTATGTGTTTGATGCCGATTGTTATTGGAAACAGGTTTTAAATGCCGATTTTGTAACTAAATTACACAAAAGAGAGCTCGCTATTTCAGACGAACGTCGAGCTAAAATGCTGTATCAAATCTTTGCGCTCGAGTTGTGGTATAAAAATCTAAACAATTGAAAAAGAAGCTGTTAATAGTCGTAAATTCCGATTGGTTTTTTCTTTCGCATCGTTTGCCTATTGCCATCGAAGCGCAAAAAAAAGGTTATGAGGTACACGTCTCCGCAAGAGACAATGGCGATGCTGAATACATTCGTTCCTTTGGGTTTCAGTTTCATGAATTGCCCATTACAACCTCTGGAACAAATCCTGTTGATGAGCTCAAATCGCTTTGGCATTTTTATAAATTTTACAAACGCATCAAGCCCGACTTAGTCCATCATGTTACTATGAAACCTGTAGTGTATGGCTCTTGCGCCGCACGATTTCTTAAGATCCCGACCTTAAATGCCATGAGCGGCATGGGTTATATTTTCACATCATACAAAGGCAAGCTTTTGCCATTTATGGTGAAAAACTTGTTGAAATACGGTTGGAAATCAGGTTTAACTCATGTCATTTTTCAAAATCCTGACGACGAAGCTCAAATGCACAATTTAGGTTTGTTAAAAGGTATATCGACCACACAAATCAAAGGTTCTGGTGTCGATTTGGAGGCCTTTGCTTTTGCTGCATTGCCTGCAGAAACTCCAATAAATGTGGTGCTTCCCGCCAGATTATTAACCGACAAAGGCGTTAGAGAATTTAAGGAAGCTTCGGTTATTCTAAAAGATCAATGGCAAGGTCAAGTTCGGTTTTTATTAGCTGGCGATAGCGATTTTGGAAATCCTACCGCAATAGATGAACAAACGATACAAGAATGGGAAGATCCAGGGTATTTTGAGTGGATTGGTTTTCAAAAAAACATGGCCGAATTTTTAGCCAAAAGCACAATTGTAGTTTTGCCATCCTATCGAGAAGGTCTACCAAAAACACTGATAGAAGCCAATGCGATTGGGCGTCCGATAGTAACAACAGACGCCGTTGGTTGTCGAGAATGTGTAGTGGATGGAGAAAATGGATTCTTAGTCAGGCTCAAAGATTCAGCTGATTTGGCAGAAAAAATTGCTATTTTGCTGTCAAAACCAGAATTGAGGGCCGAAATGTCTAAAAATGCTCGTAAATTCGCCGAACAACACTTTTCGATCAAGAATGTTGTTTTCCAACATCTTGAATTGTACAATACTTTAGTCAAATAAATGGAGCTATATTTAGTCAATTTATATTTTCCTTACGTTCTAGCGTTCTTTTTGGCGGCCATTACAGTCTATTTCACCGTGCCCGTCATTATTCGAGTTGCCAAACTCAAAAACCTTTACGACGAGCCCAACGAAGAGCGTAAAGCTTCTAAAATCATTGTACCAACTTTGGGCGGAGCCGCTATTTTTTTAGGCTTTGTGTTGGCTGTTGTGTTGAGTTCATTTAGGTTGGAGTTCAATGAGTTGCGATACATTGTTGCTGCCTTAGTTATTTTACTTTTTGTAGGTCTAAAAGATGACATTCTGTATATTTCTCCAAAAAGCAAATTGGTCGGACAACTCTTTGTTGCCTTTATTTTAGTCTTTTTTGCCGACGTTAGATTCACCAACCTTCATGGTATTTTGGGTATTCACGACATTCATTATTGGATTAGCGTACCACTATCGATGTTTGCTATCGTTGTACTTACCAATTCGATGAATTTGATTGACGGTATTGATGGATTGTGTTCTGGCATTGGCGTGAGTATTTCAGTTATCTACGCTCTATTGTTTTATTTGAATGAAGAAGTTGACTTTGCTTTATTGGCTTTAGCCTTAGCTGGAGCGTTGATTTCTTTCTTTATCTTCAATGTATTCGGAAAGAAAAACAAGATTTTTATGGGCGATACAGGCTCATTGATGGTAGGTTTTTTAGTCTCTATTATGACCGTAAAGTTCAATGAAATTCCATTGCCAGACCATCGACTTCTTCAAATTGTAGAAATACCTGCAATCTCTGTAGCCATCATGATTGTTCCTGTGATTGACACCTTGCGTGTGTTTTCGCTCAGAATCCTTGATGGACGCTCGCCTTTTTCTGCCGACAGATGGCACACACACCATCAATTACTCGATTTAGGCTTGCCCCACTTTAAAGCCAGTTTGATTTACATTTCATATCATATCATATTCGTAATCATTGCCTTAGTGCTCCAGTACTACATTTCAGATTACATCCTTTTGATTGTTTTGGTTGCCTTAGCTTTGATGTTTATTTCTATTCCAAGCCTTATTCTGAAACGCAGAAAGAAAGCTATCGAAAAAGAAAATGAACTGAAGAACAACATTTTTAATCGATTTTTTACAACATTAGCGGATAGACATTAGATTGTCGTGCTTTAGATTTTTAGGCGTTCATTTCAATTTTCGTATCTCAGCTCAGCAAAAACGACAGCATCAAAAACATTGACATCAAACTCCCAAAAAACTGTCCACTTTTATATTTTTTACCAGAAAATTCCTTTAAAACTTAAGCGTTTGAACGCTAGATTTAAAATAAATCTGAAACCTTAGCTTTGTAATTCAAATAAAAAAACTACCTTTGCGGACTTATTCATTTTAACTAAATACATTGATTTTATGTATGCAATTGTAGAGATAGCAGGGCAACAATTCAAAGTTGTTAAAGATCAACGCGTATTTGTTCACCGTTTAGACGCAGAAGAAGGTGCTTCGATTACAATCGATAAAGTACTTTTGACTGACAACGACGGAAACATTACTGTTGGCGCCCCGGTTATAGAAGGTTTAGCTGTAAAAGCTACCGTAAAAAGTCATCTAAAAGGTGATAAAGTA
>JBMYYR010000071.1:0-5825 GCA_049609625.1 Flavobacteriales bacterium | reverse complement strand
AGGCATTCACCGTTTTTACCTAGGCTATACATGGCAAGGCGTTGTTCAGCTTCTAACATTTGGCGGACTCGGTATCTGGTCATTAATTGATTTCATTAGAATCGTATTAGAAGACCTACAACCTAAAGACGGACGTTACTCTTAAAACCTTATTTACTTCAAAAAAAAAGCTTCACATATCAGTGAAGCTTTTTTTTTGAGGCTTAAATCGGAAACTCAAAAGACACTTCATTAATCCTCAACCTCAAACCAACCCAAACTCGATGAATGACCAGAAAATTCTGGTGCATAAAACGATTGAAATTCAGCATGTGGTGTTACAAATTTTCCTTTGTGTTTCACACGAGCTTTGAATTCTAAATTGACTTTTCCTCGGGCGATTCTGTCCATAAAGAACTGTATTTTTTGATCTTTTATATTCAAATAATACGAACCTGTAGAGCTGTACTTCACACCACTTAATTTTTCTGTAGGTTCTAAACAAGCGGGGAAATAATCTTGAAGATACACAAAATCCATTTTTTGCGGACTTTCAATCAACAACTTAACTTTAATTTCATCTCCAGCCTTAAGGTCTTGTTCTTCAATACGTTGCCAACGTTCTTTGTTGTCGACAATGGTTTTGAGGTAAAGCTCTTTTTCGATGGTACAAGCCACATTTTTGTTTTGTTTGATGTCCGAAATTGGACTTTGATAACGCTGATAAGCTGAAAACCAAACGGCGTGTTCATACGGATTAGTAACACTCAGCTCAGCCGAAGCCATCCAAGATTTCGTTTTATCTTCCCAAGTTTTAGTCAACCAATCAGCTTGTTGATCTAACTGGATAATTTTGCCGTTTAGTTTGACTTCCAAAGCCGAACCATCCGAGAAATTTAGTTGATTTCTTCCCAAAAATAAACTCGAGACCAACTGAGCGGTTTCTGAGCGAGAACCCCAATGTTGACTTCGTTTTTGCTGAATCAACCAATCTTGCATTTTGCGGATATCTTCTGGATTTTTGTTCATTTTCCAATACAAATCAATCAAATCTGAGTGAAGAACATAAGCTCTGTTTCGCCACGACGTTCCATTGGCTAATTGCTTCCAAAATATGGTCGCTTGTTCGCTGTTGTCTTGTCGACTTTCGTCGATGGATTTAAAAATTTGTTCTGCAACTAATGTATTATCAACTTTATAAGCCAATTTAGCTAATGGAATACGTGTTCTAAAACCGGCTTTTTTCCATTGCTTTAAATTGTTCTCAACAAAAAACTGATAGCCTTCCTCAAAATCTGATTTTAAAGACACTTTGTCCATCATATTAGAACGCACATCACAATACATTAAATGCGAAAGCCCTATTTTTTCTAAACGCTCTTCTGCTTTATAACGACGATAATTGGCGTTCATTTCCCGATCTAAATAGAGGATTAATTTCTCATTTAGCTTAGCTAATTCCTCCGGAAAGGCACCAAAAGTATGTAATCTGGACAGGCTTTTTGCCAAATAAAGCGACATCCAATAAGAGGTTTGCCCGCCTTTGTACCACGAAAATCCACCATTGGCTTGTTGTCCAGAAGTCAATTTTCTTTTCAGTTCGTTTTGGCGTGCATTGAGCTGATTTTCATCAAAAAACTTGAGTAAATATCGCATCTCTTCTTCTTGATTTTGAGCTTCTGCCAACCACGGACTTTCTTCCAAACTGATGCTTTTGAGTTCCGCTTTGTCTTTCAACTGACTTTTTGGTAAGCTTTCGGCGTACTGTTTTAGCTTGGTTTTGAGCTCAGGAAACTTGACTAACAAGGTTTTAGCGAGTTCTATACTACAATACTCATCCATCAATTCAGTAAAAATCTGGTCGTTGTTGCTTTTCACGTAAGGTAAAGCTTTGATGGCTTGCCAAAGTGGCTCGGAAAGTAATTCCATTTTTAGTAATTCGCTGGTTTTTCCGTTGAATAGTTCTGAAAACTTAAACTGCTTAGTTTCTCCAGCTTTTAGGGTGTAAGCAAAGCTTTCGTTTAGTCGTTTGGTGGAACTCAAAACGGATAACGAACGACTTTCGATGTCCATTAAATCTGAGCTTTGGGCTTTGACCGTAAACTGAACATCGCCAATAAACTGTTCATCCAACACAACTGCCCATTCCACTTGTTCGCTGCTTTTTGGTTGAATAGTAACTTGTTTTGAATCAACAGTTTGATGAAGTTTAGATTGTGCCTGATCAAAACTTAAATCGACATCAACCACCTGAACTTCATTTGTTAAATTACTCACTTTTGCCGACCAAACCAGCTCATCGCCTTGATATAAAAATCGGCTGTTGTGCATTTCTACCATTAAGTCTTTTTGGCTCTGAATGTCTTCTTCCAAATAGAAGGTTTCATCATCTTTGGTATGTCCAAAAAGCATCAATTTAAACTTCCCAACACCATCCGTCATCTTAAACGGAATATCTATTTTTCCATCAGCATCGCTTCTCAAATGTGGAAAGAAAAATACGGTTTCTTTGAAATTTTGACGAAGGGCTTGTTTTGTTTTTGATGGTTCATCAGGTTCGCTTTTTGGGATGGCGTTTGTTATATTTTCCTCATCAAAATCATCGCCCGAATCGGCATAAATCTCTACATTAGAGGCTTGTAGCGCTGACGATCTTGATTGTGGCGCACTCTTGATTTCAACCGCTTGCAAAGCCGAAGAATGAAGACTGCGACCAATTTGACGCGGATAAACTGACAAAGAAAATCTTAGGTTATCCCGAGCGCTTGCCATTTGAGGAGGGCTAAAATAAAAATGCTTTTTAGCGCTACTGAAATGTGATCTAAAGCTTGAACCAAAACGCTGAGCCTGAAAACGCCTTTGGTAATTGCGCGGTAGATGCGGCAAATATCTTTTTATAGAATGTTTGACAATATCGTCTAAAGAGGCATCATACATCAAGGCTAAAACCTCTGTAGTTTCATTGCATTTTTTTGGTGTTTTGACCTCTAAAGTCCATTTTTCTTCGGCTTTTGGTTTGATGTTTTTGTTGATTTTCAGCCAATTAGCCCTTAGCTCTTTGTCCCAAGACACCTCTGTTTGTTTGGAGAGATAAATGGCTTTACTTTGATGAACAGTACTAATTTCGGTAACAATTCCACCTTTGCTTCGTGCTGTTATGGGCAGTTTTAGCTTTAAAACCTTAGGTCCTTTTATTCTTCCTGATTTTAGTATGCCCTCAAAATCACTCAAACCATAGTCATAATAGGCATTTAATGGAAAAACCATCTGAATTTCAAGTGTTTCGCCAACGTTTAAGCTCATTTTGTTTTGCTCTACATAAGTCTTTTCTATCTTCAGAATTTGTTTTGCTTTAGCTTTTGTATCATGAATCGTAATAAAAGCACTTTTTTCGCTTTCTTTTCCGTTTTTGTCAAGGCAAGTGTAGCTAATTTTATACACACCTTGGTCTAAATCGATAGCTGTTTTTTCTCCAGATTGGAGGTCTCCTTTTTGGACCAATTGATCTATTGTCCAATAGTTTCGGTTAGCTTCGTTGTGGAGTCCTAAAAGCCGTTTCTGATTTGCGTTCTGACTAACAAGTGCCTGAGCGTCAGTTGTAATGTTGTCATTTTTTAAAACTTCTTTTGGTACGTTCAGGCTCCAAATAGAATAAGAAACGGTTCTTTTCAGCGGAATATTTTGGAAATTCTGAGTAGACGCCATAAGCTCAATTCCTTTTTGTTTTGTGCTTACTTTTGGGGTTTGATGATTGAGCTGAACACCATGTTGGCTCAATACAAAAGACATGTTTTCCGTTTCGTTATTCCCAGATTTATCGGTAACGGTGGCTCTAATATTAAATCGGACAACGCCTTTTTCTTTCATATAATCAGGTAAGGTTTCGGATTTAATACGAAGTTTTGCTTTCCCCTTTTCATCCAAAATCACTTCTTTTTGATCTAAAACAAAGCTTGAAGACCAAGACCGATAGCCACAACGCCAAAAATAAATGGGCATGCTCGAATACTCAATCTGATACTCTAAAGTAGCGCCAGCCAAAGCCAAACCAGAATAATTTGTTGCCGTTAGCGGAATGTCTATCACATCGCCAATCACTTTTTCATTGCTATCGGCATCTAAAGTAACGTAAAATGTAGGGCGTTTATACTCTTCTACTTTTATACGTGCGCGGCCATGTTTTGTTTGTAATGTAAATTGCCCATTTGGAATGCCTTTCGGTAATACAAATTCGGTGAAAGCCGTCCCAAAACTATTGGTTTTAATCGTTTTTCTATCAATTGTTTTATATCCTGTATCTTGTAAATAGACTTCAACCTGTTTGTTTGGTTTAATGATATCTGGCTTATTCGGATCTATTTTTAATCTAGAATATAGTTTCATTTTGACCACCTGACCAGGTCTATAAATCGCCCGATCAGTCATGATAACATCATCATCACTTTCTTTAAAACCATTGGGGTAACGGTAATCATAAAAATTTTTCTCAAATAGATATAAACGGTCGGTTTTGTGCCAAACACAATAGGATTTAGACTCTCTAGAAAAGCTTTTTTTCAATTCACCCTTATCATCAAAAGCTTTAAATTTATTTGAGTTTAAACCAATTTCTAATTTAGCATTTTTTAGAATAGAGTTATCTTTTGAGGAACGAATAAAATAGGTTTTTTTCAATTTATTGAACTGAATATCAGAAACTTGAAAGAAAATAAAACGTTTTAAATTTCCTTTTTCAGCCAAAGCATAAAAACCATAATCTAAACCACCAAGTCTAATTTTTCTTTTATCTTCAACGTAATCAAAATCACTTTCAACATCAAAATGTTCTGTCCAAACCGATTGCCGCTCCAACTTAATTAAAATACTGTCTCTATGCTGATATATTATTTTTTTCAAGGTGTTTTGATACTCTACCGCATCCAGTTTAAATAGCTCTAAGTCAAGCTGTTCGATATTGGTGGAATGAAACACAAAATCAAAATCGGTATTACTTTGAATGACGTCTTTGCCACTTAATCTGAAGTTTGGTTTTTTGATGGCATCTTCAAACACTTGAGCATCAGCCAATATGCTTTCCCCAAATTTTGTCAGTTCTTCTTGTTTAGCTATAATTTTGATGTATTCTAATTGAGCTAAAGCTTGTTTTTTGAGTTCGGATTTTTCCTGTTTTAAACTCAAAATCGCTTCTTTTTCTGTCAAATTTTTCCAAGAAATAGCATTGGCTTGCTTGTCGAACATAACAGCCAAAGTCATGGCTTTCATCAAAGCTGAAGTTTGAGATGCTTCAATATCAACTTGTTCCACAAGCTTTTGGTAAGCTTCATCCACCATCGGCGACGGATTAATGTTGGCAATCCGATTCCAATACTCAAACTTAAGTTGAGATTTCAAATTCGGATTAGAAAAGGTTGATCGATACGCCGAGTAAAGCTCAAAAGAGGTTTTTAGCTGGGGCAAAGTAGATTTTCCTGAAAGAGCCAAAACCAATTCCGCCGCACTAGCGTTTAGGTTTCGATTGAGTTTTCGGTTGTGTTTTTGATACAAATTGCTCAAAACCGCCTGATAATTGTTCGTTATTCCTGGGTTTTCAAAGGCATTCAAATCGTATAAAATGCCATGAACAAAAGGCCGCTGTTTTAGTTTCGTTTTGGGTTCGAGCATTTGGTTTAGATAGCGTGCACTTTCCCGCTTAAAATCTTCTTTTTTCCAGGTGTTGAGTTTGTCAAACTCAAAGTTTTCGTCTTTATTTCTGTTAATTTTTCTAGAACTATACTCCTGATAATCAAACAATAAATCGTAAGCAAAGCCAGATAAATACGCTTTAATTAAAGCTTTTCCATCGCCTT
>JBMYYR010000070.1:0-6422 GCA_049609625.1 Flavobacteriales bacterium | reverse complement strand
GTGTCGTGGTCTTCAATAATCGAATTGTTAAACCAAACGACACTAGTGGACTTGAGTTTTGCAGTCAACGGATATTGAAAAATCTAAATCAAAAACACGGCATCAGCAAGAGTAGATTGATGATTTTTCATTCTTCATCAAAATTGAATCAATTTGACAACGTCGTTGTTCTTCATGTAGACGAACAGCCAAAAAAGGTCAGATAAAAAGGGTTGATTATCGATGTTTAACATCAATAATATTGACAGGACATGCTTCTGCGGCTTGCTCACAAGGCTCTAAAATACTAACATCGTGTGATTTTATGGTATGAAAACCTTTTTTGTCTTTTGATTTTAGAAGTACAGACTTCCCATCTTTTTTGGACATACGAAACTGTTCGGGGGCAAGCTCCACACAGTAATTGCAACCAATACATTTGTTTCTCTGAAGACTTACAATAACCATCTGTTAGGCTTCAACAAGTTTATAGAGTTTGTCCGAAAGTCGGATACGGAAAGGTAAGGGAATCGTTATAGAATCGCCCTTTTTTGCAGATTCTAAAGCCTCATCATTAACAAGCATTTCTTCTAAATCAAATTCTTGAGCACCAGTACTTGGCCCGGTAACCAACAAGCGATCGCCTTGTTTCAGGTCGAAGGCTTCAATTTTGAATTCACCCACTTTGGCTTTCGGGAAATAATGAACACCTTTGCCGATATACACTTTTTTCTGCGAAGCTTGCGAGCCTGTACCATCGCTCCATTCACCTAATTTCTGACCTAAATAATAGCCATTCCAAAAGCCACGATTGTAAACTTTATCAAGCTCTTCCATCCAAACCTTAACCTTTTCTTGGCTAAAACTTCCTTCATTGTAAGCATCAATAGCTGCGCGGTAGGTTTTGATGACTTTGGCTACATATTCTGGCGCACGACCTCGACCTTCAATCTTCAAAACCTTCACTCCAGAATCAATCACTTGATCCAAAATATTGAGTGTGCAAAGGTCTTTTGGAGACATCATATATTCATTGTCTAGCTCGATTTCGAAACCAGATTCTTGGTCTATTACAGTGTATTTTTTTCTGCAATTCTGTTTACAAGCGCCTCGATTTGCCGACGAATTATGCGAATGCAAACTCAAATAACATTTACCTGAAACGGCCATACACAAGGCACCATGTCCAAAAATTTCAATCTCAACCAAACGACCAGAAGGCCCTTTGATTTGCTCTTTTTCGATGGTGTCAGTAATGTGTTTCACTTGTCTCAAACTCAATTCCCGACTCATAACCATCGTATCGGCAAAAAGCGAATAAAACTTCACCGTTTCGATGTTGGTAATATTGAGTTGAGTGGAAATATGAACTTCCATTTTAAACTCTCTCGCCACAGCGATAACCGCCTGATCGGAAGCAATAACAGCAGTAATATCAGCTTCAACCGCCTTTTTTATTAAGGTTCGGATGATGGATAAATCGTGATCGTAGATAATGGTATTGAGCGTGAGGTAAGTCCGCACGTTTTTTGCTTTACAACGATTCGAAATTTCTTCTAAATCATCCAAAGTAAAATTAATCGAGGCGCGCGCACGCATATTGAGCTGCTCAACACCGAAATATACGGAGTTGGCACCATTGTCTAAAGCAGCTTGCAGGGATTCGAAATTCCCTGCAGGTGCCATCAATTCGATCGCATTAGGATTTGTCATTGCTGTATGTTGAGTAGGTTTTGCTTAAGATCTTGAGGTTTTGTAAACGCCCATTGAGCAAAATTTATCGATTCGTTTATCGACTAAGGTTTTTGTTTCTTCATTTTGAAGCGACTTGATCGTTTCCACCAAAAAGGTTTTAACGGTTTCGAACGTTTCTTCAGGATTGTAATGTGCTCCACCTTGTGGTTCTGGCAATACGCCATCAACCAACTTATTTTTGAGCATGTCTTTAGAAGTCAATTTTAAGGCTTCTGCAGCTTGCTCTTTATAATCCCAGCTACGCCATAAAATTGATGAACACGATTCAGGAGAAATAACAGAATACCAGGTATTTTCGAGCATCACTACTTTGTCTCCAACGCCAATACCGAGCGCGCCTCCAGAAGCACCTTCGCCGATAATAACACATACGATAGGGACTTTTAGTTTTGCCATTTCATAAATATTTCTGGCAATAGCCTCACCTTGCCCGCGTTCTTCGGCTTCCAAACCAGGATAAGCGCCAGGGGTGTCGATCAAACAAACAACAGGTCGGTTAAATTTTTCTGCCATTTTCATCAATCGTAAGGCTTTTCGGTAACCTTCAGGGTTTGCCATACCAAAATTTCTGTGCTGACGCATTTTGGTATTTTTTCCTTTTTGTTGACCAATAATCATCACGGCTTGACCATCGATATCGCCCCAACCTCCAATCATAGCTTTGTCATCTTTCACGGTTCTATCGCCATGAAGTTCAATAAAATCTCCTTTGGTTAAGGCTTCTATATAATCTAAGGTATAAGGTCGTTTGGGGTGTCTCGAAATTTGAACACGTTGCCATGCAGTCAAATTTCCGTAGACTTCTTTCTTTACTTTGGCGAGTTTAGACTCCATTTTTTTAATTGAGCTTGACATATTCACCTCTGTATCTTCCGCAATTTTCTTGGTTTCTTCAAGCTTTTGAAGAAGTTCGTATATTGGTTTTTCGAAATCTAACTGTTCCATAAGTTTTTATGTTATAAACGTTCAACCCACAAAAGTAAGTTTTTTGGTTGGACTAGACTGTAAATGCGTTTTATTTTTGAATTTGAAATCAAGACGTTCCATTTCTTTTTTCTAAAGCTTATATCATTAGTTTTTTTTGAAAACAATCAAGCAAGCACAAGCAAGTGGTTTTGAAAATCAAAGTATTAAAGCCATAGCTTTAATTGAAAAGCCTCCGGAGTAGAGCTAGACTCAGACTGTTCTGTCCGACAACAAAACCAATTCAACTTTTGTAGACTGCACCTCTAAAATTTCAATGTAATAGCCCTGTATGTCAATCTTTTGATTGACTTCTGGAATGGCTTCCAAATGATGAAAAATCAAACCACCAAGCGTTTCGTATTCATCCGATTCGGGTAGATCAAGTTTATATTTTTGATTTAGCTCATCGATTTCTAAGCGGGCCGAAAACTTAAATGTGTTGTCGTTGACTTGCTCTTCGATGTATTCCTGAACGTCGTGTTCGTCTTCAATTTCTCCAAAAATTTCTTCGATTACGTCTTCGAGACAAATCATTCCCGAGGTACCTCCAAATTCATCGTAAACTATGGCTACACTTTTATTCTGGCTTGTCAATATTTGCAAAACATCGCTTGCCAACATGGCTTCGGGTACAGCTGCAGCTTTTAAAACCATCGACCGAATAGTTTTGGGTTCATTAAACAATTCCAAACAGTGCACAAATCCAATAATATGATCGATGTCTTTGTCGTAAACAATAAGTTTTGATAGTCCACTTTGGTTAAAAATGCTGTGCAAACTTTCTACACTCTGATTGACCTCAATGGCCACAATTTCGGTTCGCGGCACCATACACTCTCGTGCTTTCACTTTGGGAAAAGCTAAGGCATTTTGCAAAATCTGTATTTCGGCCTCTACTTCGTCATCCATACCCAAGCTAGACGTATGCTCGCTAAGATACATACCTAAATCATGTCTTGTAAAGGCCACTTTTCCGGCTTCTATTTTTTGTCCAAATAAGCTCAGAATTTGATTTGAAATACTGGAAAATATTAGAACAAAAGGACTTAATAGATAATAAAAAAAAGCGGCAGGAAAACTCAAGGCACTGAGTAGTAAATTAGCGTGTTTTTTGAACAAGGCTTTGGGCAAAAATTCGGCTGTTACCAAAACGACTACAGTAGAAACAAAAGTTGTAATCAGTAGATTGACGACCGTGTTTGATGAAAACGCCGACACCTGAGGCTCAAGTACAGCAGCCATTTCTAGTCCATAAACCACCAAGGAAATGTTGTTCCCGATAAGCATAGCCGAAATAAATTTCGACGGATTTTCAAGAAATTTCGAAATGAGTTTTGCGCCTTTTTTGCCCTTCGATTTTTCGAGTTCGATGTGCAATTTATTCGATGAAACAAATGCGATTTCCATCCCCGAAAAAAAGGCAGAAAGTACAAGTGTTAGGACTATTAGCATGTATATTTGACTCACTTTTTGGGCTGTTTTTGGTTTTCGGTGTAGGATTTCCGAAACTTACGTCGTCGCCAATTGATCAGCACACAAAAAGCCGAAGCTGCCAAAAACAAAAAGCCAAGCTTATGGTTAGCATTTGAAAAATTCATCACGGCTTCAAACAAAAGAATGCCTGCGGCGATAAGATAAAAGACTTCGAAAAATTTAGCGAGTTTATTTAGCATTGACGTTTATTATTCCTGTGGTTTGACCTATTTTATAATACGAAAAGTCATCTTTAGCATCGAGTCCAACTCCATAAATAAGCTGTCCGTTTTGATTGATTTGAACCGAATCTGTGGTGCTAATTGTCTGTTTTTTCTCGTCCCAAGTTAATACATTTGTTTGAAGTGCAGCTCCTTTTGCGTCAACAAGTTGTACATTTTGGTAGGCATCCAATTTTTTACCTTTGTAATATATCGCCGAATCGGCAGTAATGGTGGCGTCCAGAAGCGATTCTCCGGCTTCGTTTTGTCGAAAGCTTTGTAACTTAAATCCATTCGGAAATTGATAGATGTCATTTCGTTCGCCTTTCAAGGTTTGAGCATAGGGCGAAGTCAAGGTCATTTGCAGAATGCCATTTTGGGTGTAATCCATCTCAAAATCCCAAATTTCAACAAAAGGCAAGGTTTTATCTTCATCAAAACCTTTAAAATCATCACCCAAAGTACCTGAACATGAAACAGCAATTGCCATCCCGAAAAGGATAGCAATTGCTGTTTGTAGATTAGAAAAACCTGATTTGGTTTCGCTATATATCGTGTTCTTGGCGTTTTGCATTCAGAAACGTTTAGTTAGACGAGGTTGTTCTAACCGTTGTTGTTTCATTATACCAACAGTTGATAGTGTGCTTATCGCCTGCTTTTTTACCAACTTCGTGCGCTTGTGTTATTGATGGCACGTGCTTAGAGTATGAGCCAATTAATCTATTGGCAGCTTTAGCAACACCTGGATCTATTCGGCGCGCATATTCAAACTTATCAAGGGCAGCGCAGTATCCAACTCGTTTTAAGAACTCGGTTTTTAGCTCTCCACATTTTCTTGAAGTCGCTGCATAAGCTTGTCCCATCACTAAATAGGGTTCTCCCCAACCTTTTCTTAAGTTGGCTGCTTTTCTAGCTGTTGCGTAAGCCGTTTGGTATTGCCCTCTTGAAAGCTGAATATTTGCTTTCAGAATCATATACTTTGCTTTTTGCAGGTCATCAGCCTCAAGCTCAAGCGCTTTATCGATGTAGGTATTTGTTGTTGCGTAATCCTTGTCTTTCAACGCTTTGTAAGCCAAGTTGATTGCTGCAGGAGCTGTTGGATCAAGCGCATATAAGTTTTCAGCAATCTGGAAGAATAAATCCGATTCCGTACACTTCTTGCTCTTCATCAAACCTGAAGCTTTGGTCAACCAGTCTACATTTGCTTTATTTTCTTCTAAAGCTTTGCCATAGATTTCCTCTAACTTCTCACAAGTTGCAAAAGGGGCTAGTTTAGTTTCGAGGTTAGATTCTACTTTGGCAAGTTGGTCGAGTTTTTTGGTTACGTTGGTGTGCAACTTAGCCTCTTTTGTGCTTAACGTTTCTCCAGCTTCAATACGCTCATCGTAAGCAAACTTCTCTTGACCATATTTTGCTTTTTGGTAAGACACTACGTCCGACAAGGTTGCATAAAGTGAAACAACATCGTTTACATCATAAATCTTTTTGTTGATTAATGAAATACTGGTTTTAAACAAGTAATTGATCGTCGTTCCTGTGATGTTGTTTCCGTCAACATCATACGATTCTTTCAACCATTTATTTGCCTGTATCAACTCTTCATCAGAAATATCTTTTCCTGCGGTTCTGTATAAATAGTAAGCTTTTTTTCCGATACATTCTCCTTTCAATTCAGGATAATACACCGCTCTTTGATCATACACCATATACAAACTATCTAACCAAGACCGTTTTGTTGCTTCATCCGTAGCTTCTTTAATGAACGCATTCATCATTTTTGGCCCGTGGATATAAAGGTTTTTAGTACGCTTTGGTGTGTTGTGAAACAAATACGACCAGTACTCATAAGCACCTTTATAATCTTTTTGTTTATAAGATTCTGCATACAGTGAATGCGCAATTTTAGTTTGTTCCAAATCTGGACCATCAACTAAAGAATCTCCAGGTTCTTGAGCTTGCAAAGCTGTGTTTGCAAGTAAACTAAAAGCGAATAGGGTTTTAAAAATTGTTTTCATCTTGTTTGTGGTC
>JBMYYR010000069.1:0-7038 GCA_049609625.1 Flavobacteriales bacterium | reverse complement strand
AACTGTTGATAAGAGCTACATTCGCCCGATCAACATAAATTGATTCTTTACCATTAGCTCCATTTCTTTCAACCACAGCATTGACAAATGAAACGTTTAGCGGGGAAGCACTTGAACTCTGATACACATACATAGCTCCACCGTCATTATAAGCTGTATTTTCGCTAAACCAACAATCAAGAATATGTAGCGTGTCAGAAGAGATGTTGCCATCGGAAATAAAAAGAGCTCCACCTTGATTAGCTGAACGGTTTTCTGAAAATCTACACTTAGACACGTCAGCCTGAGTTTCATTAAGCTCTAGTCCTCCTCCAAATCCATTATAGTAATTATAAGTTGGGGCATAAGAAAGAGCAACATTTCTACTCCAGCTACAGTGTGTAAATTTTGGTTTAGCTCTAGAAGCATACATCCCACCTCCTCTTTGAGCAAGGTTTTCGGTAAACACGCACTGGTTAATATGAACAGATGATTGATATAGTGAAAAGCCAGCACCATACCTATTGAAAAAGCCTGAGTTTAAGTAGGTGGTAAATCCTGTATCATCAGCATGTCCACCTCTAACCGTAAAGCCATCAATGCGCGATGCTGTTGATAAGTGTCGTGTAATAAGTACATGATAGGCATTGTCGTCGCCAGAGTTATTCACATAACCACTTGTTCGGGCGTCGTAAGAACTACCAGTACTATGTATAGCGAAGGTGTCGTTGTCATTAAAATCGCCACTCAATATAGTCGTTAGTCCTAGCGTATCTGCCCGCTCAGAAAGCAGTGTTTCGGTAGCATCAAACCCACCATACAATTTGAGGTCGGTACTAAAATGAAACGATTTCTCCCGATCCGAAGGCGCCTCCACAGAAGGGATAGAAAAACCAGGACTTGACGGAGGCGCAAGACCTACAGGAGCATAATCATCTGGTATTTCTGTAGGCTTATAGGTGCCTTGCGCTACCCATACCTCTTGGTTACCTAGACTTGCGGCCTGGTCGAGCGCGGGCTGCAAGGCCGTATAAGCATTGGTCCAGGACGAACCATCGTTGTTACCCGTAGCATCAATATCGACATAAATTTGTGCAGTAGCAACTTTGGTCGCTGCCGCAAAACAGATCGATAAAAACACTTTTAAGCAAAAAAAGATTTTGTGTGTTTTCATAATAATTTGGTGTTAAAAGATTAAGTTGCTAAATTAGATTAAGCTCAAAAGTCATCCTACTACCTATATATGTAGTTTTTTGATGCGTTTTGGAGGGTTTTGAGCAAAAACGTAGAAAAACGTGGTATTTTTTTAGTCGCCAGCCTAAAATATTAGACCCTGAGCATAGCCCTGAGCAATGGCTTCTTTGACAAACGACGGCATATTGTTGACTTCAAATTTTGAGAAGAGGTTCTTTTTGTGAAAATTAATGGCGTTTGTAGACACAAATAAATGTTCCGCTATTTGCTTTGAGGAATAGCCATTCAATAAATAGGGTATTATTTTTTTCTCCGTCTCGGTGAGGATGATAGGCATTGCTTTTGTGTCCAGAACACCCTCCAGATAGGTGGGCAAATAGACCGTTCCTTTAGTTATTAAAGCATCAAACGCATCTTCAAAAACACGCAGCTCGTCGCTTTTGTGAATATAAGCCGCAATACCCATCGACAATAGCGTATTGATAATTTTTCTACTCTTTACATTGGTGTAAACAAGGATAATTTCATCTTTGTTCTGGTCAAGAAGCTGTTCAAAAAGCTCTAAGCCAAAGGTGTCTTTTGAGATAATATCTACGATTAAAAAATCTGGCTTTTGAGCATGGCATTGCGCAAGAAATTCTTGAGGATTTGAGGACGAAAAAACAACTTCTAAGCCGTAGGTTTTAATGT
This sequence comes from Flavobacteriales bacterium, assembly GCA_049609625.1. Classification (GTDB taxonomy): domain Bacteria; phylum Bacteroidota; class Bacteroidia; order Flavobacteriales; family CAJXXR01; genus JBMYYR01. The sequence continues at coordinate 5,175 of JBMYYR010000069.1, read as the reverse complement.
TAGAAAGATAGGTTGATAGCCCAAGGGCAACAATAGGATTATCCTCAAACACAGCTAGCCTAAAGTTCGTTTTGAATGGTTTCATAATGCATCTGCTTTGAGCTTGACATAACGTCAAGCTGAGCATGCAATTTAGCTATTGCGCCTAAGCCATCCTACTACCTAAATGTGTAGTTTTTTTTGTATTGATAAGTAGCCGTAGAGTTTGTTTTGCTGCCTAGACTGAGGGCAACATCACTTAGATATTAATGATGGAGTCCGCCCGAAAAACCTTGAGCAATGACTTCTTTGACGAAAGACGCAATGGAATTGACTTGAAATTTTATGAACAGGTTTTTTTTATGAAAATTTACTGCACTAACCGTAATAAAGAAATGGGAAGCCATTTCTTTTGAAGATTTTCCGTCGATCAGTAGAGGGATCATCTTTTGCTCCATTTTAGTGAGTGCTATTGTTTGTACTTTTTTTCTTAGATTGACCTGAATATAGGCAGGCAAATAAACCCTTCTTTGATCCAGAACAGCCTCAAAAACATCCTCAAACACGTCTATAGGCTCTGTTTTTGGCACAAAAGCCATCGCCCCAAGCGTAATTAAGATCTGAATGATCCGTCTGCTTTTTACATTCGAGTAGGCTAATACAAGTGCATGTTTGTTAAAACTAAAAATATGTTCAAACACCTCTAGGCCAAGTACCTTTTCGGAAATGACATCCACAACCAAAACATCAGGCTGTTCTGTTTTATACTTCGTCAGAAATTCATCTGGGTCTGTCGAGGTGTAACTAAGTTGTAATGGATAAGAACAGTGCTGCTCAAAATAGGCAGCAAGACCCTGAGAAACAATCGGATTGTCGTCAAAAATAGCTACAGTCAATGGCTTATGCTTTTTCTCCATCAGTTATATATCTTGAATGCTAAAAATGGTACCTTTGGGTGTGTTGGCTGAAAATGAAATGGTTTTTTCGTTTTTTTTCAAAAGCATATTTACAATAAACAATCCTATTCCAAAGCCAGTTTCTCCATTGGTTCCATATTGGGTATTTACTTTTTCTTTGAAGAGTTTGTCGGTATTAGTTTGATTCATCCCTATGCCCTCATCCTCAATGTGGATACTTCCGTTTTGATTCCTCAAAGTAATCGTACCGTGTTTTGGACTAAATTTTATGGCATTAGAAATTAAATTTCTGAAGACAATTTCCATCATAACAACATCTCCAACAATGGAATCTTCCGAGTCAGCTAGATTTTTGACCGTAAGTGCTTTCTTTTTGATGCTCGTTTCCATGGTAGAAATCACATCAGACCACAAGTCCGACAGATTAATTTTTTTCTTGTTGACCTCTTGTTTTGCCAATTCTATTCTCGCCCAATTCAACAAATTGTTTAACACATGACTCGAACTTTTGACCTGAGACTCTAACTCTTGTATAAAATCGTCATCTAGTGTTTGTTTGTTCTCAATATCTTTCAACAACAGATTAAAATTGATAATAGGCTCTTTAAAATCGTGTGCGATAACCGAAAATATTTGTTTGTTCACTTTGTCTAGTTGTTCTAGCCTTAGCTTATTTTGCTTCAGTTTTCTACGGTTAATGATTAAAAACACAGAAAATAGACCAATGATCACTAGCAAAGCAATGGACAGATAAATGATGTTAGACTTTAAGCTAGATTCCCTCTCTAGGCTTTCGTTCTTTTCTTTGTTTAGAGTGATTTCCGATTCGTATTTCAGGTCGGACTCTAGCTGAGATAGCGCAATAATATCCTCTTCTTTCCAAAGCGCCTCCTTTAGCTCTATCTCTCTGTTTGTCAACTCATAAGCTTCTTTGTATTTTCCCAACTTTACTTTTATATCGCTCAAAACGCCCAAGGACTCAATGATGTTAGTAATATCTTCTAGTTCGATTGAGATATCAAGTGTTTCTTTGGCTATGTATTCTGCTTTTTCAAATTTGTTTTGCGCTTCCAACAAAGTAACTTGAGAGGACTTTGCAGAATAGAGACTCTCTAAGTCCTTTTCCTCTTTGGCAAGCTCAATAGATTTGTTTAAATACAGGCTCGCAGAATCCAATTCATTCAAAGAAATGTAGCACACTCCAAGGTTTCCATAGATATTTATTAGCGAAATTAGGGGAACGCTTTCCTGAGGAAATACAAGTCCCTTTTTAAAGTATTCTACAGCCAAATCGAAACTACCTACTTCGTAGTAAGCGGAAGAATAATTAGAATACAAATCGGGCAGTACATCATATAATTTTGCCTGTGTTGCTAGTTCAACCAATTTTGCATAAAATTGAAGAGCCCCCTCCGTATCTCCTTGAAGTTGATGAATATAGGCAAAATTATTGAGCGCGCCAACTATACCAAACGTATCCTTTAGGGCTTCGGAACGTTCTAAATATATTCCATTAAGTTGAATGGTCTTTTTGTAATTTGCTTCTGTTAGATAACAATTTACAAGCTCCGCATAATACTCAATCTCAAGCGCTTTTAAGCTCCGTACCATCTCTGTGGAAGAGTTATGAAGTGCTATCCTGTCGGATAAATAATCTAAACTTGCATACAAATATTTTTTCTGCACTTCGAACGTGTTCAGCAAGAGAATTGATTCTAGCAATTTGCTAAACTTACAGGTATCTGCCTCGCATGTTTTGCTGTTGTGTCGAAAGTCCTCCATCACCATTCGGTCTTCGTTTGAAAGTGAATCTTGAGCAAATTGCTCAAAAAAACGCTCCTGAGAGAAACAAACACTACTGCAGAGTAGGCCAATAATTAGAAAAAAATTTGTCGCTAGAATATTCATTAACTTGTTTATTAAATTATTAAAAATCATAAGAGCTAGGCATAAAATCAATATGAATACCTAAAAATAGTTTAATTTTAAGGAATACACAACAAGATTGATAGAATTTTAAAGACTTTAATTTAAAGCATTTCAGTAGGTGTTCAAGCAAAAGATTGATTATCAAAGACTAAATCAAAAAAAATCCCTTCTACTTGCCCTGCGCTGTCTTAGAGCATGACATTACAATACGCAAACTATGGCGTGAGATTGCGGGTCGGGGCCGCAATGACGTAACAGGCAATGACGGGGTTTTGCAATAGCCAAAACCAAAAAAAAAGCCCCAACTTTCGTTGAGGCTTTTTTCCCTTTAAATCTAATGATAAGCTTTCATTTTTGAAGCTTAGTACTGAATCACTAGTCTGGTAACTCCGTTGGCTTTACCCTCGTAATTTGACCTTAGGTAATAGATACCTGGAGCTAGATCTAAATCAAGCTTGATTTCTTGCTCTTCGCCAGCGTCTAAGCGGTAGACTTCTTGGCCTAGTGCGCTGTGAATCACAAACTCATCGTGCTTAAAGTCATTCAAAATCTGGATCGTGAACTGACCTATACTTGGGTTTGGATAGACGACAAATGAAGACTCAAATTCATCTAAACCAATACCTTTAACTTCGATACAACCTGATGTTTCTTCACAGCCGTTTTGATTAACAACAACATAGTATTCACCGTTTTCTGTCGGTATATAGAACGAGTCCGTAGCGCCAGAAATAGGGGCATCTGTTGCACAATCATACCATTGGAAACCATCCAAACTTAGATTATCTACAATGAGTATGTTACCTATTAAGCTAACACTTGGTGTGACTAAAGTAACAAACTCAACGTCAATGTTATACACCACGCATGTTGCTTCGTAATCGTCAAGCACAACGGTGTAGTAGCCAGACATTGTGGTCGTGAATGTTTCAAACGTAAATTCAGATGCGTTACAAAGTGTTGTATCGATAACAACTGTTGTTTCTGAGTTTACAGTTAAGTCTAAATTCACAATACTATCACAGCCCGAAGCGTTTTCGTATACATTAGTGTAATATCCGGTCTGATCATATTCCACGCCATCCCATGTGTAGGTACTTGTTTCACAAATACTTTCTGTTATCTGCGTCTCCGCTGATGGCGAACCAATGGTCAGTGTTAAATTGACCGTCGAATCGCAACCGTCAGCTGTTTGAAGAAGCTGAGTGTACTGCCCTGAACTTAAGAAGGTTTCGCCATTGATAACAACGCCAGAACCAGAACAGAAGCTTGCTTCATAATCTACAACTATAGGGTTTGAGAACAATAAGGTTAAGGTCAAAATTGAATCGCAACCTGCACTAGAAGTAAGATTTTGTGTATAAACACCTGAACTCGTGAATACTTCGCCATTAACTTCCAGTTGTTCTTGACAAACCTCAATCACTTGAGATTCTTGCACAACATGAGACAGGCTAATGTTGTACACCATCAAGGAATCGCAACCTAAAGCATTTGTAAGGTAATGGAAATATACCCCCGACTCGCTTATCAATTCATCATTAAGCATCAGCGATTCCTCACAAGAGTTTATCGACATAAAGCCATTTGACGAATGATCATTCACTGTTAGAGCTAAACTAACGACCGAGTCGCAACCATCCGAAGTCTCTAAGACATCAACATAGTTCCCCGAAGCCGTGTAGATAGACGACCCTACAATAAAGAAGTCTCCAGCACAAATATTTTCCGTTAGTACGGTTGATGCGCTATAGTTTATACTTAGATTCAATGTAACTACCGAATCACAATTTGCCGCATTAGTCAAGGTATGTGTTGCGGTGGTGTTTGATGAAGTATAAGTATTTCCATCAATCCAAGTATAAGAATCACAAGCGGTTACATCATCTACTACAGCATCCGAATAATTGATTGTTAAATCAAGTGTTACTACCGAATCACAATTTGCCGCATTCGTTAAGGTGTGCGTTGCGGTGTTGTTTGATGAGGTATAGGTATTTCCATCGATCCACATATACGAATCACAAGCTACCTGCGTGTCTATTCCTGTACTAGAATAGTTGATCGTCAAGTTATAGGTCGTAATACTGTCGCATCCGTTACTATTTTCTATCGTATCCACGTAAGTGCCACTTGTTGTCCAAACCGAACCATCTAAACCTGTGTAGGTATCGCAAACGGTTTCGGTAATCGAATTTGTCGTTGTGTGATTAATTTTCAAACTATAGGTCGTGATGCTGTCGCAATTGTTCACATTGTCAATCGTATCAACATAAAGTCCCGTCGTTGTCCATGTTGTACCACTCAAACCTGTATAGGAATCACATGCAGTTTCGATGACATAGTTGGT
>JBMYYR010000068.1:0-7476 GCA_049609625.1 Flavobacteriales bacterium | reverse complement strand
TTCTAATTGACCGTTGTTTATTTCTATAACATCGGTGTTTATATCTTCACTTAAAAGTGTTAGATTTAGATGATAAATGGTGTCTTGTGTTGTGGAATATACCGTATCGACATAAGAGCCACTTTCTGTGTACGTCATACCATGCCAAAGATAAGAATTACCACAAGTTTCTATAGTTGTTTGGTGATTATAAAATAAACTTGTAGTTCCACATTCTAAAGCTACATAATTTGAAGTAGTTCCATTTAATGAAAAATTCATTAAAGTTCCATTTCCATTTGAAATTGTATTTGCTGTACTTGTTAAGCCTGTATTATTTTGACCAGCATTACCTTCATCAAAATCAAAGTGTGTTACTAAATTTGCTGTGTTTGCATCCACAGTCAAGTCCATCAAACCTAAAATTTCTGAATTTGTTTTTGCTACATTCCAAATTCTAAATTCACTCAGTAAACCATCATAATGCTCTGATGTACCATAAGACGATCCGTCATCGTATTCTTGTCCTAAACTATACACATCAGAAGCATCTAAGGATATGGTATGATTAGCTGATGCTTGTAAGTTTCCGTCTACATACAACTTACATAAACCATCATCATAAACAAAAGCAATATGATGACAAACACCATCGCCAATTGGAGTATTTCCAGACATGTATTGACCTCCATTGTCTACAATAAATACAACAGCTCCGTCATAAACAGGGTCAAAATTATCATTTGAAGCTCTTATTCCAAAAACATTGCCATAAGTGCTTGTATTTACAGCAAAAAACACTGAATAATCCTGATTGTCTTCAATATCAAATTTAAGCCAAAAATCAACCGTAAATTCGGTCATACCAGCCATTGATGTAGAAATGGAATTTAAATTGACATAATCATCGTTTCCATCAAAATGAAGCGCATTTTGAGCTTTAGTTTGAAAAGAAAAAAGGACAATGAATAATAAGAAAAGTTTTTTCATAGTTTAAATTTCATTCTGATTAAAAACAAAATTACATTAATAATACCTTCTTTCTTATACTTTAATATAAAAGATGATAATTATAATAGTGTATTAAGAACTTTTTGGTTTTTGTTTAGTTTGTTTGTGTTCTTAAAAGTTAATAACATTAAATCAGGTATTATTAACAATTTAATAGATTGATTTTTAATGAATTAATAGAGTTTATAAACAGTGGTTAAAAAGACAAGTCCACAGCTAAATGTTAATAATTTTACTGTGGACTTGCTGTGTATAAACCTTGATTTTTATTTAATCAAATTGTTTAATAGTTCTTAAAAATTTGTCTTGCATTATTGATTTTAAAACGCAATAGAATTTAATTTTAATATAAAGCGCAGATGTTTTTACTTTTTATAAATAAGTTATTAAAGATTTTGATGAATTTTAAATAGTGTAAAGTCTTGATAGTAAAGCTAAAAAAAGAGCTTATCAACAGGGTGTTAAAACGATGTTGATAAGCTGAATTTATTTAATTCATTGAAAAATCACAATTGTAAGTATCTAATTTAGAAGTACTTATTGTTCTTTCTTCAATAATGTAGTTGTTGAAAAACGCAAGTGTATGAAGAAGCTTTAAAAGTGCTCGGCTGTGTTTTTTATCGATAATAATCCAAGCTTCGTTCAAATCATTCGATACATTGATGTTGATAATCGGGATAAGTAAATTAACAATAAAAGCACTTTGTTTTTTTATTTCTTGAAACTTAATAGCTTTACCGTCTGTTCTTTTTAGCGTTATGATGTGTAAATTTGCTGTCATAATTAGGTCGTTTTCTACCTTTAAGCTAATAGTGTGCCAAACTTTGTTTTAGAAAGTTAAACGTCTTAAAATCAGTTAAATAAAATTTATTTTGATGCTTAAAATACTGCTTTATCCATTTGCTTTAGTTTATAACCTGATTACCTTTTGTAGAAACAAATTATATGACTGGAATGTTTTTAAAAGTTACAATCCAGAAAATACTGTCGTTTGTGTGGGAAATTTATCGGTTGGTGGCACCGGAAAAACGCCGCATATAGAATATTGTGTGCGTTTGTGCGAACAAGTTGATGGACTTGCCATTTTGAGTAGAGGTTACAAAAGAAAAACAAAAGGATTTCGTTTGGCTGGCAATCAATCTACCGCCGATTCTATTGGCGATGAACCTTTTCAGTATTATAATAAATTCAAAAACATCAGCGTAGCTGTTGATGAAAAACGAGCTAGAGGAATAAAGAAACTCAATAAAAAACGAGACCCAAAACTCATTTTATTAGATGATGCCTTTCAGCACCGAAAAGTGAAAGCAAATCTTAATATTTTGATTACAGATTATTCAAATTTGTTTACCAAAGACCTCTTGATGCCAGCCGGAAGATTGAGAGAAAATAGGTTTGGAGCCAAGCGCGCCGAGCTTATTATTGTAAGCAAATGTCCAGAGCAACTTTCGGATGAAGAGAAAGAAAAAATAAAGAAAAAAATAAAGTTTTATAGCCAAGCGCAAGTCTTGTTTTCTAAAGTAAAATACAGCTCAGTAGAACAACTTTTTTCTGATGAATCTGATTGGAAATCAAACAAATACGAACATTTAGTGGCTATAACCGGAATTGCAAAAAGTAAAGCTTTTGTCAAAAATTTGAACTCCAAAGCCGAATATGTTAGACATTATGATTTTCCAGACCATCACAGATTCAAATCTAAAGAAATAAAGAAAATAGTAAAGCAATTTCACCTGATTCCATCAGAAAATAAAGCCATCATCACAACAGAAAAAGATGCGATGCGACTCATGCAATTCAAAAACGAATTAAACGGTGTAGATGTGTTCTACCAACCTATAGAAGTTGAGATGAATGCGGATGATAAAGCATTCCTCAAAACAAGGTTGTTGGAAACGCTAACTAAGAACCAAAAATCATAAAACAACAAGATTATTATAGCAGAATGCGTACTAACTATAATAATCTTATTGTTTGATAATCAGCTCGTAATAGATATTAACCTTTGTGTTCGTCTGAGTCAAACGTTTTTATATTTTTTACATTTTCATCTGTAATGGCAATATCCAAAACTTCATCCATGGTTTTTACATAATGAAATTGAAGTCCAGTAAGGTAGCGGTCTTCAATTTCGAGAATATCTTTGGTGTTTTTATAACAAAGAATGATGTCTGTAATACCAGCGCGTTTGGCTGCCAATACTTTTTCTTTTATTCCGCCGACAGGCAATACTTTTCCTCTCAAAGTGATTTCTCCGGTCATGGCTAAGTTGCGTTTCACACGTTTTTGCTTCAACAAGGATACTAAAGAGCTCAACATTGTGATACCAGCACTTGGTCCATCTTTCGGCACAGCGCCTTGTGGCACATGAAGATAGAAATCATTTTTTTCTAAATGCAAAGGATTGATTTTAAGTTTTTTGGCATTAGATTTAATGTAATTAAACGCCACCTGAACGGATTCTTTCATCACGTCGCCCAAGTTTCCTGTCATCGACACTTTTCCGGTTCCTTTACTAAAAGAGGATTCTATGCTTAGAATGTCTCCCCCTACTTGTGTCCACGCCAAACCAGTAACCACACCAGCTGTTGTGTTGTCTTCTGTAAGGTCTTTGTCAAATAGTTTTGGCCCCAAAAACGTTTTTAAATTCTCATCAGAAACTTTTTTGAGCAACACGTCTTCAAGAGCTACTTTTTTTGCTACCTGACGAACTAATTTTGCAATTGTTTTGTCTAAACCACGTACGCCAGATTCTAAGGTATATCCTTCAACAAGGGTTTGCCATTGGTTTTTGCTCAGTTTTATTTGCTTAGCACTCAGTCCATGAGCCGTAAGTTGCTTTGGCAGCAGATGTTTTTTTCCAATTTCGATTTTTTCTTCCACCGTATAACCCGAAATTTCGATAAGCTCCATTCTATCTCTCAAAGCAGGTTGAATGGTGTTTAGGTTGTTGGCTGTGGCCACAAAAAGCACATTCGATAAATCGAAAGGAAGATCTAAATAATGATCCTGAAATTCAAAATTTTGTTCCGGGTCCAAAACCTCAAGCATTGCCGACGAAGGGTCGCCGTGGCTATCTCGAGATATTTTATCAATTTCATCAAGTACAAATACAGGATTGGCAGATTTTACCTTTTTCAGACTCTGAACCACACGCCCAGGCATAGCGCCAATATAGGTTTTTCGATGGCCTTTTATTTCGGCTTCATCACGCAAGCCACCCAAAGACATACGTACATATTTTCGGTTTAATGCCTTTGCAATCGAACGGCCCAAAGATGTTTTTCCGACTCCCGGAGGGCCATGCAGGCAAATAATTGGCGATTTCATATTGCCTTTTAGTTTCAGAACAGCCAAGTGTTCCAAAACACGTTCTTTTACCTTTTCTAAGCCAAAATGATCATCATTCAAAATTTTGGTGGCACGTTTTAGGTTGTAATTGTCTTTTGAAAACTCGCCAAAAGGCAAGTCAAGTAAGGTTTCTAAATAATTTCTTTGAACATGATATTCAGACATTTGCGGATTGATTCGGCTAAATCGATCTAATTCTTTTTCAAATGTTTCGCCAATAGCTTTCGACCACTTCTTGGTTTTTGCTTTGGTTTTCATTTCCTCAATATCTTGCTGAGCTGGCTGGCCTCCAAGTTCGTCCTGAATGGTTTTCAATTGTTGATTTAGAAAATACTCACGCTGTTGGTCGTCAATACCATGGCGAACACGTGCCTGAATTTCATTTCGCAACAAAGCTTCCTGGTAATTTTCGGTCAGAACTTCAACTGCTTTTTCTGCCCGCTGTTCCAGGTTAGATTCTTCTAAAAGAGATTGTTTTAGCGCCATTTCGGCGTTTATATTAGAGCAAACATAATTTAGCATTTTACTGCTTTCGCTAATGTTTTCTAGTGTAAAGCTGGCTTCTTCGGGCAAATCAGACTCTTCAAGGATACTCAGGGCAAGTTCTTTAACCGATTTTGTTATCGAATCAAAGTCTCCTTCGTTGGCAACGAGCTCGGGTTCAACCTGTTTTGGAACACCTACAAAATAAGGTTTTTCTTTAGTAAACTCAGAAATTTCGATTCGCTCGATAGATTGCAAAACAATAACCATAGTGTCGTTGGGCAAATCAAACGCTTTCATTACCCGTGCCAAAACGCCCATGCCATACATGTCTTTAGATTTTGGATCTTGATGTTCTGGGTTTTTTTGCGCTACAACAGCCAGAAGTTTCGTTTCGCTCTTCTCTACATCTTTGATGAGTGATTTAGATTGATCTCTGGAAACCGTAATGGGCATAATGGTTTGCGGAAACAAAACGGTATTTCGCAAGGCCAAAACGGGAAGTTCGCTGGGAAGTTTAGCTGGGTCGAAGGTATTGTCGATCGGAAGATCATTGATGCTTATCATGGCCGATCCGCCACCCAAATCACTATCCGTGTTTAAAAAATTAATGTTCTTTTTTGTCATTTTACTGTCAATATGTCAATAGCTATAGTCGGGTTTTGAGCTTCATCAAAACCCGAAAAGTAGTTAAAAATTCGAGGTGTTGCACTAAACACGTTGAGATTTTGATAAATCTTTGGTGTTTGTTTGTGGTATTTGTTAGTACCATTTGCTCAAAAAGCAAGCCTTGTGCCAAAGTAAAAACCTGAAAATTTGGCAGTAGTGTATGTTGTGCAAAAAGGATTAAAATGGAGCTAAAACTTCAGAACGAACAAAGGTGTTCTGTGCTTCATCAAAATTAAAAAGCTGATGTTCTAGTCCATTGCTCAACACAATGGAAGAGGTGCCGTAGTTGTAATTATAATCTAAGCTTTGTTCCAAAACAGATTGGTTTAGAGGTATTTGTGGAGCTTTAAATTCACAAACAATACACGCTTTTCCTGTTTTGTTAAAAGCCAAAAGGTCGAATCTAAATTTTGGAGAAATTTGCTTTTCGACAGCCAAATGGGATAAAGGAAATTGATAATGAGTGCGCAGTAACTGAACCCAATGTTGGCGCACCCATTCTTCTGGTGTAAGTCTAAGATATTTTTTTCTGACAACATCCCAATAAGTAAATATTCCAGGTTCTACTTCTTTTATTTTCAATGAAATAGGAGGAAGATTTAGTTTGGGAAAATTGAAAGACATAAGCTTAGTTATTAGCTTCTAGACGCTTTTTTTCATCTTTAATATTCGACTCAAAAGCTGACACAACTTTCTTTTCAGTATAGCTCAGTTTCATGTCTTTGAGTTTGTAGAATGCGTTTTCCGAAAGCTTTATGTCATTCACAACCAATCCGATATACATCAAATTAAATAAAATAGATTCGGTAACTTTTCGGTTGATGCGTGCTTTTCGGTCTTCCAAATCCGACAAGGCAAGTTCTTGTTTCCAAAGCGCAATGGCTTTATGAATGTTTTCGTTTGCTGCTCCGTGTTCAAAAGCTCTAAGCCCATCTACACACAAATCTTTGGCCTCTTCGAGCAAATCGTAATCGCCTTTTTTGTTTTTAATATATTGGATGTCAAGTTTTTTTGGAATTGTCGAAAAACCATAGTTTGAATTAATAAATGTATTGATCTCTTCCAAAATTCTGCTAATAGATTGTTTTTCAATCTGAAACACATCTGGTCTACTATTGAAAGATTGAGACGTAAAGTTTTTAGTAGATTCAAACAATTCATCATACAAAATCAAGCCATTGTATTCTAGTTTTAAATGTGTTGGGCGTTTGTGTTCCAACACATAATAGTTTACCTTACGCGTACCATAAGTGCCGTCAGATTTCTTATAACGCTGATCTTTACTTAGTGTTTTTAGGGCTTTGGCTTCAAAAGGCAGAAAGTCAATATGACCAACCAGAGCATTAGATGTGCCTTCGGGGATGCTCTCCACAAAAAGGTAAGATTTGGCTAAAACTTTCGGATTATAAACAATAGACCTTGATAAGTTTGGTGGATAATATCGCGGAGCTTGAGGAGCTCTATAAACAGGTTTTGAAGGCATTCGTAGTCTAGGTTTTTGGCTATCGTCCATTGCCAAACGCTCTAATGTAGTTAGTTTTTGATACGATTCTTGTTCGAGTTTATAATTTTCTCGAGCTCGGGCTACATCATTGTCAAATTCAGCTAAGGCTTCTTTATATTTCAACTCCGACTCTTGAACAACCTGAGGAAAACGCAACGAATCTTGACTGTGCTTTTCTTTGGCTCGCTGAATAAGGTGGTCGTTGTTTTCGGGATAAGGCGTAGATACTGTAAAAAAATAATTTTCGAGACCTTCTAAGGGCTGCAAAGGCAAACGAAGGTCGTCAAAAGAGACTTCAGTACTGAGTTGTTTTTGAGCAAAAGCAAAACCTTGAAGCGCAACTAGGCTCAAAAAGAGTAGTTTTTTCATAATGATAGTTGTTGTTTAAATCTCGACAAAGGTAAAAATTATCTTTTGAAATTAAACCTTAGATCTTTTTATTGATCTAAAATGTTTGTTTACAACAGGTTGTGTTGTTT
>JBMYYR010000067.1:0-8573 GCA_049609625.1 Flavobacteriales bacterium | reverse complement strand
TCTACTTCGCCCTACCCTACTTCGGTTCTCTAAGCTCTGGTTTTACTCAAACCTTCGCATTTGTATGGGATTTTGTTCGACTATTGAAGGTAGAGTCCAAAATGTTTGACCCATAAAACAAAAAAAGCCTCTACATTTCTGTAAAGGCTTGATTTATAAAGTGGTCCCACATGGGCTCGAACCATGGACCCCCTGATTATGAGTCAGGTGCTCTAACCAACTGAGCTATAGGACCTAAATGAATAAAATTCATTAATAACTAACTGCTTTTTGGTAAAAGCGAGTGCAAAGCTAAACTAAATCAAAAGAAATCAAAACAAAACGCTTTATTTTTTTTCATCAAAGTCCGAAAAAATACTCTTGTTTAGCAAAGTCTACCAACTTCTTTTTGGATGCTTAGCAAGGCCATGTCGCATACCCAAGCTACAAATTCTTCATGATCTTCGTTGATTTTTTCTTGCAAACTATCGAAAAGCAAAAGTGCTTTTGCATTCGGATTTAGTGCTTTTGCCGAAGCGTTAATTTCTAATATAACCTGATTTTTTGCAGCCAAAACACTTTCCCAAACCTGTTGACTGATGTAAATTTGTTGGCTCAAATTATGTTCATATTCTTGCTGAACTTGCTGTTGCAAAAGAAGCATATACGTTCTGACGTCGGTGTTTGAATCTGGACTCAATCGAACAATAAGACTTTGAGGATGAATGCGTTCCAAAAACAACGCCAAGCGTTCATAAGCCTGAAGCCGAAGAGGTAAACTGATGTTTTGGTTTGCACGCCGAAGCTCAAAATGTCGGTTAGCTTCCTGTTTGTCCAACACTTGTTTTAGCATAAAATAAAGTAAAGCAAAGGCGGCTAAAATGATAATCAGAATAAGCCAATAGGGATCTAAAGTCATGAATTTAAGTGATTTATTTATTGAATATGTAAGTCCGCTCGAGTCCATTTTTAGTCCTTCACAGCTATACTATATATAAGGGGTTCAAATTTTTTGATAAAATTATAAAATTATATCTTACCGTTGAACAAGAGCATACAGAACTTTCTAAAGATTTAGTTTTCAAAATCTGTACATATTTCAACTTATAATCAAAACACAAAAAATCAACAGATTTTGAAATCCTATTGAAATAAGCTTAAGATTTCGGCTCAAATTATTAATTTTGTAGGCAAATTCTACAAGAGCAGCTTTTTACTATGGAAATAAACAACATCGAATTTGCAAAGCAAGAGATTCTTGCTGACTATAAACTCATTGTTACAAGTCGAGAAACCTCATTGTTGGGGCGAAAAGAAGTATTAACCGGAAAGGCCAAGTTTGGTATTTTTGGAGACGGAAAAGAACTCGCGCAAGTTGCACTTTCAAAAGTGTTTAAAAACGGAGATTTTAGATCGGGGTATTACCGCGACCAAACCTTTATGATGGCAATTGGCCAGCTGAGTGTACAAGAATTTTTTGCACAACTTTATGCGCATACCAGCATAGATCACGAGCCAGCTTCGGGTGGTCGGATGATGAATGGACATTTTGGAACACGTTCTTTGGACGAGAATGGCGATTGGAAAAATCTGATGGCTCAAAAGAATTCCTCGTCGGACATCAGTCCAACGGCCGGACAAATGCCAAGACTCTTAGGTTTGGCTCAAGCTTCTCAATATTATCGCGCTCATCCTGAGGCAGATACAGAAAGAATGTTTTCTGATCAAGGAAATGAAATTGCCTTTGGAACGATTGGAAATGCGAGTACATCGGAAGGTTTGTTTTGGGAAACCATAAACGCTGCTGGCGTCATGCAAGTTCCGATGTTGATGTCGGTTTGGGATGATGGGTATGGGATTTCTGTACCAGCCAAATTTCAGACGACAAAAGAAGATATTTCAAAAATATTAGCTGGTTTTCAACGTACTGATAAAGAGGATGGTTACGAAATTTTCACAGTAAATGGTTGGGATTATTTAGCTTTAGTGGAAGCTTATGAAAAGGCCGAAAAAGTAGCTAGAGAACAACATATTCCTGTTTTGGTTCATGTGAAAGAAGTAACGCAACCGCAAGGACATTCAACGTCTGGGTCTCATGAACGTTACAAAACGCCAGAACGTTTGCAATGGGAATCTGAGTTTGATTGTATTAAAAAGCTTAAAGAGTTGATTTTGAGCTTAGAATGGTCTACTGAAGATGAATTAGAAGCTATTGAAGATCAGGCTAGAACAGAAGTTAAAGAGGCTAAAAATGCCGCTTGGAAAGCCTATTTAGAAGACATCAAATCTGAACAAGATCAGGCTGTTAAGTTGTTAAATGCTGTTGCCGAATCAAGCGAAGAAAAAACAGCAGTTTTAGCTAAAGTTAAAAGCTTAAGTAATGAAAAAGAGCCCATCAGAAAGCAAATTTTTGAGACTATAAAAAGTTGCTTGAGATTGGTTAGAAAAGAAGATTCGGCAGCCATCCGAGAGCTCAAAACTTATCTTGCTCAGGAAGAAGATAAAAACTTTGAGCGTTATTCAAGTTATTTACATTCAGAGACTTATGAGGCTGCAATAAATATAGAAGAGCTTGAAGCTGAATACCCAGAAAAAGACGTTCGTGTTGATGCTCGAGTGGTTTTGAGAGATAATTTTGATGCGCTTTTGGAAAAACATCCGAAAGTTCTGATTTTTGGTGAAGATTCTGGAAATATCGGTGATGTAAACCAAGGTTTAGAAGGCCTTCAAGCCAAACATGGTGTTCATCGAGTTGCTGATGTCGGTATCCGAGAAGCAAGTATTTTAGGACAAGGTATTGGTATGGCAATGAGAGGTTTACGACCAATTGCTGAGATTCAATATTTAGATTATTTGTTGTATGCGCTTCAGATTATGAGCGACGATTTGGCAACCTTGCGTTACCGAACAATGAATGGACAAAAAGCGCCATTAATCGTCCGAACTCGTGGTCATAGATTGGAAGGTGTTTGGCATTCTGGTTCTCCGATGGGAATGATAATCAATGCTTTGCGTGGAATTCACATTCTTGTTCCAAGAAACATGACCAAAGCCGCTGGGTTTTATAATTTGATGTTACAATCAGACGAACCTGCGCTTATTGTTGAATGTTTGAATGGTTATCGATTAAAAGAAAATTTACCAGAAAACTTAGGTGAATTTACCACGCCGATAGGAAAAGTTGAAACCTTAAGAGAAGGAAAAGACATTACATTGGTAACCTATGGCTCGTCTATCCGTTTGGCAATGGAAGCAGCAAAACAATTAGAAAACTACGGAATTTCAATCGAACTTATTGATGTTCAATCACTTTTGCCTTTTGATATCGATCATGATATTGTGGAATCGCTTAAGAAAACAAATCGCTTAGCTGTTCTGGATGAAGATGTTCCTGGAGGCGCAACGGCCTTTATGATGCAACAAATCATTGAAGAACAAGATGGGTATTATCATCTTGATTCAGAACCTATTAGCATCACAGCAAAAGCACATCGACCAGCCTACGGAACCGATGGAGATTACTTCTCGAAACCAAGTGTTGATGACATTGTCGATCGTTTGTATGCGATGATGACCGAAGTGTCGCCAACTGATTTTCCTGAATTTTATTAAGTCAATTATTTGGCACAAAGCTGTTTGTGCCAAATTTTACTCCCCATTTTGAACGCTACGCTCTATATTGCCAAAAGGCTAATTTCATCCAAGCTCGACAAAGGTAGTAGCTCGGGTCCCATCATCAAAGTGTCGATTGCTTCGATTGCCATCGGGATTATTGTGTTGATTTTGGCGGTTGCTTCTGGTTCAGGTTTAGAACAGAAAATCAAAGAGAAAATATTGATTTTCAATAGTCCAATTCAAATTTCTCATCTTGATTTCTATTCTCAATATGATTTTCCTGCACTAAAGCAAAATCCAAAATTAGAACAGACCTTAGAAAATCACCCTAAACTTAGGGCTGTTCATCAGGCGGCCTACAAATCTGCTTTGCTAAAAAATGGCGAGGATGTTAGTGGTGTGGTTTTTAAAGGCTATGATTCGGATTTGGCTTTGAATAAACTCAAGGATTTTATTACCGCTGGCCGTTTACCTGATTTTGAACATGAAAAAGGCAGTCAAGAAGTTTTGATTTCGGAGACTTTAGCCAAAAAAATGAACTACAAGTTGGATGAACAAATCTTTCTTTTTGTGGTCGATCAGGAACGGATGAAAGAACGTGTTCGTCCATTAAAAATTGTTGGATTATATGAAGTTGGCTTAAGTGGTTTTGATGAACTCATTTTGTTCGGAGATATCAAAATAGTTCAAAAACTGAATCGCTGGAAAGAACAGGAATTTGCCTTTTTGGAACTCGAAACCAAATCACAACAGGGACTCGAAAGCCTAAAAGAAGAACTCCGAGCCGAATTGCCTTTCGATTTGAGGATTAGAGATTTACGTCAGCTTCATCCCGAACTAATAGCTTGGGTAGATACGTTTGACAATAATATCTTTATCTTATTGATAATCATTGGGATAGTAGCTTCGATAAATATGATTTCAACCATATTAATAAGCATGTTGGAACGCTCGGAAATGGTCGGTATTCTAAAATCAATTGGAATGAATACAGGCAAAATCCGTCAAGTTTTTCTTTATTATATGCTCTATTTGGTTGCCAAAGGTTTGCTCATCGGAAATGCGATTGGTTTGCTCATTTATTTCCTCCAAACCACGTTTCACATCATACCTCTCGACCAAAAAAATTACCACGTGGATTATGTTCCGATGAATTTACCTTTCTCTAGTTTTATTTTTCTAAATCTTGGTATTTTGACCATAAGTTTCCTGATTCTGGTATTACCGTCTTATTTTGTAAAACGCATTCAACCTATTCAGGTTCTTAAGTTTAAGTAGATTTATTATTGGAAAGGCAATGCTTATTGATGTGGGTAAACGCTCTAAATTTTTGCACTTAAATATAACCACTAAGTCACAAAACCACGAAGGTTTTTCTGACTAGCGTGATTAGCAAAACATCCTATAAATACGCTTTAAGGTTAGTTTTAATGCGCGACTCAATATCAGAAGTGTCAGCTTTTACAAACTTTTCGCCCATTAATTGTTCATAAAGTTCGATGTAGCGATTTGAGATTTCATTAAGTTTCGCTTCATTCATTTCGGGAATAGTTTGTCCTTCTTTACCCTGAAAGCCTTGTTCAATAAGCCATTGACGCACAAATTCTTTAGAAAGTTGCTTTTGTTTTTCGCCAGTTTTTTGTCTTTCGGCGTAACCGTCTTTATAAAAATAACGAGAAGAATCGGGTGTATGAATTTCATCAATAACATAAATCTGACCATCGGCAGCTTTTCCGAATTCATATTTAGTGTCAACTAAAATCAAATTTCGACTATCGGCATAGTTTGTTCCAAAATTGAAAAGCGCACGTGTGTAATCTTCAAGTTGAAGATACTCTTTTTCGGAGACAATACCTTGATTTAGAATCTCTTCCCTGGAAATATCCATGTCGTGTTCGCCCTGATCTGCTTTTGTAGAAGGCGTGATGATTGGCTCAGGAAATCGATCATTTTCTTTCATGCCATCAGGAAGTTCTACACCACAAAGCAGACGTTTTCCGGCCTTATATTCGCGCCAAGCGTGTCCAGCCAAATAGCCTCTAATCACCATTTCCACTTTGTAGACTTCACAAGCTTTTCCGATACTTACATTTGGATCGGGATTGGAAGTCAACCAATTAGGACAGATAGATTCGGTCGCTTTCAGAAATTTTGATGCTATTTGATTCAAAATCTGACCTTTATAAGGAATGCCTTTTGGCATCACTACATCAAAAGCCGACAGCCGATCGCTGGCAATAAGAATAAGTTCATCCGAGGTTAAACTATAAACATCGCGCACTTTTCCGCGGTAAAATTGCTTTTGATTTTTGAACTCGAATTGAAGATTGGTTAGAGATTTAGTCATTGGTTTGGGCATTGGTTTGGTCTTGTTTATCGTAAGCTTTTATAATTTTTTTAACGAGTTTATGACGAACGACGTCATTTTCGTTGAGCATAACGGTCGAAATGCCTTTGACGTTTTTGAGCGTATGAAGCGCTTCAATCAGTCCAGATTTTTTCTTCCCAGGCAAATCAATCTGACTCACATCTCCCGTAACAATAAAGCGAGCTTGCTTTCCCATTCTGGTCAAAAACATACGCATTTGTTGAGTTGTGGTGTTTTGGGCTTCATCAAGAATCACAAAAGCCTTATCGAGCGTTCGTCCGCGCATAAAGGCCAAAGGAGCAATTTCGATCACCCGATCTTGAATCAATTTTTCGAGCATTTCGCCACTAAACATATCATGCAAAGCATCGTAGAGCGGCTGCATATACGGATCGAGTTTTTCTTTCATATCGCCAGGCAAAAAACCGAGATTTTCTCCAGCTTCAACGGCAGGACGAGTTAGAATGATTTTTTTTACCACCTTATTTTTATAAGCATGAACAGCTAAAGCTACGGCTGTATAGGTTTTTCCAGTTCCGGCTGGGCCAACAGCAAAGAGTAAATCATTGGTTTTGCAGGCTTCCACCATACGCCTTTGGTTGGCTGTTCGGGCTTTTATTTTTTTGCCTTGCGCGTGAACAAGTGTCTGATCCTCAGAAATTAAGATATCATCTCCATCTTCCAAAATCAAGCGCTCTATTTGACTTTCTGTTAGCGATTGGTAGCGTTCAAAATGATTGAGAATACGCTGAATTTTAAGGTCAAATTCTTCAATATCTTCTTCGGGTC
Organism: Flavobacteriales bacterium; assembly: GCA_049609625.1. Classification (GTDB taxonomy): domain Bacteria; phylum Bacteroidota; class Bacteroidia; order Flavobacteriales; family CAJXXR01; genus JBMYYR01. Next base: position 1,822 of record JBMYYR010000067.1, on the reverse strand, counting down.
CAATAGCTTTTATAACCGAACCTCTAGGAATGATTTTGAGTTTTGGAAAGAAGGTTTTAATGAAGTTTATTTTAGCATTGTTGCTGCCATAAAGGTCAATGGGCTCTATGTTGTCGAGTAGAATCTCTTTTTCTGTCAATGATGTAAAAATTTTGTTTAGTGAAACTGAATTTTTCTTTCAGTTCTGTTGTTTTTTTTTACCTAAGCTAATATAAATTCTTAGCTTTACGCTTTCAAAAACAAAAGTAAGATTTTTCAAGTTTCTAAACCAAAATTGACTTGAAATTTACCTTTTGTTTTTTTTAGAATCAAAGACAAACACTAATTTAAGGAAAGCGTCGTTTTTTTATGTCGATAATCACATTAACCACCGACTACGGAGTAAAAGATTATTTTGCTGCAGCGCTTAAAGGGAGCTTGATGTCAAAAAATAATCAGGCTCAAATTGTCGATGTTAGCCATCGCGTAAGTCCCTTTCAGATTCAGGAAGCCGCCTATATTTTGTCCAATGCTTTTGCCACGTTTCCCAAAGGAAGTGTGCATATTATTGACGTTGATTCCTATGAAACACCCGAAAAAACACACAAAGTCATTTTTGCCAAAGGGCATTATTTTATAGCCTGCGACAATGGAATTTTTTCATTAATGTTTGATCCTGATGAAGTTGAAGAAGTTTATGAACTGACCTTTACTAAAACAGCCGTCGATTATGAAAAAATATTTCCTGCCATTTCGGTGTTTTCGGCCGCAGCAGCTCATATTTCAGGCAAGGGTCCATTGTCGATAATTGGTCGAAAAGTAGACTCATTTTTTAAAACGCACGAGCTCGAAAACAGAATCATGTATTCTGGAACTCAGCTGAGAACTTACGTTATTTATATTGATCGGTTTGGGAATGTTATTTTTGGGTTGAAAAAAAATGAGTTCACTAGCCACGCCAATGGACGTCCTTTTGTAATGAAATCCTTCAAAAAAGGAACAGAAGACATATTACTTGAAAAAAACAAATCTATAAAAACCAAAATAACCAAAATTCACAAGCATTACTCCGAGGTTTCGGAAGGATCTGTTGTGGCATTGTTTAATACGGCCGAACATCTGGAACTTGCCATTAACCGCCACGACGCCAACTCTGTAGGTGGTGCTGCGTTGATTTTAGGACTAAAATATGGCGATTATATACAAATAGAATTTTCATGATAACAAGAATCGTAAAACTGGAATTAAAACCAGAACATTTAGAAGCGTTCGACACGCTTTTTGAGCACAACAAGGAACATATCCTTAGTCAAAAAGGATGCTTGGCTTTACAGTTGCTGAAAGACATCAACCGACCAAACCTCCGCTTTACGAGCAGTAGATGGGAGCAAGAATCGGACTTAAACGCCTATCGTTCAAGTGATTTGTTTGCCTCTATTTGGCCCAATGTAAAACCTTGGTTTGCCGCCAAGGCCGAAGCTTGGTCTTTACATTAAATAAAAAATAAAAGTCTATGTATCAATTACTTGTAAAAGAAATTCAAGTCTTTTTTAGTTCGCTTATTGGCTATTTGGTCTTGCTTGTTTTTCTTACACTCAGCAGTTTGTTTCTTTGGGTTTTTCCCGGAGAATACAATATTTTAGACCAATCGTATGCCTCTTTGGATAACTACTTTATTTTGTCGCCTTGGGTGTTTTTGTTCCTAATTCCCGCCATCACCATGCGTTTGTTTTCGGAAGAAACCAAAAGTGGAACTTATGAGCTTTTGGCCACCAAACCATTGAGCGAAGGTCAAATTGTAGTAGCCAAATTTTTCTCCTCAGTGTTTGTGGTCTTTTTAGCA
>JBMYYR010000066.1:0-8593 GCA_049609625.1 Flavobacteriales bacterium | reverse complement strand
TGTTCATTTGGTATTTGGTTTAATATTCTCTTATATGTACTATTTTTCCAATATGATTTACCCTAACTTTAATAATTCCTTTTAAGTCTTTTTCACTCCGTATTCTTTTCCAAGTAACATCTTTTAAGTTTTTAATATCCTCAACATGTGTTTCTAAATGATGCCTAAACACATAATCTTTTGATGCAATTTTTTGCACCCTAAACAAATGTTTACTAATCAAAGAGCTATGTTTTTCATCCAATAAATCAATTGTAGATGGATCAAAATCTTCAGCTTCATTCGGAAAGACAAACATCTCATTTTGCTTCATCGTAAATTGAAATGTCCAGCCCAAATCTTGATTATAACATTTATCAACAACGTCTAAATCTTGAGTTTTTCGAGCAACGGCTTCATATAAAGATACCACTTTCTCCTTTAAGTTTCCCTCTTTGTCTTGGTAAATAGCAATGTGATGATTGTTTCCTAAACTCACAAAATCAACGGCCTGCTTTCGTCCTTTCTCATCTACAATAACTTTTCCTAAATGGTCTTTTGCAACATGTAAAGCTTCAGCATTTACGACACCTTTTATTGTTACACGCTTTATAGCTATACCTTGCGCTTCATTAAGCCAAATGGGCTGTTTGTCTAAATCAGAAAATGCTTTTTTCTTATCTCCATTAAATTTTTCGAGCCTAGTTTTGAGAATCGACTGGATGTGTTTGTCAATCACCTTGTCTAGCTTTAAGTCTGGCCCAATATCTTTTCTGATAGTATACAGTTCCTCAAAACAAAATACTTCTTTTAGTGGTTCTTTTTTCCAAAGAAGAGGTGTTTTTTTGAGGGTTTTAGTGTCAAAGGCAAGTTCGGGCTTGTTTTCAAATAAACTAAGATGGTCTAAAATCAATTGACGTTGAGCCTTATTTTCAATCAAAGCTATCTTCTCTAAGGTCAATTTTTTATTGATTTTTGTAGCTTTCTCCATCAAACGTTTGCTCTTTCCATAAACAGTCTCTTTGTGTAACTGCCCTCTTGGCGTGAGTTGAGTTTTACTGAGCGTTCCACTTTTTACTTTAATGGTATTTATGTTTTTGGTTACCACTTTGTTTTTTGTTTTGATCGAAATCAAAATCGACTCCATCTGCTTTTTTGCCTCTGCTCTAAAGTTTTCCATAGGCGGCACAAAAACAGTTTTACCCTTTTTTGTTTCGGTAATCAATCGTTCAATAGCAAGAAGTCTTGCATGCATATTGTGATTTTCATTTCGTCGGGCATTTTTGTAATTGATGTATTGAATATGATTATGACTCGTAAAAGCAACCGTCAGTGCATCCATAGCATGATGCCTATGGTCGTTTCGTTTTGTCCAATCTTTTATAATTTCAACCTCTTTCTCTTTTTCCCTTCCGTTATCCCATCGGGTTTGTATTTCGGTTAAGCCAACAGCTTTATATTTTGGAAAATTCAGTTCTTTCATCACATTAATCAAATCCCAATCAGACCTAAGTTCATCTGTTATTTTTCCAGTGGTTGATATCACTGTTCCAAAAACCTCTTCGAGCATTTCTTTGGCTTTTTTGGCAATATATTGTGTGTTTCGTAAATCACGTGCAATAAATCCTTCCGATAGTTCATCCGCAGGCTTTAGTAGCTTCATATATTTAGACCGACCAATACTATTACTCTTATACAAATCTTCCACTCTGGCTTTGTAATTTTCAAGTTCAGAATGATAATCTTCCTGCATAAAATCAAGCGCCGTTCGATTACTTTTCTTAAGATTTACATCTCGATAAGCCAAAGTCTTATTCGAAAACGAATCGTCAAACAATAAAGCTTTTGGAATAATATGCTCTATATCAACTTCTTTAGAAAACAGTTTTTCATAAGGAATACACCTATCACTAAACACTGTTTTATATCCTCTTTTGTCGAGTTCTCTCCAAAGTTTATAACGAATAACGTCGTTTCGAGTTGCCGTAAACCCAAAGTCTTTTAGTATTTTCTGTCTAATGTCTTCATTCTCTCTAGTTGCCGAGGCAATATTTTGAGTCATGTCCTTACGCTCTTTTGCGCTTTTTTTCAGCTCTCTAGCAAGTTCTATCCTTATTTCATCTGGCTTGCCGTAGGTTTCAGAAACTTGATTAACCACATTTACCATCTGGTTCAAGATTTTCTCTACAACAGGATTTCTCAAACTGTTTTTAGGCAATAGTTCCAGACAATCTTTCAACACTTCCTGCGCTCTATCTTCGCTTGTCTTGCTATCTGAATGCTTATACCCAGCCAAACTGCAGGCTTCAGAATATTCATGTCCTTTTTGGAGATGAATAATGATTTTCCGAATAGCTTTAGAGGATAAACTTCCATAATCATCTTGAAGCATCACTGCCGACATCAATTTGGCGAACTCTGGTTCAAAACCAAAAATCTTATGGAGTTTCTTTCTAAGTTTCACATCCGTATCACCATAAAGAAGGCGGTCGCTTTCCTCTATTTTTCCATCATCTTCAGCAGAATAAAGCAAATGCCAAAGTTGATAGCTTTTTTGTTTATCAAAAGCTGAACCTTCAATATTAACGTCAAAATTTAAAAGTTCGGGGTTCAAACCTAAGTCAGGAAAAATTGCCTTTAACTCTTCATTAATGTCTTTAGCTGTCTTTTTTTGCCATTCAAAACCATAGCCTTTTTGTTTTGCAATCTCCTGATACACATCATATAAAGCAGCATTAGTCCGGTTACCTTCTAAGGGTTTAACTTTGTTCGATTTTCGATCAACTAAAGGTTGATTTGTTTTCCAAAGCTTGTCCGAAAGTTTAAAAAACTTCAAAACCTGTTTTTCTGTCAGTTGCTTATTGATGTTCAATTCCTCAAACAAAGCTTGCTTTTGACTTAAATCAAGTTCAAAATGCTCCGATTTATCTTTTGAAATAAACTTTAGGTTGTTAATATTTTGCCAAATCTTAAATTCCTGAAACAAAGGCGAAGATTTCGATATCACCCGACGCCCCAATTGGCGTTTCTTTGGCAATCCTGTCGATTTATTAAGTACAATATTACCCTTTTTATCTTTTCTATCCTCCTCCCAACTTTCAAATTGACAGAATCCTAATTGTCCTTTTTGAGATTTTAGCTTTCGCTGATAAAAAATGATAATATCTCTAATTTCATCTTTTAAATCTTCCGTCAACACAGGATGATGTTGAGCTTGAGTTGTCCAAATTTGCTCAAACTCATCTAAATAATCTTGTCTATAAAACACCTGATTTTTCAGTGAAGTATGTCGGTTTTCTTGAAGCTGTTCATAAAGGTAACGACCAACTGTTTTTTTGTCAATGTATAAAATTTTGCTTCGATCACTTATAGCGCCCAAATAACCACTGGACTGATTCATGTCGTTGTTTATTTCTTGCAAAACAATAGCCAAATGCTCTAAATTCAACTGTTCCGAAAGTCCACTCACTCTCAACTGATATTTTTGTAGTTGTTGTTCGTTTTTCTTTCCCGCCAGTTTTATACCAACAATAGAGAACGGCTCCTGGCAAATAGCCCAAGTTTGACTCTTATTTTTGTCTTGTAATTTTTGAAACAAATCATCAGTTAAAATTTCAGGATAAAATGAACTCTGCTTCTCCCAAATTGCCAAAAATTCACGCTGTAAATCCGAACGATAAAAATCTGGTATACTTATCTTTTTTTCCGCCAAAAGCCCCAAAACATATTGCCCAGGTGTAATCTCATAGTCATAAAGGTATTTTGCAATCCCCATACCATCAATGGCAACTCCTTCGTCGCCACTTTTAGTTTTCCGACTACTCTTATAACCTCTTTTTTTGTTAATCATCAAGAAAATTCTTGCCAAATCTTCCAGCTCAACACGCTCTTTTGCTGCTTTTGCTCTCATCGAAAGCGTATAATGCGTTGTGCCTTTCCCTATCTCTGTTAGTGGAGTTTGATGCGTGATGAGCTTGTTGTCAACTAGAGTCTTTACGAGTGATTCTCGCCGTAGTTTATAGCGTTGAAGGTTTCGCCTCGCTCCTCGTTTAAGTGTTCTATCAGCATTGGTTGTCAAGGGCTTACCAGATTCAAAATCTTTTTTCTCATCAACAGTTAGCGGATTTACCCGTACACCAAGTTTGATAATTTGAGCTTCTACAAGCTCTTTCAAATCATTTCTACTTTCTTCTACCAAAGCCCAACCTATTGAGCCTGTCCCTAGGTCCAAGCCTAAAATTCGTTTTGTTTTCATATTGAAATATTTTTTTCCACAAGTTAAGAAAATTTTCCATACCTTTGTACCAACAATTTAAAATCAATTCACAATAAGGAGTATTCCGTTGTGAAAACATTCAAGTTTGCCTCTCGACTTCAACTGGGAGGTTTTTTTTTGCCCTAATTCCCCCCGACAATAAGGCGGTCTTATGTCAATCTAGCTCAGTTGATTTACTAGAACATCAGAATCTAAAGAGGCAATATGGTCAACTGTTAATTTTGTTGTACTTTTGCAAAATATCTAAGAAAACGTATTCATGGATTTATTTGAAAAAATTAAAGAAAATCGTGGGCCACTAGGGCAACACGCCAAAGACGCCCACGGCTATTTTACTTTCCCGAAACTAGAGGGGGAAATCTCCAACAAGATGACCTTTCGGGGCAAAGAAGTGCTCACATGGAGCATAAACAATTACCTTGGCCTGGCCAACCACCCCGAAGTAAGGCAAGTAGACAAAACATCTGCTCAGCAATGGGGCATGGCCACACCAATGGGCTCTCGGATGATGTCGGGAAATACCGATATGCACGAAAAACTAGAAGACGAACTTTCCGATTTTGTTCAAAAAGACGATACCATACTTCTTAATTTTGGCTATCAAGGTATGCTTTCGGCCATTGACGCATTAGTCGACCGAAACGACGTTATTGTCTACGACAGCGATTCGCACGCCTGCATTATTGATGGCGTCCGGCTGCATCAAGGCAAGCGCTTTGTGTTCCCTCACAACGACATCGAAAATCTAAAAAAACAACTCGTAAGAGCCGAAAAAATCATCGATCAAACCGGTGGTGGTATTTTGGTGATTACCGAAGGTGTATTTGGTATGCGTGGCGATTTGGGAGACCTTAAAGCCATAGCCGCACTAAAAAAAGAGGTTCCTTTCCGTTTATTTGTTGACGATGCACATGGTATCGGGACAATGGGCGAAGGTGGACGAGGGACAGGCGAACACCTTGACTGTCAGGACGAAATAGATGTCTATTTTGGTACTTTTGCTAAAAGTTTTGCCAGCATCGGTGCGTTTATTTCCTCTACCGAGGATGTTGTAGAGTTTTTGAGATACAATATGCGTTCTCAAATCTTTGCCAAATCCTTGCCAATGCCTTTAGTTATTGGTGCGCTGAAACGTCTCGAACTCATGAGAGAAGACCCAAGCCACAAAAACAAGCTTTGGGAAATTGCTAATGCCCTACAATCTGGATTCAAAAAAGCTGGATTCAACATCGGAAACACAGCCTCTGCCGTAACCCCAGTTTACTTAGAGGGCGGATTGGGCGAAGCGACAAACCTGACGCTCGACCTGAGAGAGAATTTCGGAATTTTCTGCTCAATAGTTACCTACCCTGTTGTGCCAAAAGGCGTTATCCTTCTCCGATTGATTCCAACAGCCATGCACAACCTCGAAGACGTAAGCTATACCATCGAGACCTTTTCCAAAATAAAAGCAAAACTTCAGAACGGAGAATATGTTTCGGAAGGCATAGCAAACACTCTATAAATATTCATTCAAAAAGAAAAACCGATGCCCAAACCGCATCGGTTTTTTTGTTTAACACAAAACCTAAAAGTATGGACGCTCGCGCAATTGTAGACCAGATGATGAAAAATGACGCCTTTAGCCAATGGTTGGGCATCGAAATCATTCAAATTTTACCAGGAAAAGCTGAGCTTTCTCTCATTGTGAAGCCCGAAATGCTCAATGGATTTGGAATACTTCATGGCGGAATAAGTTATTCTTTGGCAGATTCGGCCCTGGCTTTTGCTGCCAATTCCAAAGGCATGCAAGCGGTGAGCACCGAAACTTCAATTTCCCACCTCAAACCAGCAAAAGTAGGAGATACACTTTTGGCTACTGCTCGTGAAATTCATTGTTCAAAAAGCACAGGAATTTATCAAATCGAAATCAAAAACCAAAACAACGACTTTAACAACGACTTGATTGCGCATTTTAAAGGCACGGTGTTTAGAACTAAAACCGCTTGGGGAGAGTGATGTGTTCGCAAAATCTGCGTATCAGAAGTACCTAAAGTTTATGCCGCACAATGATCGGTATATTGAAAAAACTATTGGTTTTCTTCCTCTCTTGCAATGGCCAAACAAAAACAATGAGTGTCTAAATCTCTAAATTCAAGGTCAAACTCTTCATTCGTATCAACAATCCTTAAACTCGCGTCGCTCCACAAGACATTTAATGAAAAATAGGATTTATACGCACAATGATTGCTTCGGCTAGCTTTATAACAAGCCTCTTTGGCGGTCCAGGTACGATACAAAAACGTGTTACGAGAAAACGTTAAATGCTTATCCACATAAGCTTCGTGTGGATGAAAAATTTTGTGCTTTACTTTCTCTATCTTATTGCTTTTCAATTCAATATCAATTCCAAAACGTTTTGTTTTTGAGTAGGCGATAGCTACAAGCCCATGGCTATGACTAATGGAAAGGTGATAGTTTGGATGAAAAAAAGGCGCAGAATCTCGATATGAAATTGGAGTTTTGTGTCCAAACACATAATGATGCAACAGTCTTGAAACCACAAACTCATCTTTCTTTTTGGATGATTTGTAGTGTGCTAAAACATCAACATACATTTCTTCTATCGCTGTTTTTTCTTCATCCAAAACCAAAACGTCTTGAATAGCAAAGACATAAACCTCAACATCTTGAATAAGCCAATGTTCTTTATAAGATATATTTTTGTACATTTGCAAAAAATTTAATACTTACGTTATGAAGGTAGATACTGAAACACAACAATACAAAGTAAAGGATATTTCTCTTGCCGAATGGGGTAGACAGGAAATAAAATTGGCTGAAGCCGAAATGCCTGGACTTATGTCTTTGCGAGAAGAGTACAACAATGAGCAACCTCTAAAAGGTGCTCGAATTGCTGGATGTCTTCACATGACTATCCAAACGGCTGTTTTGATTGAGACTTTACAAGCTCTTGGAGCAGATGTAACGTGGAGTTCATGTAATATTTTCTCAACTCAAGATCATGCCGCCGCTGCTATTGCCGCTGCCGGAATCCCTGTTTATGCATGGAAAGACATGACTGATGAAGAATTTGATTGGTGTATTGAGCAAACCTTATTTTTTGGCGAAGGCGACAACAAACAACCATTAAACATGATTCTTGATGATGGTGGAGATTTAACGAATATGGTTTTGGATAGATTTCCAGAGCTTGTTCCAAACATCAAAGGACTTTCTGAAGAAACAACAACTGGTGTTCACCGTTTGGTAGAAAGAGAAAATAAAGGGACTTTACCAATGCCTGCAATCAATGTAAACGATTCGGTTACTAAATCTAAATTCGACAACAAATACGGCTGTAGAGAATCTGCTGTTGATGCCGTTCGTAGAGCGACTGATATTATGATTGCCGGAAAAGTAGTCGTTGTTTGTGGTTATGGAGATGTAGGAAAAGGAACTGCCGCTTCGTTTAGTGGCGCTGGAGCTCGAGTTGTGGTTACAGAAATTGACCCAATTTGTGCGCTTCAAGCTGCAATGGACGGTTACGAAGTTAGAAAACTTGACAATGTTGTTGAGCGCGCCGACATCGTTATCACAACTACTGGTAATAAAGATATTATTGTTGGTCGTCATTTTGAAGCCATGAGAGATAAAGCTATTGTTTGTAACATCGGACACTTCGACAACGAAATCGATATGGCTTGGTTGAACAATACGTATGGAGACTCGAAAGTAGTCATCAAACCACAGGTTGACAAATATACAGTTGGGAACAAAGAAATTCTTGTCCTTGCAGAAGGTCGTTTAGTAAATCTTGGTTGTGCTACAGGTCATCCTTCTTTTGTAATGTCGAACTCGTTTGCAAATCAAACTTTGGCTCAAATAGAACTTTGGAACAACTCAGCTAACTACGAGAACAAAGTTTATATGTTACCAAAAGAACTTGATGAAAAAGTAGCCAAACTTCACCTTGCAAGAGTTGGCGCCGAGCTAGAAGAACTTTCAAAAGAACAAGCTGATTATATTGGTGTGAAAGTTGAAGGGCCTTATAAACCAGAATATTATAGATATTAATTTTAATATCTAATTTAAAAAAAAGCTTGCTTTGAGGTTCTCAAAACAAGCTTTTTTTTGAATTCAATTTATTTCAACCTCGCATTAGAAACTATTTATAAAAAGATTACTTTTGTCATGAGTTGAAAACACTCAAATTTTAAAGAAAAAAATCTATATATGTTTGATTTAAAGGGGAAATCCTTACTTATAACTGGCGGAACAGGATCGTTAGGAAAAGCCTTAACAAAACACATCCTTAGCGCCTATCCTGAAGTAAGAAAGCTTGTCATCTATTCAAGA
>JBMYYR010000065.1:2204-9088 GCA_049609625.1 Flavobacteriales bacterium | reverse complement strand
AGGTTGTGGATGTTCTATCCGCACGCCCAAAGCAAAGGCCTTGGAATGAATTTCCCATTGTTTTTCTCTAAACAAATCATAGACATCTCGGGCGGAATGTCCTGTTGCCAAAATACAAGCTTTGGCTTCAATCCGATGGTTGTTTTGGTCAATAATGGCCGAAAACTCACCTGATTTAAGTTCGATATCGGTCATTCTGGTATCAAAATGAATGTCTCCACCACATTCCAAAATGGTTTCACGCATTTTGGCAATAATTTTTGGCAATTTATTAGTTCCAATGTGTGGATGCGCATCTGTTAGAATGTCATCTTTAGCTCCAAAAAAGACCAAAATTTCTAAACAACGTTGGATGTTTCCTCTTTTGTGCGAGCGCGTATAGAGTTTTCCATCAGAATAGGTTCCTGCACCGCCTTCGCCAAAACAATAATTAGAATCGGGGTTCACAATATGATCTCGGTTGATCGCACCCAAATCTTTTCGACGACTTACGACATCCTTTCCACGCTCAATGATGATGGGTTTTAAACCAAGTTCGATAAGTTCTAATGCAGCAAACAAACCTGCAGGACCCGAACCAATAACTAAAACAGGATTGGAGTTCGTAACATTTTTATAATCAAAATGATAGGATAATTCTTCGAGTGGTTCTTCGGCTAAATAAACTCTGTATTTTAGATGAATTTTGATGGCTTTTTTTCGAGAATCAATAGATTTCCGAATCAGCTTAATGGTCTTTATTTCTGAGGTTTGAAGTCCCAGTTTTTTGAGCACTAATTTGTGATGGAGCTTGGTGTCTTGGGCTTGTTTCGGACTCAGGACGAGGGTACATTCTTGTGGCATTGTTTATTCGAAGGTTAAGCTAAATTGCAAGCCACGGTGATTGAGTGAGTCAAAAACTTTGGTGAAGTTACTGTTGTCTTCCACCAAAAGATTACTAAATCCGTAGTTGTATTTCATTTCGAGCCCGAGTTTGAAATATTCAAGATAAAAATCCATTCCTAAACCTAAATGTACGCCAAGTTCGCTACTTTTTAGGCTTAAAATCTCAAATTCTTCAACATTTTTATCGCTCGACATATCCACAACCAAGTGCGATCCCGAAAAGATATAGGGTCTGAAATTTCCGCGTCGTTGCGCTCGTAATTTTAACGTTAGGGGCATAAAAAACAGGGCGGCTTCGTCGCTTTTTTGGAGTGTTTCTACATCAATGCCGTCCAGAAACGTGTAGTCAATTTGGCGTTTTACCAAAGTTAAGGATGGCACAAAGCGTAAATTAAATTTTGAATTTAGGCGCACATCAGACACAATACCAACATTAAATCCTCGAACATTTTTTATATCAACCGAAAGGAGTTCGGAATTTAGTAGAACGTCTGTAAAATTGGCATGCAAAGTGGTGTTGGTTAGGCCTAAAGTGAAGCCAAAATGGTAAGGTTTTCTATCGTATTTTGGTAGGTTTTGGACAAATTTTCTGACTTGGGCCTGAGCCGAAAACAGGATTCCGAAACTTAATAAAAGAAGAAAAAAGTGGCGTGTTTTCATAGGTTTTGGCTTAGGCTAAAAGATTCAATTTTAGTTTGATTTTGAACCAGAATAAATACTGGCAATCCCCATGCTTAGTGGTTTGCATTTGCTGTCTTGGAAGCCGCAACGATTCAAAATCTCGGTAAATTCATCACCAAAAGGAAAAGCAGCTACCGATTCGGGTAAATAGGTGTAAGCGGCTTTGTCTTTAGAGATTAAACGGCCGATTGTCGGTAATATTTTAGTGGAGTAAAAATTATAGACCTGCTTGAAAGGGACACTGGTAGGTTGCGAAAATTCTAAAATATAAACACGACCTCCAGGTTTCAGAACCCGATACATTTCTTTTAGGCCTTTTTCGAGATTTGCAAAATTTCTGACTCCAAAAGCGACTGTAATGGCGTCAAAATGAGCATCGCCAAAAGGAATCTCTTCGGCATCGCCAAGAATAAAATTAAGTTCGTTTTCTAAATCACGTTCTTTTATTTTCTGACGACCAACCTCAAGCATGCCTTCAGAAATATCTAATCCAGTAATCTGAATACCAGGCTTATGCAAGCTAAAAGCTAAATCGCCTGTTCCCGTTGCAATATCCAAAATAGAAGACACCTTGTGTTCATGCAGCATGTTTTTAACGCGTTTTCTCCAGCGAATATCAATACCCATCGAAAGAATATGATTGAGTGCATCGTATTTTGGAGCAATATTATTGAACATGTTGGCCACTTGTTCTTTTTTGCTCTCGGTAGATGATTTATAAGGTGTAACGGTGTTTTTCAAGACTAGAAATTTTGGCAAATATACTCAAATTTGATAGCTTTTTGAGTTTTTAATTTAGGGTATTTTTTGACGGTTTTTGATATTGAATCGTCTGCGAATTTGCTTTTCCAACAAATCCACGAGCTAAAACCAAACAGACTTTAGAAAAAATGTATTACATTCGTCCTTTCGATAGACGAGTTCAAGCTTATGGCAAAACAACAGATATTTTTTCGCATTCTAAAAGATTACGATTCCGAAAAGGAAAGCACCTTAGTGGCTCAATTTAAGGCTCGAAATGTAACGTTTATTATTTTGGGCTATAGTTTTTTTATAGCCTTGCTTTCTTTTTTAGTATTATCTCTAACGCCTCTCAAAGAATTGTTGCCTGGCTACCCTGATCAAGAGATTAGCATTCAACATATTGAAAATCAGAATACAATAGAAGAATTGAAACGAAAAAATCAGCTCAATAGACAATACTTAAATGCTATTTCTAGTATTTTGAATGGAGAAATTACGGCCATACAAGAGCTCAATATTGATGAACAAGTGTTTCAGAAACCGTCAATAGGAGGTCTTGACGCTACTGAAAACGAACTTGAATTTAGGTCGGATATTGAGCAAGAAGACGCCTTAAATGTTCAGAAACATATTGATCATAAAACCAATCTGAATTTCTATAAACCGATTGAAGGGCTGGTTACCGATCGGTTCAATCCGCAAGCAAACCATTTTGGTGTCGACATTGTTTCTACCCAAGACGAACCTATTAAAGCCATCCAAACCGGCACAGTGCTTTATGCGGGATGGACGAGCGAAGATGGCTATGTTGTTGTTATTCAGCATGCTGAGAATGTAACAAGTATTTATAAAAATAATTCGAGCGTACTGAAACGCGTTGGAGATCCTGTTTTGGTTGGCGAAGTGATTGCTGTTGTTGGTAGATCAAGTTTGCGGCACCAAGGTGAACATCTGCATCTCGAAATTTGGAAAAATGGCTATGCTGTTGATCCTGAAAAAGTTATAAATTTTTAATGTATGTCGCTCAAAGCTCGTTTAGCTCTTTTGCTTGCCAAATGGCAAAATAAAAAACTTGAAAAGTGGAAGAATAATCCCATTGAAGCTCAAAACAAGGTATTTAAAACCTTGATTTCTAAAGCGAAACGTACTCAATTCGGGAAAGATCATGCCTTTGAAACCATACAAACGATTGAGCAGTTTCAGGCTCAAGTTCCTGTAAGAACCTATGTCGATTTTCAGGAGTATATTCAAGATATTATTGAAGGAAAATCGGATGTACTTTGGCCAAAAAAACCACTTTATTTTGCCAAAACATCAGGAACTACGGCGGGTGCAAAATATATTCCACTAACCAAAAGTTCACTTAAAAATCAGATTGATGCGGCCAAAATGGCTCTGTTCAATTACATTCATCAAAGCCAAAACAGCGACTACGTAGATGGAAAAATGATCTTTTTGCAAGGTAGTCCAGAAGTTGATCATTCCAAAGCTGTTCCGAGCGGTAGATTGTCTGGCATTGTGGCGAATTTCGTTCCAAAATACCTTCAAAAAAACAGATTGCCAAGCTACAAAACCAATTGCATTGAAGATTGGGAAACTAAAGTGGAAACCATTGTGGAAGAAACCAAAACGCAAGACATGACGCTGATTAGTGGGATTCCGTCGTGGGTGCAAATGTATTTTGAAAAGTTGATTGAAAAAACGGGCGAAAAAGACATTAAAAGTTTGTTTCCAAATTTCAAACTCTTTGTTTACGGAGGTGTGAATTATGAACCTTATCGACAAAAATTTCTTCAACTCATTGGCGAAGATGTCGATTCTATTGAGCTTTTTCCTGCCTCGGAAGGTTTTTTTGCCTTTCAGGATCTGCAAAGTAAAAAAGAGATGTTGCTTTTGCTCGATTCTGGTATTTTTTATGAATTTATTCCGACTTCTGAATTGAGTCAAGAACATCCTACGAGATTGACAATCAAAGATGTGGAGGTGGGTGTTGATTACGCTTTGATTATTTCTACCGATGCCGGTTTGTGGTCGTATTCTATTGGAGATTTGGTTCGCTTTACCTCAACTTCACCTTATCGAATTGTGGTTTCGGGTCGGATAAAGCATTTTACTTCAGCCTTTGGCGAGCATGTGATTGCCTATGAAGTAGAGCAAGCTATTCAGGCCGGAATTAAAGATCATAACTTGCGTGTAAGAGAATTTCATGTTGCTCCAGAAGTGAATCCTGAATCTGGTTTGCCTTATCACGAATGGTTTATCGAGTTTGATGAAAAACCCGAAAACATCCAACAAATTGCCCAAACCATCGACCTAAAAATGCAAAGTCTAAATCCGTATTATTTAGATTTAAGAGCTGGTAACATCTTAAAAGAGCTGAAAATAACACCATTGCAGCCCAATAGCTTTGAAGATTACATGAAATCTCAGGGCAAATTAGGCGGACAAAATAAAATTCCACGTTTGGCAAATGACCGAAAGATTGCCGATCACTTATCTAAATTTACGTGAGTTTGATGTAAGTTTCTTTGTTGTTTTTCGATGCTATCGACATGATTTAAGATCGCTCCAGCGGGGTGCAATATTTGCATATTACGCCGTTGACCTAAAGCGTGTTGGGCAACCGCAAGGGATTGCCCCTACAATTTTATCGTGTGTAGTTTGTGTATCTATAGATTAGCTCCAGTGGAGTGGGATGTTTGTGGAAAAAACAAACCAAAAAAAACATCAAAACCCCAGCGGGGTGCTATTTCGACGTTATCGCTATACCTGTGAAGCGACACAAACAGATTTTGTTTT
Organism: Flavobacteriales bacterium; assembly: GCA_049609625.1. GTDB lineage: Bacteria > Bacteroidota > Bacteroidia > Flavobacteriales > CAJXXR01 > JBMYYR01. Next base: position 3,979 of record JBMYYR010000065.1, on the reverse strand, counting down.
TCTCAAAGTATAAGTTTGTCCTGCTGAAAATAATGTATTTTTGTCATCAAATTTCTGAATTATGAGAGTAGCTGTTGTTGGCGCAAGTGGATTGGTAGGACAAAAAATCATCGAAGGCTTAGAGGAAAGACAATTCCCCGTTTCGGACTTTATTCCCGTGGCTTCCGAAAAATCTAGAGGTAAATTAATTAGCTTCAATAAGCAAAATTACCCTTGCCAAAGCATCGATGAAGCACTCGAAAATCAATGCGATTTGGTCTTGTTTTCTGCAGGTTCGGATATTTCTTTGGCTTATGCGCAACGGTTTGCCAAAAAAGGTGCTTTTGTGATTGATAATTCTTCAGCTTGGCGGATGGATAAACAAACGCCCTTAGTAATTCCGGAACTAAATGCCGATACACTTTCGGTGTCAAAAAAAGTGATTGCTAATCCGAATTGTTCGACTATCCAGTTGCTCATGGCGCTTAATGGCTTGCATAAAACCTACGAAATTGATCGATTGGTAGTATCTACTTATCAATCTGTAAGTGGTTCAGGTTCAGAGGCTTTGAGTCAAATGGAAGCTGAGCGCGAAGGGCATCAACACAAAAAAACTTACCCTTACACCATTGATCAAAATTGCATTCCGCAATGCGATGATTTTTTAGAAAATGGCTATACCAAAGAAGAAATGAAATTGGTAAATGAAAGTCGAAAAATATGGGATCAAGCGGATTTGAAAGTTACTGCAACAGCGGTTCGAGTTCCTGTTACTGGCGGCCATTCCGAAAGTGTAAATGTGCGCTTTAAGTCCGATTTTAAACTTCAAGACGTACTCCAAATTCTGAATAAAAGCGAAGGCCTCGTTCTAAAAGACAACATCGATACACTAACGTACCCGATGCCTTTATACGCCAAAAATAAAGATGATGTTTTTGTTGGTCGTGTCCGCCGAGATGAGTCCGAAGCTAATAGTTTAAACCTATGGATTGTTGCCGACAACATCCGAAAAGGAGCAGCGACTAATGCTATTCAAATTGCGGAGGCTTTACTTGAAAGAGGGCTTATAAAAGCCAACTAAAACGCTTTCGATTTCCAATCTTTTGAACTCATAGTTTCTGCTATTCTTTTTTCACCTTTCAACAACAATCATTCGATAATCAGTCTTTGATTGATGTCCATTTCAGTCTTATAATAGTTGTCGTAGGCTACTTTCATTTTGGTTTTCTATTTAGTTGCTATATCTTATGTTGTTGATTTCTAATAAAATAGGAAATACATTCGGGCAGTTTAGCGCCTAAATAGTAGGGTAGATTTATTGTTTTATTGTAACAAAGTAAGGGATGATTTTTATATTTTTTGTAATAAAGTAAAGGTTGTTTTTAGGCTACTGCTTTAAATCATTCTGTTTCTAATGCTTTTCATCTTGGTTTTCTCTAAGTTCGATTCTGATATCTTGAATAAAGTTTAGCGGCTACTTGTTAGTTCAAACTTCTCAAATTTATCTTCATTCTGTACATAAACCCCATCATTATTTGTTCCAAGCCAAATCTTTCCATGCTTGTCTTGATAAATAGAAATTAGTAAAACATCTTCAAGTCCATTATTTATTTCAAAGTTGGAGAGTTTTTCTCCATCATATTTCCAAACACCGCCACCATAAGTGGTCATCCATAAATTACCGTTTTTGTCTTCCAATCCCGAATTGAAATAAAGTAACTTGTCTTCAATACTATTTTCAGATAATTCTACAGCTTTTATCTTCTCATAGCTTTGGCTTGAATCTGATTTGATTT
>JBMYYR010000065.1:253-2106 GCA_049609625.1 Flavobacteriales bacterium | reverse complement strand
CAGATAATTCTACAGCTTTTATCTTCTCATAGCTTTGGCTTGAATCTGATTTGATGTTGTATTTACTATAAAAATTACTCAACCACATATTTCCATCATTATCTTCTAATATTGAGCGAACTCCAGGTTCTCGTCCATCAGGCAATCTTGATAATTCTTTTTCTCCAATCCAAAGAAACGAATTTCCATCAAAGCGAAACGCTCCAGCGAGAACAGTTCCTAACCAGAGCTTACCATTTCTATCTTTATCAATTCCGAAAACAGTATAGGGACTATATGAAAGTTCTTTTTCATCTATTCCAAGTTTCTTTTCGATGTTTTTTCGGGGAAGCTGAAGTTCATACAGATTTTCTCCATCAAACCGATAGACGTGATTTGCATTGCCGTTACAGTTAAACCATAAATCATTTTGCTCAAGTTTCCATTCGTTGTTAGGTGATTTTATGATTTTTAGAGTTGTGAAATTTATGCCGTCAAACGTGCTAACGCCTTTGGGCGTTTCAATGTAAATATTTCCTTTGTTATCTTCTTGAATACCGCGTATGGTGTTGCTTACTAAATTATCACTTGTTGTAAATAGGTTTAATTTGTTTCCATCAAAATGATAAAGCCCTTTCCCATTACTTCCAAACCAAAAGTTTCCTTTTCTGTCTTGAAAAATACTCCAAATTTGATTATCAAGCTTGCTAACTAATTTACCCAATGTAACGTTCTTTACATCTGCCGATTTTTTATCAGCTTTCATTTGTCCATTACAAGAAAGGAAGCCACCTGAAATGAGGATAATTAGTATTGCTTTGATTATGTTGATTTTCATTTTTTTTAGTTTTCGCTAACGTCTTAAGTTTGCAATTCATTAAATTTACAAACCAACCAAAAGAACAAAGAGAGGATTAAGGTTATTATATACGCAGAAGCTTTAGACTTCGTCAATCCCGAGTACTCGGGAAAAATCCCCTCTCTTTTCTACCCACATTTCGAACAGTTGTTTGAGGCTTTATTGTGTGCAGTTTTTTATTTCAGTCGTTTTTTAATATCCATCCTCTGGTGTAAAATTCTAACGATTTCTACAATTCCATTTTCTGCTTTTCTATAAAAAATCAGATGCGATTTAATTTTCGTATATCGGTATTTCTTTCGAGTTTGTTCAGCTGACTTTCCTATCATAAAGTTATCAGCAATAAATTCAATTTCTCCGATTATTAAGTCGTAATATCTATCCGCTTGCTCTTTAAACCATTTATGAAAAGTATAAACCCAAATGTCATTTAAATCGTCAATCGCTTGTTCACTTATTCTGTACTTGTTTATACTCATAAGTGTTTACGATGTAATTCGGCTAGATTTCGTTTTGGGTCGAAATGTTCAACAAATCCGCTTTGTTCTCCAATTTCAAGAGCCTTAATCAATTCTCTTTCTTTTTTTTCTTCACTTTCTAATAAACGTAAAGCTGAACGAATTACTTCGCTTACTGAACTATATCTTCCAGATTTTACTTCAGCTTTAATAAAATCCTCAAAATAACTCCCGAGTGATATTGATGTGTTTTTTCCCATTTGAACTAAAATTTATTCAAATATACCAAATCTTGGTAATGTAGCCAAGAGTTTATATTTTGTTTTTAATTTAACGTGAGTTCGATGTAAGAAAATTTTGCAATCAATTGATATTAAAAATCTTACGTCGAATTCACGTTAGATTAGTAATTAATTTCCGATTAAGCACTTAGTAAATTAGGGTTAAGTGCCAATTCCCAGATATTGTAGCCAACGTTTGGGTATAAGCCCTAGCTCTCCCTAATGTTGATTTTAATTTAGTTCTAATTCGATTTTCGATTCTAAGACTAATTGAGG
>JBMYYR010000065.1:0-243 GCA_049609625.1 Flavobacteriales bacterium | reverse complement strand
TAGTTATTCTCCCTCGAAAAAGTCATTATCTAATTCCTTAACCTCATAAACTGTTTTTATTTGAACACCAACATTAAACTGATGCATTAGGTCAACCAATTTTGTTCCATTTATTAAAATAATAGAATGATGAGCGTCATTGGCTTTTTTTACTGCCTTTATATCAAAGTCAGAAGTAGTTACAAAAACTCCTTTTTTTGTATCACCACTCATTGCTCCGATGAAATTTCTTATTTCTTTTTC
>JBMYYR010000064.1:0-9636 GCA_049609625.1 Flavobacteriales bacterium | reverse complement strand
ATGTTCCCTTTTTCAATATTTTCTGAAACAATTCCAGCCATATTGTCAAATTCAAAATTAGCATCCAATCCAATAACTAAAGGATAAACCATATTGGTTTCAGGGTAGTTTGGAGGAAGATAAACATCAATCTTAAAGTTGTCATTTACATTAGTTGAAGTAATAGTAAAACTTTCTGTTGTTCCAATTATTTCAAACTCTTCTTTTTGACATCCAAAAATTCCCAGTATTAGGAATATATAAATTATTTTTTTCATCAATTTGTTTTTCTGTTTAATTCTTTGTTGTAATGCACACTAACATATGGCTTGCAACAGTGCGACGAAAGGAGCATTGATTGTTAGCTGGTGTTAGGTTTAGTCTTTTGTGTTTTTTATGTCCAAATATAAAAAAACTCTGTGTAAAAAAGACGGAGTCCAAAAAATAAACTTAACATAGACATATCAACAATTAAGATATAATTACTTCGTAAAATTAACAATTTGAAATCAATTCACAACTTCGGTTAAGTTAGTGCTTGCAATTTCCGAGCATCAGTACGTGCATGGAGAAATTTTTCCAATTGCGATGTTCTATTTGAGTTCGGCAAGTGGGGAAGTTTTTCCAAATGACATCAAAATCACGTTTATAGTTTTTGCTTTCAACAACCTGAATATCAGAGTGATTTACTTTTATAAAATACGAAAGTCTCGTTTTTCTGATGGTTTTTCCGTTTTCGTCGGTTTCTTTTTCGATGTCGGCATTTGGGTCGTGAAACACCTTAATGTTGTTGTCCGATCTGGGATTGATCAACTGAAAAAGTAAGGTGTCGTTTTGGTAGACATGAGGTTCAAAATAGACAATGTTTTGATCGGCCGCTTGATTCGAGTTATCCCATGATTTTACGGTTTTGAAAAAGTCAAACAAACGTTTTGCTTTTTCCAATTGATTCGGAATCAACTGCGCCGAACGCAAGTCTTTGGCCTCAAGTGTTTGATTTTTATGCTGTTCTAGTTTGAGTTCAAAACCAGAAATTAGACCTTTAGTTCTCTGAATATCAACTAGTTTTGCTCTTAGTGTTTTGCCATCTTTCAGCACAAAGGTCGATACTTGTTTGGTTGAAAAATGTTTTGCAGGTAGTTCAAAATCCTGCGCCATTAAATCATAAGAATGACAACACAAGTGGATACAAATGAAAAGAAATAAAACTGGTTTCATGTTAGACTAATAGTTTACCTTCGCCGAATATTTTTTAATAAAATCTGAACAAAGATACCGCAAAAACGCACTGCATGAGTCAATCCAGTACATTTAAATCGCATCTCAAAGCTAATCTACACATCAGTATTCCCATTATTGTAGGTCAGTTAGGGCAAATTGCGACCAGCGTTGCCGACAATGTGATGATTGGAAATGCAGGTTCGGAACAAATTGCGGCGGCTTCTTTGGCGAACGGTATTTTCTTCTTCTTTTTTGTTATCGGGATTGGATTTTCGATGTCGCTAACGCCTTTAGTTGCCGAAGCTTTTACGCAAAAAAAGTTATTGAAGACTCTGTCTTTTTTCAAAAACAGCTTGGTGGCACACACGGTTTTAGGTTTAGTTTTGATCCTGGCAGTGCTATGTATTTCTTTGATTTTAGATAAATTAGGACAAAATCCAGAAATTGTTGAGCTATCTGCGCCTTATCTACAACTTCAGGCACTTTCTATTTTACCTGTTTTATTGTTTTTGAGTTACAAACAATTCCTCGAAGGCTTAGCAGACACCAAAGCCGCCATGACGATAACCATCATAGCCAACCTTATAAACATCGGACTAAATGCTGTGTTGATTTATGGTTATTTTGGCTTCCCGGCCTACGGTTTGTTTGGCGCAGGAATAGCGACCTTGGCATCAAGAATTTTAATGTTTGTAGCCATTTTTGTCTATTTTCAATGGACTTCACGTTATCAGGAACTTCGAGTTTGGTTTGCAAAAGCTAAAATTAACCGCACGATTCTCAATAAATTAAAAGCTTTAGGTTGGCCCATTGGTTTGCAATTTGCTTTTGAAGTTAGCGCCTTTGGAGGTGCTTCTATTCTCGCTGGTTGGATAGATGAAGCGAGTCTGGCAGCGCATCAAGTTGCGCTCAATTTAGCTTCCACCACCTGGAGTATTGCCACAGGTTTTGGTGCCGCTGTTACCGTTAGAATAGCTCAGGCGCAAGCCAAACGCCAGTCGGAATCTATTTTGCCAATTGCCTATTCTGGCTATGTTTTGAGTTTAGCTTGGATGACCTTTTCTGGTATAATTTTCTTTTATTTCGGCTATCCTTTGGCGGATTTATACCTCGATGACCCTGAGATTGTTATGCTCGCTAGTCAGTTGATTTTTGTGGCGGTTTTATTTCAGATTTCCGATGGTGCTCAGGTCGTTGGTTTGGGTGCGCTTCGTGGTCTAAAAGACGTTAATCGACCAACTTGGATTAGCTTTTTCTCCTATTGGATTGTCGGTATTCCAATTGCTTATGCACTTGCTTTCCATTACGAATGGGGCGTTGAAGGCGTTTGGTATGGTTTATTTGCTGGACTTACAACTTCTGCCGTGTTGCTTTTTGTCAGATTGAGGCGATTCAAAAGCTTATAAGTCAAATTTACATTCAAATTCTTCAAAACCAGCTGTCAAAATGACAGCTTTTTGTTTTGGCATCGACTTTGACTAAGGTGGATTCATCAAATAAGTTTAAACAACAAAACGAAACATATTATGTCTACAGGTACGATTAATGTAACGACAGAAAATTTATTTCCGATTATCAAAAAATTCTTGTATTCGGATCACGACATCTTTTTGAGAGAATTGGTGGCTAATGCCGTTGATGCATGTTCAAAAGTAAAATTCCTTTCTACAACAGGCGAAAACACAGGTTCGGTAGATCAACTTAGAGTTAGAATAGAAGTTGATAAAGAAGCTAAAACCTTAAAAATTTCTGATAATGGATTGGGAATGACGATGGAAGAAGTGGAAAAATACATCAATCAGGTGGCTTTTTCTGGTGCAAAAGAATTCATGACTCAATATGAAGATAAAGCTCAAGATTCGGGTATTATCGGAAACTTTGGACTTGGATTTTACTCGTCGTTTATGGTGGCAGACAAAGTTGAAATCTTTACCAAATCCTACAAATCTGATGAAGCTGCACATTGGTCTTGTGAAGGAAATCCGGAGATTAATTTAGTCGCTCACAACAAATCTGAGCGCGGAACGGACATCGTGTTACACATCGCCGAAGATTCTGTTGAATTTTTGGAAGAACACAAAATCAATGAATTACTCAATAAATATTGTAAATTCTTACCAATTGAAATTCAATTCGGAACCAAAACTGAAAAAGAAGGCGAAGGCGACGACGCCAAAGACATCGAAGTTGATAATATTGTCAATAATCCGAATCCAGCTTGGGTAAAATCTCCGTCAGATTTAAGCGAGGAAGACTATAAGGCGTTTTATAGAGAATTGTATCCAATGCAATTTGAAGAGCCTTTATTTCATATTCATTTGAATGTCGATTATCCATTTAATTTGAATGGGATTCTTTACTTCCCGAAGTTGAAAAGTAACCTCGAAATGCAACGCAACAAAATTCAGTTGTATTGCAAACAAGTCTTTGTAACCGATAGTGTTGAAGGTATTGTTCCAGACTTTTTGAGTTTTCTTCATGGTGTGATCGATTCTCCAGATATTCCTTTAAATGTTTCAAGATCGTATCTTCAAACAGACGGAAATGTTCGAAAAATTTCATCGCACATCACCAAAAAAGTGGCTGATAAGCTTGATGAAATGTTCAGAAAAGACCGAGCTAATTTCGAAAGCAAATGGGAAGACATCAAGGTTATTATTGAATATGGAATGCTTAGCGATGAGAAATTCTATAAAAAAGCACAGAAATTTTTCCTTTATAAATCGGTTGTAGATGGCAAATATTCTACTTTAGCTGAGCTAAAAGAAAAATGTACTGCCAACCAAACGGATAAAGATGAGAATTTAGTTTTGCTTTACACCCAAAGCGAAGAAAGTCAGTATTCATATATTCAAGAGGCAAAAGGCTTGGCTTATGAAGTGGTTGAACTTAACTCGCCAATTGTTGCGCATTTCATTCAAAAAGTGGAAACGAGCGAAGAAAAACTCAAATTTGCTCGAGTTGACGCCGATACCATGGATAATTTGATTAAAAAGTCGGAAGAAATTCCTTCTTTATTGTCAAAAGAGCAGGAAGAAAACCTGAAAACGCTTGTTGAAAAACAAATTGATAATAAGAATTATACCATTCAGATTGAAAGCCGAGATTCAAAAGCGCAACCTTTTGTTATTACGCAAACCGAATTTATGCGCCGTATGAAAGAAATGCAAGCTTCTGGAGGTGGAGGTATGATGATGATGGGCGATATGCCAGATTCGTATAATTTGGTTGTTAATGCCAATCACGAAGCGGCGGCTCGTATTTTGAATGAAGAAAACGAGGAAACCAAACAAGCCTTGATTGAAAAAGCATTCAATTTAGCTCGATTGTCGAAACAACTTTTGACAGGAGAAGAGCTTTCAAACTTTGTTCAGCAGAGTTTCAAAGCACTTTAAGTACAAAAAATCAACTAAAACTTAGTCTACAAAACAAAGACAAGTTAGGTTTAATGAATTGATAACTAACAATTTAAAATTAATCCCTATTCTTGTCTGATAAAAAAAGACAGTTGAACTTGATTTTGAGCGTATATTTGAACTATTGAAAACTTAAACACCTAAGTTTTTATTTTCATAGTTTATTTTTTAGTTTTTAGAACGGCTGAGTTTTCTCAGCCGTTTTTTTCGTTTTGATAGGTTTCTACACGCTCTAAGAACAACACTTACTTCTTTGGTTTTTTCAATACCCCAACCGCACAAACCGCCTATTTATTTTTTCCTCAAACACTTCTTCCTAACATAAAACCTTTTATTTTAGTTCTTTCAATAACGTTTCTGCGGCTAGTTTTCCTAAATTATTTGAAGCCAAAGGGCTTGCTCCAGTAATTAATCTTCTGTCTATGCAAGTGGTGTCATCTCCTTTTTTGTTTACCAATTTTGCGCCCAGGCTTTTTAATTTTTCGCTTAATCCCCAAGGCATTTGGCCTGGTAAATAGCCTATCATTGGCGTTTGTTTATCTACCGAATCAGGAAACACAGCCATATTGTATCCTTCGTATAAAAACTTCTGGTCATCAAGCGTTGTGCTCAATAATGACCCTGGCCCATGACATAGCGTAATGGTAAACAAATTGTTTTGATGTGCCCAATTCAATACTTCGCCCACCTTACTATCTTCTGGAATACCAAGCATAGCTCCATGGCCTCCGGGTACAAAAACGGCCGCATAAGATGCTGAGTCTGTCATGGAATTAGCTACAAAATCTTGTAACGTTCTAGGTTTCTCAAAATGAGTTTTGTAGTCATTATAGATAGCTTTTACATGCTCATCCTGTTCGGGAAAAGCCCACATTTCGAATACGACTGGTTTTCCTGTAGGCGTAACTATATCAAATTCAAAACCTGCATTTTTTAGATGCAACATAGGCAATAGGGCTTCTACAGGATGATTTCCAGTAGAAAACAATTTGCCATTTTGCATTTTTAAGTTTTTTTGTTCGGTAAAAATTACTAAGATTTTCGACTTTTTACCTTGATATTTAGAGTATGAAATGTGTTCATAATCTGTTTTATCAACCGTTCCCAGTTTAAGGGCTAATTTTGACGGACTGAACGAACCATCTGACTCTAATTTGGGAGCAATCCCTAATAGTCTTTTAAGCATAAGTTTTGTGTGTATTGATTTAGCACAAAAATAGAGAGGCGTTTCCTAATAAAAATAACCATAAGGTAAGAAAACTATTTTTTTGCCCTTTCTACCCGTATTCTACTTAAACTTTGTTGTGTGATACCTAAATAAGAGGCAATGTGATAGTTTGGAGCAAACTGCTCAATATCTTTGTATTGTTTTACAAATAAGCCGTATCTTTCGCTAGCGGTTAATTGTAATTGATTCAAAATCCTTTTGTTTAAGCTGACCAGATGTTGCTCTAAATTTTTTCGTTGAAAAGCTTCAAATTCAGGAAATTGGGAATATATAGAGTTCAGTTTTGTTGCATTAAATTCAATCACTTTAGCTCCTTTAATGCATTCGACGGTTAATGTTGCAGGTTCATTGTTGAATAGGGCAATAAAATCGCTTATCCACCAACCTGTAATTGCAAACTGCAAGGTATGTTCTTTGCCGCTTTTATCGGTACAGAAGGCTCTCAAGCATCCATCTATAACAAAATAGGTTTTCTTCACCCCTTGTCCTTGATGGATTAAAACGTCTCCTTTAGTAAGTGTTTTTTCTTTCGATATGGCATATAGAAATGCTTCCGCTGCTGCGCTTAAATGTATGCTGCTTTTTATTTTTTTGATTAATTGTTCCAATTTGTATTCAATGATTTGTCTAAATTATTTACAACAGCCCCGTAGCCGAGTGGATCAATAAAGTCTCGCTTAAAAACTCTTACAGAAGTTCATTTTCGAGTACGAAGTAGGCCAATTGGCACTTCTCCTCGCATGTTGTATAACGCATTTCGTGGGTGCTTAGTGCACAAATTTAGTCAACAACTTTGATTTGAGAACATATTATAGAAATAGAATTAAAAACATAAGGCTTGCAAATCGTTAGGTATTTTGTTTTTATAATAATCTGACAATCAATATTTTAAGTTGATTAAAAAAGTTTGGCACGCTTTTGGTTTAGAACATAAGCAACTTGATGTATTGTCTAACCCAAAAAAATCAAACATTATGAAAGCACAACATCTACTACTCACATTCGGGTTAATTTTAGGAATTAACCAAACTGCATTAGCAGGACACGGCCCTAGATATTACGATCATCAATCAAATAAACAAATCGATCGGATTCAGGTAAACAAAATGCGAATGCTAAAGCAAGAATTTAAAGCTGAACTTAGATTTAACCATTTTAGAAAAGCAAAATTCATCAAATTTGAAATCATTGAATTGATTGAGAAGGATATACGTTTTCAGAGGAAAAAAATCCGAGAAGTAAAACGAAAAATCGAAGCCCTCGACAATCCTTATTTCCGAAGAGGAAACCGAAACGGAAGACAAGGTGGCCAACAAGCAAAGCTTCGTAGGTTGAAGCATAAGTTGTTTGCAATGAAAGACCAAATGCGCGAGAAAAAAGCTCTATTCAATCAAATAGAAGGTTGTCATAGCCACAGAGGTTTGCGAGCCGAACTCCGCCTATTCAACCAGTTTCTACAAAACATGAGAGGAGATTTGGATCTTTATAACCAAGGTGGAAACCACCAGTACTACAGGCGAGGAGGTCGATAGACCGAGCGCTATTCTAGAACTAAAAAAGTCAATTTGCAGATGTTGCAGATTGGCTTTTTTGTTTTTTAAAGCACACCGCTGACCGCTCTAAGTGGTTTTTTTGTTAATCAAAATGTTAGATATTGAGTAATCAAAAAACTATCAAGAGTTGAGTTTTTAAACCAATTGTGGGCAAAATGTCGGTAAAATCAAAAATAAAAAACCTCTACTTCGTTGGTTATCAACTTAATAGAGGTTTTTTTGAGGTCAGGATCGGATTCGAACCGACGTAGACGGTTTTGCAGACCGCTGCCTAGCCACTCGGCCACCCGACCTTTTGATTTGGTTTGCAAATATACTTAATTTTTTAGTCTTGAAAAGCAAACGGAAAGAGAATTTAGCTCATTTTTTCGATAAATTGACTTGACGAATGCCCTTCTACAAAATCCAAAGTCAATACGTTTCCGCCATGTTTTGTTACAGTATCATAACCAACAATCTCTTCTGGTTTATAATCGCCGCCCTTTACCAAAACATCTGGAATAAGTGTATTGATCACATCCGCTGGTGTTTCTTGATCGAAAAGTACCACGGCATCAACAAAATAAAAGGCTGCCATAGTCATCAATCGATCGGTTTCGGGTTTGATGGGACGTGAAGGCCCTTTGAGTTGTTTAACAGAAGCATCCGAATTTATGGCTACTATCAGTTTGCCACCCAATTGTTTAGCGGCTTCCAAATAGTGTAAATGTCCTCGATGAATTAAATCGAAACAGCCATTGGTAAACACCACTTGTTCTTTGTTTTGTTTCCAAACCTGGCGAAGTTCGGCAAGTTGGTCTAAACTATATATCTTTTGCTTCATCCTTGTTTTTGTTTAGGGCATTGATGAGGATGTAAGATAGTGTTCCGCAAACGACAATCATCAGGGTTTGAGAAATCCACATAATCCAACCAAAAGCAGTTCCATAATCCGATTCTACACCATAGTTCAATAAGGTTAAACTAATCAAAAACGGAAAGGTACCGAAACCTCCATTAGAGATTACCATTCCGATTCCGCCAGCGGCAAAAGCGGTCAGAATAGCTCCAAAACCAAGATGTGAGGTTTGAGGGAGACAATAAATAGAAACCCAAAACATGGCTAAATACAATACCCAAATGATGAGGGTATGACCTAGAAATTGTGTTTTTCCGTCCATTTTCCAAATCGATTTTAATCCATCAAATAGACCAACTAAAAAGTCTTTAATTTTGGTTTTAAATTTCTTATTCCGAACCACAAAAATCCCAGCTAAAACAGCTAAAATTAAAATAATATAAGTCAAATAATTTGTACCACCATCTTGAGCCGTTTGTTGAGCTTGAGCCGTTGTAATGGCTTCTGTAATGGTCTCAAACTGAATGAGAAACACTGAGCCAAGAATAATGAGTAGGATGATGAAATCGACAACACGTTCGGCAACAACTGTACTTAGAGTTTTGTCGAAGGGATTGTTTTCGTAACGACTAAAGACCGCCACTCTGGATAGTTCTCCTGCTCTCGGAATCGCCAAATTCACGAGGTAAGAAATAAAAACCGAAAATAAAGAATTGAGAAAAGAATAGTTGGCATCTACGGCTTTCAAGGTGTATTTCCAACGAATAGCACGAGAAACATGACTGAAAATTCCCATAATGATGGAAAGCAAAAGCCAAAAATAATCGGCATTCAAAACCGCCGATTTGATGTTCGCAATCTGCTCTGGTGTGGTGTCTTTAAAATTATACCAAATCATCAGAAAACCGATGGCAAGTGGCAATAAAATAGTTAATGCTTTCTTCATGTTGGCAATAATTAGAGCTTCAAAATCTGTTTAAAAAACGTGTTTCTATCCATATTTAGGTGTCGAAGTACTTGTTTTACTATAAATTCTGGAACGGGGTCAATGTGAGTTTGAATAGTGATTGGTCTGTCCATTTCTGATTTCGACCATTTTTCGTGTCCACCACGACCTTTTGTACTTTTAATAATAATGCAAATCAAGGGTTAAAAATATTCAAAAAATCAAGTTTAAATAGTTGATAAATCGACACATTAAACTTGATTTAAGTTATTAATTTTCAGTATCTTAGTGATTAATTTCAACAAAATTACTTTGGATACAAACCCTAATAATAAGGACTGCAAGTTAGTGAAAATTTATTTTTATGTCTGTGCAAAATTTGAAGGCAAATAGAGTCAGGTCAACCAAAGGATTGACCCTACATGCTTATGGAAGACTCGCCGCTGCATTTATTA
>JBMYYR010000063.1:0-9771 GCA_049609625.1 Flavobacteriales bacterium | reverse complement strand
TAAATACTTTATTGCTTTCTCATATTTTTTTTCGGCATAGTATTCTTTTCCTTTTTGGAAATAATTTATGGGAAACAAGTTTCCTAATATAAATAGAATAACAAATGAACCTACAATTCCAATAATGATTTTTTTAAATATAGATGTTTTTCGTTTTCTCTTTTCCATTTTTTTAGCTTTTAATTAACTTACTTTCAGGTTTTGTTTTATTGTCGCAATTTAGATTATTTTGACAATAAAATCAAAAGTCAAAATATCATTTCCAATGATATCTTTTAACTTCGACCACCCCACAAATATAACCAATTAAAAACCCTAAAACGATAAGCATAATTCAAAAAAAAAAGCACCCTATATTGGGCACTGTGTCAGATTTGATTGCTGGTAGAAATTCGGTATAGAGCCCAAATTAAAATACGGCATTCCAAAAGGTGTTCAAAAAAAATCATTAATTTAGGGGAAATTTTAAACTTTCAACAATGAAGACAACACATGCTGTAAGCTGGTTTGAACTACCAGTAAAAGACCTCGACCGAGCAAAAGCTTTTTATGAAGCGATGTTTGAGTGCGCTATGCCAATATTTGAAATGGGCGATGCGGTTTCTGCTTTTTTTCCTGCCGACCTTGAGAATGGAGGTGTTGGAGGCTGTATCCTGAAACAGGAAGGTTTTGAACCTTCTGCAAAAGGTACTTTGGTTTACCTCAATGGTGGCGATGATCTTGATGTTCCTTTGTCGAGAGTAGAGAAAGCGGGAGGTTCAGTCCTTTTGCCCAAAACATCGATTGGGCCGCATGGCTTTATGGCGCATTTTATGGATACCGAAGGAAACAAAGTGGCCTTACATTCCAATGCTTAAAGAAGTTTAAGTGGTTTTGCCAGTAAATATCAAAACATCTGAAGGTCAAAACCTTCGGATGTTTTAGTGTTCAATCTGTTATTTTATCAGCAAAGCATAACCTTGTTTGCTGTGGAGTTCGCCAGTTTTGGTCTGATACACACAAAAATAATTGTAAACCTCTTCGTCTGCCAGCTCTCCATCAAGGTAGCTGCCGTTCCATTCATGAAAAGGTAAAAATTCGATGCCGTTATATACAATTTCGCCCCAGCGATTGGTCAACACCAAAGTGTAGGCTTTGATGTTTCGTGTGATGGGAAAAAATGTGTCGTTGATGCCATTGCCGTTCGGCGAAAATACATTGGGAAAATAAATAGAATAGGCCGATTTAACTTCAATTTGAATAAATTTATAATCGGGGCAATTTCCGCCGTTGCTTACTTCTTGGGCAATGGTATAGAAGCCAATATCGTCAAATTCATATTCAAAATCTTCTTCTTCTATACTGGTTCCGTCGCCCATGTTGTAGCTTAATTCTTCATAGAATTGGGCGAGATTTGAAACTTCAATTTGCTCTCCAAGTTCAATAGAAGTCGATGAAACTTCAAAATCGGCAATGGGCAGAGGTTTGACTTCAATGAGTTGATTGTCAGAATAATAAGATGCGCATCCGTATTGATCGATAACTTCAACACTGATATCAAGCTGACTTGAAGTGTCGATGTTTAAGCTAACGGTTGAGTTTGTGAATTGCTGGCCGTTTATTTCCCAATTGTAGCTGTAATTTGGGTTGTTGGGTTGCATTTGCAATAGGTATTCTTGTCTTGTACAAAGAATGGTGTCGGGCGGAAATTCGGCTATAATTTCGGGGTAGACTTCAACGGTAAAACTTTCTTCGTAGCTGCATTGTTCGTAGCTCGCAACAACGTTTATGGTGTGGATTCCGGCTTCGGAAAAACTTACATTAACCACGCTATCGCCTGTGGCTTGACTGATGTTGGCGGCTGTGCCGAGTTCCCAATTTACGGTTGTTCCTGAAACAAAATCGGTGTTGTTGAGATAAAACGAGTATTCATTATCACTAAAACACTTTTTTTCAATCTGATTGACATCAAAATAGATACTGTTTCTAAACTCAAAACTATGGCTCACGCTATCGATACATTTTTGACCATTTTTGGTGGTCAGACTCACGGTGTAAGTTCCGTTGTTGGTATAGGTATAGCTTGTGTTGGCGTTGCTTGAGGTGTCGGTAGAAGTGTTTGGATCTCCAAAATCCCAAAAAATATGCTCAGCATCGCTACTTGTAGAAAATTCAATGTCATCCGAAGTTTCGCAAATATGATCTTCAAGGTCGAAAAAAGCGCCAATATTTCCACAGTCTACCACATAAAGTCGGATGTCGCGAATGGTTTCGGAAAGCAAAATGCCATTCCGATATTCCTGAACTTTTATGCCTAAAATATAAGGGCCTAGTTGGTTTGGTGTGCCTTCCAGAAGACTGGTCTGAGGGTCGATCGTGAATTGAGGATTTGAAGGGATAGGCTGGTCAAAACTGTAGCCAGGTTGATAGCTAATGTTTTCATAAGGTGGCGCAATTGGGTTGGTGGAGGTGCCGTTGGTGCCCAAAAGTGGCGTTCCGAACGAATAAACCAATGAGTCTCCATCAGAATCGGAGGCCAGATTGCTGAAAATCAAACCTCTATCGAGGCAAAAAGCCAAGGGTGGCGGACTCAGAAATTTTGGGTTTGAGTTTTCTGGAACGTCTGACAATTTTGGAACAAAAGCTGTAAAGCTAGAGCCTGTAATAAACGGATCGACTTCTACATTTAGATTTGATGGATTTCTACAACATTTTTGGTAAGATAAATAATAGCCATCATCGGTAGTGTCGGGCAATTCGACCTGAATGGTGTAGCGACCACGGAGGACGCAAAGGTCCATAGGTTCGGTCAGACAAGTGTCGGGATCTAAGATTTCGACGGTATCGATGTCTAAAGTTGTAAAATGGGCAATGGTAGAATCTAAACTGCCGTTGTGGTAGTAGTAAATGCTCAGAAATGCAAATGGCAAGCCAGGGCTAACGGGCGGTTGGCCTTGAATATTATCAAAACCAATGGGTGTAACCAAGTTACTGTCAGGCGTATAGAACGGCTGACAGTCTTTGTATAAGTTTAGGCTTACGTTGTAGCTGGTGGAGTTTCCTACTTGTTCATAGTGTAAGTCTCCGCCAATAACGTGGGTGCTAAAGCCTTTGCAAGGAAAGAGAAAAATGAAAACAATGAAAGCGAAAAAGCGCATAAGTCATAGAATTAGCTTATCTGATGAGTGTTATGAAGCCTTTTTCGACCTGACCATCTTCTAAATGAATAAGATAAATGTATTCCCCTGCCGACACATTGTTTCCATTTTTGTCGGTGCCGTCCCAGCAGTAAGGGCTTTTCAGATTGTTACATTTTTCGTATTGATAGCTATGAAAAAGTTCTTTTCCCCATCGATCTAGAATCTGAAGTTCTACATTTTTATGATAATGCGTTGTGAAGAAATAAAAATCATTGGTAAAATCTCCGTTTGGCGTAAATACGTTTGGCGGATGAATACGTGTTGGTCCAACGTGTACAATTTTGGTCAATTCAGTTTCGCAAGGGCCATTGACAACAGTTTGCGTGATTTCGTAATCGCCTACTTCGTAGAAAATATATTTAAAGGCATCGTCGGTTGTGGTTTCTCCATATTTCGGAATCGAAAACGACGTTTCATAGTCCGGATTTGTTACCGTACTTGTGATGGTTACAGATTGTTGGATGGTTACATATTCATCCGAAATAGTAAATTCTGGCTCAGGATCGGCGTATATTTCTATAAAATCTTCTTCGGTTAGAATAGATTTACAGCCCGTATCGAACTCTTCAATGACTAATTTGATGTCATAAAATCCTGCCTTCTGAAAGGTGTAGGTTATGGTTTGTTGGTTGTAGATCTGGCCTTGAATTTTCCAACTGTAGGAATAGTCGGGATTGATGTTTCCGGGTGTGAATGTAGCTGTATAGGGCGCGCAACCTTCTTTGTCTCCAGTAATTTCGCCTTCGAGTACATAGGTCGTAACGGTAATGGTGTCTAGGGTGCTACAGTCGCCATTGGTTGTGGTTTCTAAAATAACTTCGTGGTTGCCGATGGAGTTGAAATGCACCGGTGGCGGAAATTTGTCTGTTGAGCTTTGAGGAGTGGCGTCTGGTCCAAAATTCCAGAAATAGGTTATGGGCGCATTGACAAAATCTTCGACGTCGGTATCAGCCGAAAAGACAAACTTGTTGGTCGCAAAACATTGATTGTCATTGTTTACAAAAGCAGTCGAAACCGCACCTTCGAGTACCGTAACGTCTATAGTAACGGTTTCGACGCAGAGGCCATCGCCACTAGATGCGCTAAATTCTACGGTGTAATTTCCGTAGTCCGAAAAGGTATGGCTTGGCGAGGCTTGAGTGGAGGTGTTGTTGGCACCGGAATTGTTGTCTCCAAAATTCCATGAAAAATTGTCAACGCCAGTACTGTTGTTGGAAAAGTTGACCACTAAATCGTTGCATTGAACGGCGTTGGGAATACTGACATCGAGCTGGTTGAACACAAAAACATCTATAGCAACATTGGATTCGCACTCTTCGTACACGGTGGTGAGGCTAACGGTGTAGCTTCCTCCTTGCTGGAATGTGATACCTGTAGGGTTAGGGTCGGATGAGGTGGAGGGATTGGCGAGTGGACCAAAATTCCATGTATAGGTTTGTTGGTCGTCAGGAATGGTAGAGGTCGATTCAAAATCGAAATTATGGCCTACAAAACATTGGCTGTCTTCGGGAGTCGAAATAGAAACATCGGGCCCAAGGCCAATTTCTAAGTCGAAGTAGGCGGTGTCGGAACAGGAGACGTCATTCGCATTGGCAGCAATAAGTTGAATACTGTAGTTGCCAGATCCTGTAAAGGTGTGTGTGGGTTCAAATTGGGTGGAGGTGTTGGCGCTTCCAGAAGCTGGGTCATCAAAATTCCAAAAATAAGCTCCAGCTTCTGTGCTTCCATTGATGAAGTTGACTTCAAATTCGCCACATTCAGGTTCTGTCTCAATGTTGATGTCGGCGTAGCTCACGCTACAGTCTGAAACAATATATCTAAATATTCGACTGATGTAAGCAACAACTTCGCCATCGTCTATTACTTCTGCTCGGGTTTCCATGAGGTAGTAGCCTGTTTGGGTAATCACACCTGTAAGTAGTCCGCTAGTGGCATTATAGCTTAAAGAAGGGTCAGACTGTATAGGGTTGGCTGCGCTATAGCCTGTTTCCCAATTTACGTTTGTAAATGGAGGGTTGTTGAATCCGGTTGGATTTAGCTGGGATGCTCCTTCTGTCGGATTTACGTAGGTGTAAATGATAGAGCCTACGTTGGTTTGTGCCGTAACCCCAAAATCTGATTCTGTTTCGGTATACTCACAAAAGGTAAGTGGTGGATCTTCGTTGAATGTTGGGCTAGAGTAGCACGGGCTAGTGCCAGCACCCGGAATGAGCGCAGTAACATTCATACCATCAGAACCTGAGTCTGAGAGGTTATTGACATTATTTACATAACAACAACGCTGATAATTAAGTAAATAGCCAGTTAATGAAGCGGGTAAGGTAATGTCGTATTCATAAATTGCTTTTTCGATACAAAGTCCAGTAGGTAAATTTATGCAAGGGTCGTCAAGGCTGAGGTCAAGTTGTTCGTCGCTTATATATGGCTCAGCGAATGAAAATAATTCAACATGGGTTGTAGGGTGGTAAACTTTTAGGACTGCGCTGGCGTCAAAATCAGCACCAACAGAACTACAGTCTCGATACACCGTTAGGGTAACCGTATAGTTGTTTCCGCCATTACAGGTGTAAGTAATGTCGCCACCAACAAGGTGGGCGGCTTGGGCAGAAAACGAGAAGCTGAAACATCCGATAAAAAGAAAGAAAAAGGAAAGGAAAGGTTTGAAAAAATGGTTCATAAAGCTTTGGACTAAAACGGATTTAAAAAAAATACATCCAACAAAGATAGAAAAACTAAGTCTGATTACAAAACATTTTGCTTAAGGTGTCATAAAGTTTTGAAAGCCGTTGTAATAATTTACGGTCGTTTTTCCGTCTTCGGAAAAGATGAGCAGCGCTGGGAAAGGATGTTTGGAGAGAAAATCTTCGGCTTGAGTTTTATCAAAATTCATCAATACCGTAGAAAGCCCATCAGCTAAGGCGCAGTTTGGGTTTATGATGCTTGCACTGACCAACGTTTTGACTTGATTTTGACCTGTTTTGGGGTTGATGGTATGGCTTATTTTCTTACCATTCTCCTGATTGATTTTCCATTTTCGGTAGGAGCCAGAGGTGGTAATGGCAAAGTCGGATAAATAGACTTTGTCCTGAAAACTGTCCACTCTTTCTGCCTCAGGTTTTTCTATTCCGACGGTCCATTTTTGCTGATTTGCTTTCTTTCCCGACATATAAACTTCGCCTCCGAGTTCAACAAAAAAGTTTTTTATGCCTTTTGAAATTAAAAACTCAGCCATCAAATCGACGGTATAACCCTGAGCAATAGCATTAAAATTTAATTGCATGCGCTGATCCTTTTTTAGGATTTGATGAGCTTGAATGTCGAGTTTTGAGAAGCCAACATAGCTTAAAATACTATCAATATTTTGGTTTGGATGAGCTTGTTGTTTTTCGAAACCATAAAACTGACTTAAAGGCTCGATTGTTGGATCAAAATAACCAGCGCTAAGCTGATGTAATGTTGCCGAAAGCTCGATCATGGTTTTAAAATGCCGATCTAAGGTATCGGGTGCTTCGTTTTGATTCCACTTACTGATGTAAGAATCTGGTCTGTAGGTGCTTAAGCTTAAATCAACATCTTTTAAAATCTCGATAAGCTCTGCCGAAATATCACGCTTTTCTTCATCAATATAAACCACCGTGTAAGTGGTGCCCTGAGCTTCGCCCTGAACATATAAATAAGGTGAAGTTTGTGCCTGTTGGCATCCATTAAAAACTAAAAGAAGCGCAGGCGAAAGTAAAACTAAAAAAAGATGTATTTTTTTGATTATCAATTGATTATGAAGTTTTCGGATAGTGATCATCCCAGTTCTTAACCTTTGGTTCGCCAAGTTTTCCTAGAGATTTGGCAACCATCATAGAAACCGTCGCATCGCCAGTTACATTGACCACCGTTCGGCACATGTCCAAAGGTCGGTCTACCGCAAAAATTAAGGCTAACCCGATAGGTAATAATTCGGCTGGAAAGCCAATAGATTCTAAGACAATAACCAACATTACCATGCCTGCACTCGGTACGGCTGCGCTACCAATGGATGCCAATAATGCCGTGGCAATAATGACTAATTGATTGGTAAAGGTTAAGCCTTCGGGCCAAATAACTTGCATAATAAAAACGGCCGCAATACCTTGATACAAGCTCGTTCCATCCATATTTACGGTTGCACCAACGGGAAGAACAAAGCCAGAAACTTCTTTGTCGACACCTAAATGTTCTTCTACTCGTTCCATGGTTACTGGTAAAGTTGCGGCACTACTACTGGTCGAAAAAGCTAGTAATTGCGCAGGACTGATGTTCTTCAAAAACCATAAAGGTGATTTTTTGGTATAGACTTTTATTAAAATCAGATAAAAACCAATCATCAGCATTAAACCAAAAACCACACAAAGGGCATAGCCTAAGAGCTTGACTAATATCTCGGTATCATCAAAAGCGATAATCACATTTGCCATTAAGGCAAACACGGCATAAGGCGCAAAAAGCATAATGAGGTCCACCATTTTCATGACGACTTCGTTTAAGGAATCGAAGAAGTTGACCAGTGGTTTTGCTTTTTCTTCTGGAATTAACAATAAGCAAATGCCAACAAATAAGGCGAAAAAGATGATTTGAAGCATTTTGGCCTCGCCCAAAGCTGTGAAAATATTACTTGGAACAATATCAACCAAAGCTTGCAACGGCCCAGCATCGTTCTGGTTTGAGGCTTTGTTGAGCTTGTCGGCAACGCCAGCTGAGTTTTCAAATTTTGTTTTGATGTTGGCGATGGTTTCTGGCGACATACCTTCGCCGGGCTTCACGAGGTTTACAATCGATAGTCCAATAATAATGGCAACTAAGGTGGTCGAAACATAAATTAATATGGTGCGAATACCCATGGATTTAATTTTGGAAATGTCTTTTAGATCAGATACGCCTTTAATTAATGAAGCTAAAATTAGCGGTACGGCAATCAACTTTAAAAGGTTGATAAACAGTTTGCCAAAAGGCGACACCCAATCAGAAACAAAGCCTCTGCCGCCAGCTACCGAGTTCATCAAAAAACCAAAAATGATTCCTAAAACCATTCCGATAATGATTTTCCAATGTAAGGCTAGTTTTTTCTTTTCTTTATTCATAAATATCTGATTTTCAGGTTTTTAATTAATTTTATTGACGCTTTTCAAATAGTTTTCACATTTCAAAATGTCGCAATAAATTTGTTCGTAGGCAGGTAGAATGTTAGGCAAATCAAAACGCTGCGCATGAGCTCGTGCGTTGGTTTTAAATTGATTGAGTTTCTTTTTGTCTGATAGAATAGATAGAGCTTGCTGACTCATGGTTTCTACATCGCCAACTTCGGCAACAAAGCCAGTTTTGCCATCTACATTGACTTCAGGCAAACCTCCTGTGTTTGAGGAAATTACCGGAACTCCACTCGCCATAGCTTCCAAAGCTACCAATCCAAAACTTTCGGTTTCGGAAGGCAAAAGCATCAGATCACAAAGGTCTAAAACTTGTGGAATATCAGAACTTTTCCCAATGAATCTTACGCGTTTGGAAAGTCCAAGTTTACGACACGATTTTTCGATATCGTCTTTGCAAGGCCCATCGCCAACCATCAATAGGGTAGAGGCTTGTTTTTCATTGACACGTCGAAAAATTTCGACAACATCTTGAACACGTTTGACAGGTCGGAAATTTGAAATATGCACCAAAACCGATTCGCCATTGGGCGAAATAATACGTTTTAATCGAGCTCGTCGTTTTTGATATTCTTCTGTTTTGGGAAGTTGATATTCTTTGAGGTCAATAAAATTGGGAACAACGTGAATTTTTTCAGCTTTGATGTCAAAATACGAGCAAGTTTCCTTTTTCAAATCCTCAGAAACCGAGGTTACATAATCGGACTGATTGATGGCAAAAGAAATGACAGGTTTTAGCAAGGCACTTTTTCCAACTAATGTAATATCAGTACCATGGAGCGTAGTGATGATCGGAATAGCAATGCCGGCTTGCAACAAAATTTGCTTTGCCGAATAGGCAACGTAAGCGTTCGGAATGGCATAATGTACATGAAGCACGTCGAGTTTTTCGTAACTTATAACATCCACCATTTTGGCTGCCAAAGACAATTCATAAGGTGGAAACTCGAATAAAGGGTAATCTACCGTGCTGACTTCGTGATAGTGGACGTTTTCTTCAAAAAGTTCGAGCCGAACGGGCTGCTGGTAGGTTATAAAATGAATTTCATGCCCTTTTTTGGCAAGTGCCCTTCCGAGCTCTGTAGCCACAATGCCTGAGCCGCCATAGGTCGGAAAACAGACAATACCAATCTTAAGTTTATGTTTCAAATCTATTGTTTTGATGCTTCAGAATTTGCTTCGAAATGTTGCCAATCGCCTACTATTGCTCCGTCTTTAAATTGAGCTTTTCCAATCAAGCGTCCGTTGGAATTGTAGCGTTGGGCTTCTCCTTCTTTTTTGCCATCAACATAGGTGCAGGTTTCGCTTAGCGTCCCGTCTTTGTAGAACCACGATGATTTTCCGTGCTTTTTATTAGCTTTGTAATGATGTTCTTCTCGTTTGTTTTTTCCGTCAGATTGATAGTTGACAAATAC
>JBMYYR010000062.1:0-10491 GCA_049609625.1 Flavobacteriales bacterium | reverse complement strand
ATTTCCTTTCACAGGGAACTCTTTTAGCTCAGCTCGCACATAATCGCCTAAATTATTTTGATTCATCATCGATGGTTTTCCGAGTAATTGGGCACTGGCATCAACCACAAACGTTCCTTTGCTAACCACTTCGTTTCCAATAAATAAGCCGTTTTTTATTTCATAAAAATCACCAACTGATTCTCCTAACTCTACGGTTCTTTGTTCAAAAACATCGGAATTTTCATTTGATTTTAGATACACCACAGAACGTTTTCCTGTCCAAAGTACTGCCGTTTTTGGAACACGTATCTGCTCTTTTTTATGATCGGATTTTAGTGAAACGTATGCTTTTAGAAACAAACCAGGTTTCAGTTTTTTTGAACTGACATTACCTATTTCGGCTCTCACTTTGATTTGACGATGTTTTGTATCTAAAACAGGGTCAATAAAACTAACATTTGTTAAAATATTTACCTGAGGAAAAGCATCAACTTTTATCCGTAGTCTTTGACCTACTTTAAATGAAGAAATGTCATTTTCATAAACATCAAATTCCGCCCAAAGTTTATCATAATCTGTTGATTTATATAAGGTTTTTCCTTTTGAGATTTGCTCTCCTTCTTGCACCAAAACCTCTGAAATAATACCAGAATATTGAGCATAAATAGGGAAATTAGTTTGTATTTTTTTCGATGTTTCAATCTCTTGAATTTGGGATGTAGTGAGTTGAAAATTCTTCAATTTTTTGCGGATAGATTCCACTAAATTTGACTGACCTTCTTCTAAATCCAAAGCTAAAATAAGTTCTTGTTGTGCTGTAATTAAATCAGGCGAATAGATGGACGCAATTTTTTGTCCTTTTTTAACTTGTTCACCTTCTGAATGTACAAAAAACTCTTCTAGTCGCCCTGAAAAATTACTAATTTGTGATTTTTTATTGGTTTCATTTTCAGTTAGTTGACCACTTATAGTGAGTGTTTTGCCTTTCGATTTTTCTTCAGTAATTCGATACGTTTCAACTTGAGCTAAAGCCTGAGCTTCGGCAGTCATTTTGAACTGATTTTCATCTAAATCTTGACTTTCAGTAGAAGAAAGTGGAACTAAATCCATCGCACAAATAGGACAATCACCAGCTTGGTTTTGCACAATTTGCGGATGCATAGAACAAGTCCATTGCTCTACTTTTTCTTCTGTATGTTTATGATTTTCAGAATGTTGAGTTTTATTTCCAAATAGAAAGTAACTAACAACAAGTCCAAGACAAAAAACGAGAATGAGGTTTATGTATTTTTTCATAATGAATGGCTTTAATGTTGAAGATAATTAATGATATAAGTTTGCTCGAAAACTATTTTTTGAGCTTCAATTCGCTCTAGTTTCCATTTAGATTTTTGAATTTTCCAATCTAAAAGTGTCTGAAAATCAATCAAATTGGTTTCATAATCTTGTTTCAAAAGTTGATCAATTTGATTCGATTTTTCTAAATGTTTATCCAAAGTTTCAATAGTTTTTAGTGCTTTTTCACGTTTTGTAACCGTTTGATTTAGTGCAGTTTCAAGTTTCAGAAGCTTCGTTTGTTTTTGAAACTCAAATTCTTCTATTGCCAATTCATTTTGTTTTGATTTTGAGTTATAGCTTTTATTTAGAATCGGGACTGAAAAACCAATATTGGGCATCAAAATATCTCGTCCATTTTGAGGGATTTGATCAGGTCTTTGGTTGACCAAAACATAATCTAAACCTAAAGTAAATTGTGCAAATTTTGATTTTTGATTAAGTTTTTCAAGCTCATTTACTTTTTCAATTTGTTTTTCAATTAATTGAATATCAGAGTTTTGATTTAGTTTTTTGATGTTTAAACCAAAATTCTGAAAGTCAAACGTTTCAAATTCAGAATCACTAAGGTTTGTACTTTTATCTGGACTCAACAGCAAATTAAATTGTCTTTTAGCTAACTGAAATTCAAGTGTATTAATTTCGATTTTTTGTTCCAAATCTTGTTTAGAAATCTGTTTTTTTATCAAATCTAAAGCCGAATTTAATCCAGTTTCAAGATTACGTTCTATCAATTTTAAACTTTGATTTAGATAATCTAACTCTTCATTTAACTGAAGTCTTGTTTTGTTTAAGGCTATGATTTCTGTGTAAAGCAAAGAGACTTCTAAGCGAATTTCTTTACGTTTTATGTTCTGTTCTACTTTAGATAAATTCACATTGGCATTAGCCAAATCGGCTTTTCTTTTTTGAGTCCCGAACCACGGTAAAGCTTGTTTTACACCCAGTTTTAATTGCTGTGGCCCAAGTCTAGTTTCGGGCGATTGGGCAAAATAGCCGAATGAAACTTGAGTGTTTTTCAAAGCTAATTGTTCCTTTTTTTGTTCTTCTAAGCGTTCGGTTTTTAGTTGATTGCTTTTCAATTCGGGATGTGAATTTAAAGCAATATTAACGTAATATTCCAACTGTTCTTGGGCTATCAAATTAAATTGTAAGCCTATGATTAAAAGAAGATTAACTATTATTTTTTTCATGTTTTTTTAAGTTTAGTTCGGCTTTCCAAGAATATAAAATAGGTACAACAAAAAGTGAAATTAAAGCGAGCATCATACCTCCAAAACTCGGAATGGCCATCGGAATCATGATGCTACTGCCTTTTCCGGATGAAGTCAAAACGGGAAGCAAAGCGAGTAGAGTAGTGGCGCTCGTCATCAAACAAGGGCGGATGCGTTTTAGTCCAGCTTGAATCACTTTTTCTCTGATTTCTGCTTTGGTTTTGAGTGTTTTACCGTCAAAATGTTGTTTTAGATAACTTGCCATCACCACGCCGTCATCGGTGGCAATACCAAACAGGGCGATAAAGCCGACCCAAACCGCAATACTGAGTTTAATGTCTTGAATATGAAAGAGTTCTCTCAGGTTTTCTCCAAACAATGTGATGTTCAAAAACCAGTCTTGACCATAAAGCCATAACATCAAAAATCCACCTGAAAAAGCAACCGCAACACCTGAAAATATCATTAAACTGATAGCCAAAGAACGAAATTGAACATAGAGAATCAGAAAGATGAGCAAGAGGGCGATAGGAATGACAAAAGCTAAGGTTTTTTCGGCATGAAGTTGGTTTTGATAGGAACCAATAAAATCAAATTGAACGCCATTTGGCAATATAATCTCACCATTTTCTATCGCTAAATTAATCTTATTTTTTAAATCAGAAACCAATTTAAGTTCTTCGTAATCATCAAGTTTATCAAAAAGAACATAAGTTGTTAAAAATCCATTTTCGGATTTGATAGATTGTGGCCCTTTCTGAAAAACGATGTCGGCAAGCTCAGAAAGTGGAAGCGTTTTATTGCCTTCTATCGGAATGTAAATCTGTTTTAAAGCTTCGGGCTCAGAACGTAATTCACGAGGATAGCGCAAACGAATATTATACCGCGATCTGCCATCAATACTTTGAGTCAGAATCTGTCCGCCAATCGCAATATCTAATTCTCGATAGACATCGGCAACTGAAAGTCCATAACGTTGCAATTGATCGCGCCTGAGTTCGATATTTAGATAAGGTTTTCCGATGTTTTTTTCGGCATAAACTTTCTGAATATCAACACCTTCTGTTTGTTTCAAGAGAGATTCTAAGCTAGAGCCAAAGTATTCTAAAGTTTCTAAATTATCGCCTTTCAATTGAATGGCCATCGGAGCCGAAACACCCGTTTGAAGCATCAAAATACGAGTTTCGATAGGTTGTAATTTTGGCGCAGCGGTGATGCCTGGCAGGGCACTCGCTTTTGCAATTTGATTCCAAATATCATCTGGAGTTTCTATTTCAGGTCTCCAATTCCGATAATATTCACCCTGATGATCTGGAATAAGTGTTGATGCTTTTAGTGTTTTTGGTGGATGTTTTACATCTGAATCCAAATTCGGGTTAGCAATTTTTTCTCCAGAACGACTTATAAAACGTAGGTTTTCATCTACTTTGAAACGGATGGGCAAGCCTTTTTCATCAACAATATACTCACTTTTGTATTGAACAATATTTTCGTACATCGAAAGTGGTGCGGGATCTAAAGCCGATTCAACTCGCCCAGCTTTCCCGACCACCAACTCAATTTCGGGAATGTTGGAAATAGAAATATCTAAAGCCTTTAGAATCCGTTTTGATTCTTCGACACCAGCGTGTGGTAAAGTGCTGGGCATCAACAAAAAAGCACCTTCATCTAAGGTGGGCATAAATTCGGTTTTACTGCTTTTCATAATCAAAAAACCTGAAACAATAAGCGCTAATGGAAGTGCCAAAAAGAGCGCTTTGTGTTCTAAAGCCCATGTTAAAATATGGAGATAATAGCGTTTGAAAAGCGTGAAAATACCTAACAATCCAAAACAAACTAAGGCTACAAATGTTAAGTTTGTCAAAAAATGATGCTGATAGCCAAGAGGTTGCCAGTAGATTGTTAAAAAATAAAGAAGGACAATAGATAAGGTCGCTATTTTGAGTTGTTTAAGTCGATGTTGATTCCAAATGTTCAGTTGCTCTAATAAAGTCAAAGTGCTGAAAATCAATAGAAAAATAGCTTCATTATAAGTCATCCAAAACAAATAAAAGGAAAACAGAATGCCAACAATTGAACTCAAAAACCTCGTCCAATTTTGCTTTTTCTTATCCTTATAAAGCAAAGCGGCAAAAGGCGGAAAGAGAAATAAAGCCAAAAGGAGGGAGGCAATTAGGGCGAAAGTCTTGGTGAAAGCGAGTGGATCGAACAATCGCGCTTCGACGCCAGAAAGGGCAAAAACAGGAATAAAACTGACAATGGTGGTTAGCACTGCCGTGAGAATGGCAGACGACACTTCTGCTGTCGCATTATAGATTTTTTCTTTTACATTGAGATGATTAAAGTCTTGATTATTAAGATGTTTAATCATGTTTTCGGAGAGAATAATACCCATGTCAACCATGGTACCGATGGCAATGGCAATACCCGAAAGAGCCACAATATTTGCAGAAATATTAGCGGATTTCATAGCGACAAAAACCAACAAAATGGCAAGCGGAAGCAAGGACGAAACCAAAATGGAGGCACGCAAATCGAAAAGCATCAGCAAAACAACCAAAACGGTGATGAGCAATTCGAGTCCGAGGGCATGTTCTAGGGTTCCTAAACTTTCTTTTATCAGCACAGAACGGTCGTAAAAAGGAACTATTTGGAGCTGACTTGTCTGTCCATTTTCTACTGTTTTTTTAGGTAAACTTTGTTGTAATTGATTGATTTTTAATTTCAATTCATCAATAACTTCCATGGCGTTTGAACCGTATCTGGCGAGGACAACACCTCCAACAGCCTCAGCGCCAGACTTATCTAAAATACCTCGCCGAGCCGCAGGGCCAAAACTAATGTGAGCCACATCTTTTAGTCGAACCGATTTGAACTCTGAGGAAGACAGCACAGCATTTTCCAAATCGGAAGCTGATTTGATGTAGCCCAAACCTCTAACCAAATATTCCACTTGATTGATTTCGATGGTCTGTGCGCCAATTTCGACATTTGAATTTCTGATGGCTTTGGCAACATCTTGTAAACTCAGATTGTATTGTTTTAGACGTTCTGGTTTGATATCGACTTGATATTCTTTTACAAAACCACCAATAGAAGCGACTTCGGCGACGTCTTTTGAAGATTGAAGAGCTGGCTTTACGAGTTCGTCTTGAATTTGTCGGCGTTCTTCTAAATCCCAAAATCCGGTTGGGTTTCCATGCTCGTCTCTAGCTTCAAGCGTGTACCAAAAGACTTGTCCAAGCCCAGAAGCTGCTGGCCCCAAACTAGGTTGAACACCTTTTGGTAAGAGGTTTTTGGGGATGGCATTTAGCTTTTCCAACACCCGACTTCTGCTCCAATAGACATCAACATCGTCTTCAAAAATGATGTATATACTTGAAACCCCGAACATCGAATTGGCTCGAATGGTTTTTACTTTTGGGAGTCCGAGCAAAGTAGAAGTGAGTGGGTATGTTATCTGATCCTCAATATTTTGAGGCGATTTTCCGTCCCATTTAGTAAAAATAATTTGCTGATTTTCACCCAAATCGGGCAAAGCATCCAAAGCAACAGATTGTTTTGGAATGTAGTCTTCAAACGGATGTTGAAAAGGGCTGTTACTCAAACCCCAAATCAGACAAAAAAGTAATACAATACCTGCGATTATCGGATTGTAAATCAGAAACTTAATGCATTTGTTTAGCATAACGTTTTTTTGAAATGTGATAACTCATCAAGAGCGGATTAATGCCTTGACTAAAAACCTGTTAGATTGCATTTAGACTATCATAAACAATAGAAAATGCCTCGAAAATAGAATCTATTCGAGCGGTTTTTGATTCAAATCAGATTAAAAACGACTGAAAACGTTTGTAAATTGCCAGTTGAGAAAGGCGGGGAGGAGGTGGTAGATAATTTGAGAAATCTACTCTTTTAACTAAAAGATTAGGGAAATTAAAGCTTAGGGTTGGAAGTGTGAGCTCCCAATCTAAATTAAAACTAATGGTTTGATATTCAGTTTTTTGTAGATCATTTTTACCTAAGAAAAGTGAAAAATTATTGGAACAACAGGTGCCTGTTTTGATTTGACAGCCTTTGGTTTCGGAATTGTTTTGCTGACTCATTTCGCAAGATTCAGCTGATGAAAACATCGCCATATCAATCAATTTATCTCCACAATAGTGTGATTCTAGCTTAAATGAAGCCGTAGAAAACACCATGGCAAAAGCCAAAATGGAAGAGATAAAATAGCGGAAAGTCGTTTTCATTTAGTGCAAATGTAGTTATTTTTTAACACATAGAATAGTTACTTTTCTAATTAAATGTAGACCTAAAATACGCCACACAATGTCGTTATAAAAAGCTGTAGCCCAGTTGTTGGGCTGTCAATTTTGATGCGTTTCAAACTCAATCTTCGGCATGCTAATTCATTTACAAATCGCCTGTTTAAACTCCACATTCAAGCTTTCTTTATCAATGTCGGAAGCAAAGAAATTATTGGTGTTTAGCTTCAAATGTTCAAAACAGTATTTTGTTAATAGTCTGAATTTCAGATAATTAAACGAATGGTTGTCTTTAGGTTCTTTGTTGTCACAAATCGCTTTCAAACCTTCCATTTCATCAAAAGAACTGTCTTGGGCGATGTAATCGCAATAGCCTTCGTTTTTCCAAGTTGGAAGTAATTTATAAGCCAAAAAACCAAAGTGATTTTCCAACATCGAATGTGTAGTTTCGTGAGCAATGACGCCACTTAGCGAACGTCGGTTTTGTTGTTCTCCATTCCGAAAACTCTGATTGTTATGAATGGACGTTTTCGACAAAAAAATACGTTGGCTAATCGGATAGTTGACCGCAAACGCTTTTCTGGAACCTAATGCAAAAAAGCTAAATTCAGTAAAACCAGAACAAAAAAACAGCTTTTGTTGATGTTCTGGTTTATAATATGCAGATTGCTCGATTAATTGACTTGATGTGTCAAGAATTGATTTTAACTCATTTATATTCAGTTCATTATCATGATAATAAACTGAAAAATTTTTATACTTAAACTGATTAGAAAACCAGATTTGAGGAAACATTAAACTCAAAACATAGACAGAAACCACTGCGATGATGAGCTTGTGAAGAATGTGTTTCTTTGTTTTCAATATCAATGAGTTACAAATTCCAGATCTACAATTTTTTCATCAACACGGCATATAAATTCAGCATACTGACAATATCAAACTTGTGCACTTTTTCGATCGGCGAATGTACATTCTGCTCGGCAGCGCCAATAAAACACCAATCAAAGGGAAAATCACTTTTCTGGAGCTGATTTCCGTCACTTCCGCCTGCATCTTCAACTTCTAATTGGTAGGGAATGTGGCTTTTATCGGCAATTTTCATTATTTTTTTGATGTAAGAACGTCTCGGAATACCCGAATCTCGCTGAGAAATAGCAACTCCACAACCTGCTTTTACGCCTTTGGTTACCCAGGTAATATCAGAAATTAGGGCTTGTTGAACACCCCATTTTTCGTAAATAAATTTGGCTAAATAGCCCACAGAACCACCACCTGTTTCTTCCCAACACGAAAAACAAATGACACCGTCTTTTAAGCTTTCTGCTGTGCGAAGTGCCGCCCAAACCCCAAGTCGGTTGTCCATATAGCAATTCTGAACATAGTTTTTGCTTTCCTTCCAATTCGACTGAAAAACCAAATTCGTACCAGGCTCAATCGTTCTCGGATACTCTACCCAAAGCTTGTCTTTTTTCTTGTCAAAACGCAAAGTACACTCGATTTTTCCAAGGCTATCAAAGCCAAAAAGTTTGATGCCATCTTGTTTTACAGGGCCACCAAGACGGACAACTTCATTATCGTATTTCACCGTAAATCCGATAGAATCTATATGTGCAAAAATGGCAGTTTTGGGCTCGCCAAACGCTAAAACAATACAATTCTGAAACGCTTTTCCGTGGTAAACCTTAACAGGATGTTTCCATTTTTTCTTGTTCTTTTTCACATAATTCAGGATAAAATCTTTGAGTAAATCCTCTTCTCCAGCGGGCGCGTAAATGTCTTGAAGTTTGCGTAATAAATTCATGTTTTTTCTTTTCTTTGGTTGATAAGTGTGATATTTTTGATGTCTGTAAAACGTTGTTCTAATGTTGATATTTCGCCTTTTCGAATCGAAAAATGGAGCTTACAATCTTCCATAAATTCCCGATTTTGATTTTCTAAAGGCAAATCTTTAATGAGTCGCATTACGGTATTGAGTTCGGGATAGCCGAAATGCAAACTAAAAGGCAAAGTAATGGTTTTTTCGATGATTTGAGCTTCGCTGAGCGCCAATTTACTCGATTCTTTATAGGCTTGAATCAAACCGCCGACACCTAATTTTGTGCCGCCAAAATAACGAACAACAACGACTAAAGTTTGGGTAAGGTCAAACGCTCTGAGCTGACCTAAAATGGGTTTTCCGGCGCTGTTAGAGGGCTCGCCATCGTCGTTTGCTCTGGACTCTTCGCTCAATTCGCCCAAAATGTAAGCATAGCAAAAATGTCGTGCGTCGTGAAATTCTTTTTTAAGACCCGCCAAATGTTTCTGAACGTCTTCTTTGTTTTGGGCAGGAAAAGCAAAGGCATAAAATTTAGAACCTTTTTCTTTATAAAACCCTGAACAAGATTCTTTTATAGTAAAAAAACTGTCTTTTTCCATCTTAAAGTTCAAGTTTCGGATTGATGATTTGGATGTATGTATCCGACAAATATCTGTGCTGATTTCGATCTAAAGTCTGATCTACCTGCAGGGCTTTTTTTCCTTTTTGGATGTTTTTTTTACTTTTAATGATTCGAATTTCGTCCCACCAAGCCTGTTCATAAAATAGTGCATGGGTTTTTCCGCCGCCTTCCACCAAAACAGATTGAATGCCAGCGTCATACAAATGTGAAAAAAGGGCGGTATAATCTTGAATGTCGCATTCTTCAATGGATTGATTATCAATTTTTTGAATGCTTTTTTCAGATAATTTCCAAGTTGGAATAGTTTGGTCAAAAAGATTCAATGTTTTGGGCAAGGCTTGATGTTTGTCAATCACCAACCGCAACGGATTTTGACCAAAATAAGCGCGCGTGTTGAGTTTTGGATTGTCGACCAAAGCGGTCTGATAGCCAACCAAAATAGCATCTTCTTCGGCACGCCAGCGGTGGTTTAGGTACTGGCTTTCTGTCTGCGAAATCGGGAAAGAACCCGTTTCATTTTGAGTTCGTTCTTTATCGATAAATCCATCGGCAGATTCTGCCCATTTCAGAATTAAATAGGGACGCTTTTGTTTGTGAAACACAAAAAAACGTCGGTTCAGAAAACGAGCTTCAGCCTCCAAAATACCCAAAACAACTTCAATATTATGCGCTTTTAACTTCTCTATCCCTTTGCCCGAAACTTCCGAAAAAGGATCGATGGTCGCAATGACTACTTTCGGAATTTGATGCTCAACAATATAAGCCGAACAGGGCGGTGTTTTGCCGAAATGCGCACAAGGCTCTAGGCTAACATACAAACAAGAAGTTTTGAGTAAACTTCTGTCTTTCACAGCATTTATGGCAATAACTTCGGCATGATCGCCACCAAATTGATGATGATAGCCTTCGCCAATAATCTTACCATCGTGAACCAAAACGGCACCAACCATCGGATTCTCAGACACCTGATGATGTCCTTTTTTAGCCAGTTCTAAACAACGGCTCATCCAAATTTGATCTTGATGTTTTGTTTTCATTGACGAACGAACTTATCTTTGATTTTAGTATGGTTTTTGAATCCGCAAGTTAATTAAAAATTGACTTAAAACTGAATGTAAAGACGGGGGATTTAGCTCAGATTTATGAGGTTTTTTTGTCGGAATATAAATGACTTAAACTCTGTGCCGAATCTTTGTGAATTAGGCTTTAGATTTATGTGCAAAAATATAATCACAATGAAGTTGTATTCGTGAG
>JBMYYR010000061.1:0-10781 GCA_049609625.1 Flavobacteriales bacterium | reverse complement strand
CCAAAGAAAACACGCCAGAACCAGAAGCCAAATCTAAGATCTGCTGTTCGTCAAAATTGAGTTTGAGCTTATCCATCAAAAACTGAGAACCTTGATCAATTTTATGAGCCGAAAACACACCATAATATTGTTGTAAAGGTGTTTCGCCTGATTTCCAGTCAATACAACGCTTGTTTTTAAACTCACGAGCTAATGCTTTGGGTTCAGATAAAATTAGAAAACGAGATTTCTGTTTCGTTAAACTTTGCTCAATAACCGTAAAATAGTTTTCGGCAAGCTTCAACAATTTCGGACTAAAATGTTTGGTCATAAAACCGCAAAAAACTTTCGTGTCTTTAGTTGAATGCAAGTGAATTTGCTGAAGAAAAAGCTCAAACAAATCCAAACTTTTTGGCACACAAAGTAAAGCTAGTTCAATAGGTTTTGGAAGTGGATCTAAAACTTGAACGAAGTTCTGATTAGAGACTTCAATACCATTTGAGATCAGGTTTTGCTCAACAGCTTTTTTCTGACTGGCGTAATTCCAAATACTTGTAACCTGTTTATAACCCAAAGTACAATTCCAAAATCCAAATCGGTCATTAAAAACATGAACAGAATCCGTATTCTGGACTTCATTTTGCTGCAAAATAAAAGATTGATAGGCTTGCCAAGCTCTCAGAGACCGCTGTTGTGTCTTTGGATAGCGGGCAATAGTATAGTCTTGCTGATTGAATGTAAAGGAAGTGTCCAAGTGTTTCAGAATTTTAATTATACAAAGCCAAACGCTGTTCTTTCACTTTGCCATCAGCTAAATATTCATCAAAGGTCATCATTTTATCTAAAATGCCATTTGGTCCTATTTCGATGATTCGATTAGCGATGGTTTGAATAAATTCGTGGTCATGCGAACTGAAAATTACCGTGCCTTTATAAGCTTTGATGCCGTTGTTTAGTGCCTGGATAGATTCCAAATCCAGATGATTTGTTGGGTCGTTAAACAATAAAATATTTGATTGTTCGAGCATCATCTTGGACAACATACAGCGTACTTTTTCTCCACCCGAAAGGACAGAACACGATTTAAGTACTTCCTCTCCAGAAAACAACATTTTACCTAAAAACCCTCGGATAAATACATCGTCTTTTTCGCCTTCTTTTGAATATTGACGTAGCCAATCCACTAAATTATCATCACTTTTAAAAAAATGACCGTGGTCAACAGGCAAGTAAGATTGTTTGGTTGTAATACCCCATTTCACTTCGCCCGATTCAGGATTCTGATTGCCTGAAAGGGTTTCAAAAAAGGCATTGATTGCCATACCGTTTTTAGATAAGACAGCTATTTTATCTCCACGATTGACGTTCAGATTAAGGTCTTTATATTGTGTTTTTCCTTCAAAACTGGAAGAAATAGCATCTAAATTCAAAATCTGATCGCCAGCTTCACGCTCTTGCTCAAAAATAATGGCAGGATAACGTCGTGATGAAGGCTTGATTTCATCCACATTCAATTTTTCTAAAACCTTTTTTCTGGATGTGGCTTGCTTTGATTTTGAGGCATTTGCGGAGAATCTCGAAATAAATTCTTGTAATTCTTTTCGTTTGTCTTCCACTTTTTTGTTTTGCTGCGCACGTTGTTGGGCTGCCAATTGACTCGATTGATACCAAAAGGAATAGTTTCCAGTAAAAAAGGATATTTTTTTGAAATCGATATCTACAATATGTGTACAAACGTTGTCGAGAAAGTGACGATCGTGAGAAATAACAATGACTGTATTTTGGAAATCTGCCAAGAAATTCTCTAACCATCCGATAGTTTCCACATCCAAATCATTGGTTGGCTCATCCATCAATAAGACATCAGGATTTCCGAACAAAGCCTGAGCCAAAAGCACTCGAACTTTGATGTTTCCAATAACGTCTTTCATCAATTGATAATGATAACTTTCTTCCACACCAAGATTGGAAAGTAAGGTTGCGGCATCACTTTCGGCGTTCCAACCATCCATTTCGGCAAATTCGGTTTCCAATTCTGCAGTTCGCATCCCATCAGCTTCGCTAAAATCTGGTTTGGCATACAAGGCATCTTTTTCTTTCATTACCTCAAACAAACGGCGATGGCCGAGCATCACGGAATCCAAAACCGTAAATTCATCAAACTCAAAGTGATCTTGTTTCAAAACCGCCATACGCATACCTGGGTCAAGGCTAACCTGTCCGCGGGTTGGGTCAATTTCTCCAGAAAGAATTTTCAGAAAAGTCGATTTTCCGGCACCATTTGCGCCAATAATACCATAGGTATTCGATTTTGTAAACTTGACATTAACGTCATCAAAAAGAACACGTTTACCAAACTGAAGCGAAAGATTATTAACTGAAATCATATCAAATAAGTGAAGATTAAGGATAAATACCGATTAGTTTTCGGTGGGCAAAGGTATTGATTTTATCGGAATCGAATTTGAAATGTTGAGCTGGTATTATGAAAAATCTAAGAAGGCCTCAAATCAGTTACTTGAGCTACTTAAAAAAGAGTAGGTCTACATCATAAGATTTGGTATATTTGCAGACTCAAAACCAAATGTTATGTCGCATCCATATCAACGTCCGAGGCGATTGCGGAATACAGCCGCAATACGTGCTTTGGTTCAAGAACATCAGCTTTCGGCTTCCGATTTTATTCTTCCTGTGTTTGTTGTTGAAGGCGAAAATAAGGTGGAAGAAATTTCTTCAATGCCAGGCTATTTTCGCTATTCTATCGACCAACTTTTGAGTCATTTAGAAGAAGCCTATACCTATGGTATCCGTTCGGTGTTGTTGTTTGTGAAAGTTGAAGATGAGCTAAAAGACAACAAAGGCACAGAAGCTTACAATCCTGAAGGTTTGATGCAAAGAAGTATCCGAGTCATCAAAAAAAGCTTGCCCGATATGTATTTGATGACCGATGTGGCACTCGATCCTTATTCGAGCTTTGGTCATGATGGAATTGTTGAAAATCAGGAGATTGTAAATGATAAATCAGTCGATGTTTTAGCTAAAATGGGACTTTCTCACGCCCAGGCTGGTGCCGATATGTTAGCGCCTTCGGATATGATGGATGGCAGAATTGCCCGACTTCGTGAGGTTTTAGAACAGCATCAATTTCCGAATGTCGGTATTATGTCTTATGCTGTGAAATATGCCTCCGCCTTTTACGGCCCGTTCCGAAATGCTTTAGATTCCGCTCCCGGATTTGGCGACAAAGCCACCTATCAAATGAATCCAGCGAACGCCCTTTCAGCTTATCAAGAAACAAAACTTGATGTGGAAGAAGGTGCAGATATTTTGATGGTAAAACCCGGAATGCCTTATCTTGATATGGTGTTTAGAGTCAAAGAATGGACTAAAAAACCAGTAGCGGTTTATCAAGTTTCTGGCGAATATGCCATGATAAAAGCCGCTGTTGCTAATGAATGGCTTGAGGAAGACGCAGCAGTTTGGGAAAGCTTAATTGCCTTCAAACGTGCTGGTGCCGATTTGATTGCCAGTTATTTTGCTTTCGATATTGCCAAAAAACTTTATACAAAAAAATTATGACAAGCTTTAAATCAGCTCAACACGAAGCACTTTTTCAGCGTGCACAACTTTTTATTCCGGGCGGAGTCAACTCGCCTGTTCGAGCCTTTAAATCGGTAGGAGGGACGCCTGTTTTTTTCAAAAAAGCGAAAGGTTCTGTCCTGACCGATGTTGATGACAAGGATTACATCGACTATATTGGTTCTTGGGGGCCAATGATTATGG
This sequence comes from Flavobacteriales bacterium, assembly GCA_049609625.1. Lineage (GTDB taxonomy): Bacteria > Bacteroidota > Bacteroidia > Flavobacteriales > CAJXXR01 > JBMYYR01. Next base: position 7,019 of record JBMYYR010000061.1, on the reverse strand, counting down.
GTCATGCCTTTCCGCCCATTACCGAAGCTTTGCATCAGGCAGCTAAAAACTCGACCTCTTTTGGTGCGCCAACAGAAATAGAAACTGATATCGCCGAGCTGATTTGCAAGATGTTACCTGCGGTAGATAAAGTCCGTATGGTGAACTCGGGAACGGAAGCCTGCATGAGTGCAATTCGATTAGCGAGAGCTTACACCAACCGAGAAAAATTCATCAAATTTGAAGGTTGTTATCACGGTCATGCCGATGCTTTTTTAATAAAAGCTGGTTCTGGTGCTATTACTTTAGGTCAGCCCAATTCTCCAGGTGTAACCAAAGGCACGGCTCAAGATACGCTTTTGGCAAAATACAATGATTTGGAGTCGGTAAAAGCCCTTTTTGAATCTTTTCCAAACGAAATTGCAGCCATTATCATTGAACCTGTGGCAGGAAATATGGGTTGTATTCCACCAAAAGAAGGTTTTCTTGAAGGCTTACGTGCACTTTGCGATCAATATGGAACTGTCCTTATTTTTGATGAAGTGATGACAGGCTTTAGATTGAGTTCAGGTGGTGCGCATCAGCTTTTTAATGTGATGCCAGATTTAGTAACTTTAGGAAAAGTGATTGGCGGCGGAATGCCTGTTGGAGCTTTTGGCGGAAAGAAAGAGATTATGTCGATGATTGCTCCTGAAGGTCCTGTTTATCAAGCCGGAACACTTTCTGGAAATCCGATGGCTATGGCAGCTGGCTATGCTTTGCTGAAAACCTTGGACGAACATCCAAACGTATTCAACGAAATCAATGAAAAAACGGAACACCTACATCATTTGCTCGATAAGGTATTCAAAAAACATCAATTAACCTATTGCATTAACAGACAAGGATCTATGCTCAGCTTTCACTTTGGAGTGGAGTCTGTTCAGAATTTTGATGAAGCTTGTGCTGCTGATGCAGAATGCTTTAAAAAAGTCTTTCATGGCGTTCTGAAACGCGGTATTTATTTTGCGCCATCGGCGTTTGAAACCTTATTTATTGCGCAAAGCCACACGAGCGAACAACTTGAAGAAACTGCAAAAGCAGTTGATTTGGCATTAAGCGAGCTCCGATGACAAAAAAAGCCTTATTTTCAAAACAGATTGAAGGCATTAAGACCTTAATTGCTCAAAACGTAGAAAACGAAGTGCTTTTGAAAAAAATTTGTCAAAGCCTTCATCAACATATTGAGGCTTACGATTGGGTAGGGTTTTATTTTGTTTCTGAAACAGAAAAAGACACACTTGTTATTGGGCCATATTGTGGCGAAAAGACAGAACACACTAAAATCCCTTTCGGAAAAGGATTATGTGGTCAAACAGCTAAAAATCAATCGACTACATTAAGTAATGATGTGAGTTTAGAAGCAAATTATATTGCCTGCGATATCGATGTTAAATCCGAAATTGTAGTGCCACTTTTTAATCCAAATCAAGAGCTAATCGGACAGATTGACATCGACTCAAAAACCATAAATACATTTGATAGTGAGGATGATATTTTTTTAAAAGAAATTTGTTCACTACTTTCACATCGATTTTAAAACCTAAACCAAACAACCAATGAAAACTAATCTAAAAACCATACTTGCTTCTGCACTTTGTAGCTTGATGCTTATTTCTTGTGGAGGCCTTAAGCCTCAGGATGTTGCGCATAGCGTAAAAGAAACCTATTACCACTATTGGCACGACCAAAGAAAGCATGAACGTGGTATTAAATTCAATGTTCAAATGAAAGGTGAACGCCTGAATATGATTGACTTAGGTACTTTGGAAGTTAATGGTCATAGTTTAGCGTTAGAATCTGAATTGATTGAGCCTTTGGATAGAGATGCCCTATCGACGCTTAATATTTGGGCTATTTATAAAGAAAAGAAAGGTAAAAAAGATACCGATTTTACACCGCCAGCCAATACGCTTTTTGGACAAGAACCTTTCCCGAATGCCGTGATGAATTACAGTGTGCAAGGCAAATCGCAACAGTTAAACATCAAATCTTTCGACTATAAACCCAAAGGCTGATGACCAAAAGAGAACAACTTATTGCGTGTTGCGAACGTCTTTTGATAAGGCATGGCTATACCCAAACGGGTGTGAATGAAATTCTGGAAGAAACTGGCTTGTCTAAAGGGGCTTTATATTACCATTTTCCGAAAGGAAAAGAAGCTTTATTCTCCTTAGCTTTAGGTCAGATTTTGGATAAAGAACTTCGTGAGATTAAAGGATTTTGCAAAGGAAAACCCTCAAAAATGGTTTCTAAAATCTTGGATTTCTATCTCGAAAAACAAGCTAAGGGCCAACGGGCAGATTTAGTTTTGTTTTTGGCTCATGATTTGAAAAATACTGATAATCAAAGGATTAAAGAGCAACTAGAAGAGTATCAAAGCGACTGGATTGACTCGATTTCAGCTTATCTAAAAGACAGAAAAGAATCGGGTTCAAAAAAGAAAGCTCGACAGTTTTACACCCTACTTTTTGGACTTTTAAATATGAATGAAGTTCAGAAATCAAACAAAAATCAGGAAGCCATAGAAGAACTTCTTGAACGCATTTTTTAATAAAAAACAAATGAAAAACATAGGATTATTTTTCGGATCGGACACCGGAAACACCGAAGACGTAGCCACAAAAATACAAGAACGTGTTGGCGAAGATCAAATCGAAATTGTTGATATGTATGAGGCAAAGCCTGAAGATATTTCGGCTTACGATAAGTTGATTTTTGGCTTATCAACTTGGCATGATGGACAGCTACAAAGTGATTGGGACACCTTTTTTGACGACTTTAAAACCATCGATTTTACAGGAAAAACAGTTGCTATTTTTGGATTAGGTGATCAATATGTGTATTCGGAATATTTTGTGGATGGTATCGGAATAATTGCCGAAGTGATTCTCAAAAACGGCGGAACTATCGTCGGGAAATGGAGTACAAAAGGCTACGAACACACCGAAAGTAAAGGCGAAATGGAAGAAGGTTTCTTTGCTGGCTTGGCGCTTGATGAAGACAATCAGTTTGATGAAACCGACGAGCGTATCGACAACTGGATTGAGCAATTGAAATCGGAATCTTTTCTTTAAAATCAATAAAACGACATTATGAACAACAACGATGTATTGAAAAAAACTCGAGTGGCTTTGCAACTTACCAATGATGATATTGTAAAAATCATGAAATTGGTTGATTTTAAAGTTACGGCTTCCGAATTGGGTGCATTTTTTAGAGCAGATGGCCATCCAAAATACAAATCATGCGGCGACCAGATGTTGCGTAATTTCCTGAATGGATTGGTGATTTATATGCGTGGACCAAAAGACGACCCAAACCCAAAACCACTTTCTTTTAAGCAAAAACAAGCTAAGAAAACTAAAAAAAATACATCCAAAAAACCCATTGCAACCACAGAAAGTGGACGCATTCCGAGGTTTAAGGCCGTGGGTTCAAAAATTGAGAAAAAGAAAAAACAGTAAGTCAACCGCTGATGTTCGAAGATAAAAAACAACAATTTACACCTATTTCTGATTTAGGTGAATTTGGTCTTATAGACCGCTTAACCAAAAACGCTAAACGCTCATCAGAAACTACAACTTTTGGTGTTGGAGACGATGCTGCGGTGATTGAAAACAGCTTGGAACAAAGCTTACTTTCAACCGATTTATTGATAGAAGGCGTGCATTTCGATTTGACTTATGTGCCTCTAAAACATTTAGGCTACAAAGCTGTAACAGTCAATCTATCAGATATTTGTGCTATGAATGCCCTGCCAACTCAGGTAACGGTTTCGGTAGCGGTTTCCAATCGATTTCCTGTTGATGCCTTAGATGAATTTTACGAAGGCGTTCATGCGGCTTGTCAGGCCTATGGCGTCGATTTGGTTGGTGGAGATACCTCTTCGTCAAAGCTAGGATTTATGATTTCGGTTACTGCTTTTGGACAAGCTGATAGCAAGTCTATTGCTTATCGAAATCAGGCTCAAGACAAAGATTTGATTGTTGTTTCGGGTGATTTGGGTGCCGCTTATATGGGACTTCAGCTTTTGGAGCGCGAAAAAGAAGTCTTCAAAGTCAATCCAGATATGCAACCCGAATTAGAAACTTCTGATTCTTATCTATTAGAAAGACAATTGAAACCAGAAGCCCGAGTTGACATTGTAAAACTTTTAAAATCAGTTGATTGCAAACCAACAAGTATGATTGATGTTTCGGATGGATTGTCATCAGAACTCATGCATTTATGCAAAGCGTCGGATTTAGGTTGTGTGATTTACGAAGAAAAACTTCCGATTGACCCAACTGTAACGTCATGTTGCGAAACCTTTAACCTCCATCAAACCACCGTTGCATTAAATGGCGGCGAAGATTACGAACTCCTTTTTACGATTCCATTAAGCGATTTCGACAAAATTAAAGCCAATCCGAGTCTTTCGGTCATTGGTCATTTATGTGCAAAAGATCAAGGTAAGAAATTGATTACCAGAGGAAATGAAAGCATTGAACTCAAAGCTCAAGGTTGGAATCATAGCGAAAGCTAAAAAGACACCTTCTGATTTATGAACGCTTTATCGAAACTAACACAACATCAAAATGTCTTAAAAACAGTCTATGTATTGCTTTTTTTGTTTTTTGTTTTCGATTTAGTTTTTTCGTTCCAACAATTTCGATATTTCTCGATTGACGGAGATTTTTCAAGCGTTATCATTCCCTCTCAGGGTTACCAAAGCGTTATGGAAAATCCCTTAGGTTGGCAAGTTATTTCTCATCCCGAGGGCTATCCTCACCCGAACAGGTATTTTCAGTTCAAAGCCATGTCGGAATACTTTAGGAACGTGCCTTTGGTTCTCCAGCATTTTTTTTCACCCATTGATTCCATTTACATCTCCATAGCTTCCCTCAAGCTTATTACGCAGTTTGGACTAATTTACTTGATTGCCTTATTTCTGACGGGAAAGTGGTCTCTTTTTCACAAAGAAAATATACTAATTTATACGCTTTGCTACCCGTTTTTTCAAGCTTGGGGCTATCAAAATCTTATGGCCATCATAGACCCTGCCATCACCTATGCCTTTTGCTATGCCACGTCTACCATTTTAGTGTTATTGTTTTTTTTGCCTTTTGTTCTAAAATATAGTCATAATTATAAATTTAAATTTGGCTTTTTTTGGTACGCATTACTAACACTTTATGCCATTTTTGTCAACCTAAATGCGTCATTAAACGCACCGCTGATTTTAATCGTTAGCTTGGTTACATTTCTATGTTATGGCATTTCATATCAAAAAACAAAACACAACTTCGGTTTAGTTAAGTTTGTTGAGGGAGTTCTGAAAGCCACACCCAAGCCTGTCTTCTATCTATTTATTTGGGCTAGTCTTGTGGCTCTATATTCCATTTTTCTAGGAACGTTCAATACGGAAAATAACTGGGAAACGCTTCCGCTTGCAGATAGGTATTTGAGACTCCCGAAAGGTATCGTCAACCAATTGTTTGGAAAAATAGGTATGGCTATTTTTACGATTTCAATCCTCATTCAACTTATTGTATTCTACAGAATACATCCGCAAAAAAACACCTATCATATCTATATTTTAGCCGCAGGCGTAATTATTTTTCTTTATATAATACTCTTGCCACTAGGTGGTTACAGGTCTTATAGGCCTTTGATACTGAGGCGAGACACGTTTATACCGGTGCTATTAATTTTTTTAGCCTTGTTTTCGTTTCTATCTCTAAAAAACTGGACAGTCGTCAGAGCGAAATTAAGACCAATCTACATCATTTGGATTGGTGCCTTGCTGATTATGTTCACTTATCAGGATAGAAAAATCATCAAACAAAATGAGTGCGAAATTCAAAATATACTGCAAGTCAGTCGGTCTCCTGAATCTATTGTTGTATTAGAAAACGATTGCACATTAATGAGTTGGTGGCTAATAAAAAATCCAGCTTATTCGATCTACAACATGGAACTGTTGTATCACTACGGCATTGTTAAAAACAAAGAACAGCGGTATATTTTTAAAACAAAGCAGGAGTAAGTTTTTTAAACGAGTTTACTGGAAGTAGCTTAGAGCACGATTTCTAAAAAGGTTTTGAACAGACAACGTGATGTTTGCTTTTTAGTGTTTTGATTCATTGGCTTTGCGCTGAATATCCTGTTTAGCCACATGTCTCGACACAGAGCTCACTTTTTTTATGTAAATTGCATCAAATGAAGACTATAATAGACAACAATTAAGCTCCACAGCCCAAAAAGCATAAAACCAAAAACCCCATGAAAACACTACTATTACTAACAACACTAGCCCTATTCGCCTCGTGCGACAAAGACACCGACTGCTTCCAAGGTAGAGACAAGGGCGATGGCACCGTTTCTTTTTATGTAGACGGAAAACTTTGGCAAAATAGCTGTGAGTATAACAACAAAGGTTCTATTAATGGGACGGCTAATGAGAGTATGGGGACTGGATCTTATGACAATAATACACATTTAGAAGTTTATGGTAAAAGGTGGAACGAATCAACTCTATATATTGGTATAACAACGGTTTCAATTAATGAAATATGCTCACTAGGAAATGGATTGCCTATATATACTGGAGCGTTAGATCCTTTTGACCATTGTAAGATTACACTTTTTTATAAGGATAAAGAATATGTATCAAAACAAGGTCACGGTTTTATTGAAATACAAAAAAATGAATATGATAATATCAATGATATTGGGCATTTCGAAGGCATCTTTGAGGCCACACTTTTTAATATAGAAGATAGTACCGACAGCATCAGTATTACGGATGGCTTTTGGAATAACTAAGTGCAAACCAGATTCAGCTTAAAATCTTTTTAAGCTTTCGTTTAACCTAAAAATATACATTATGAAATCACTACTATTACTAACAACACTAGCCCTATTCGCCTCGTGCGACAAAGACACCGACTGCTTCCAAGGTAGAGACAAAGGCGATGGCACCGTTTCTTTTTATGTAGACGGAAAACTTTGGCAAA
>JBMYYR010000060.1:0-10901 GCA_049609625.1 Flavobacteriales bacterium | reverse complement strand
GGGAAATCGACTAATTGCTTTACCTTTCTAAAATTTGATTTTACCTTGTTTTTTTCTTAAAAAAAATGGCTAGCAACGGTAAGAAAACAATATCCTAGTTTTGCCATTGGAACTTTTCTCAAATCAACCTTATTGCTTAGATTTGCACAACAAGAGCCCCCGCAGAGCGGGACAGGCTGTGTGATGGGAGACTTTCACATACAATTCTGTGAGAGGCTTAGAGCGAAATTTCCCGTTCCTACTCGACCACAACAACGTTAGCAAATATTAAACCCAAACAATATGCGAAAAATCATTTTGATTTTGACAATAGGAATTTTGATAAATGGATGTGCAACACTTCCTTCAACAAAAATACCACAATCATTTAACTCAACTGATAATAGCGGAATGATTATCGGCTCAATTGCATTTAAAAACGAAAAACCTATTTTTAATGGATATACGTTTTACTATACTGGGAATGGAATTGAAAAGATTAGTGCAAAAAAAGCGGTAAGAATAATCCCAGAACAAATGGTGAAAATGAAATTTAAACCTGATTTTTATGATGGAGATAAAGCTGTATATTATTTTTCCATCCAAGAACCAGAAGGAGAATATTCGTTTTCAAATTTTCAAATTTTCAACAATGGAGGATTTATTCAATCAACAAGAGATATTCCAATAAACATCGAATTTATAATTGAAAAAGGAAAAGTAAAATATTTAAGAGAAATTTATGTTGACTACAACCAATCTTTAATTGAATTAAATGACGAAAAAAATAGAGACTTAATGAAACTGAAAGAAAAATTTCCGAATTTAAAAATAGAATAACATTTGCCAACAACTAAGCATCCGCACAGGCGATACCGAAAACACGGCACACGCAGCCCAAGCATGAATACTATGTTGACTAAGCCACTCTCCTTCTATGGGGGAAATCGACTAATTGCTTTATCTTCCTTAATTTCTAATTTGCACAAGTCATAACGCCGCATGCCACAGCCCTTAAGCATAACCAAAACCAGCTTGTGTTTGAGGTATTTGGTAGTATTTTGTAACTGCTTTACTTCTTTCTGACTCAGAATTTCGGGCAATTTATATTAAACGTGCTTTCCGATTTTTCATTGATCTGGAAATTTCGCTTTAGTTTGCTAAAAAGCGTTTCAAATTCTGGCACTGAAAAAAGAGCTTTTTCGGTAATGGTTTGTGTTTTTTTGTACATTGTCCTTGATTTAAACATTAATAATTCTACAAAATTGTAATGCATTTGCGTACAAAAGAAAAATACGCTAAATTTGAAATATGGAAGTAAATATTCAAAAAGCTAAAATTGACTTAATTCAGTGGTTGACAACCATAGAAGATAGCTCTGTAATTCTAAAAATTATGGAATTAAGAAATACTGAAAATAAAGACTGGTGGAATGAAATATCTGATGTTGAAAAAAATTCAATAGAATTAGGAATTTCTGATGCTGATAACGGAAACCTAAAACCACACTCCGAAGCAAAAAAAATATATGAAAAGTGGTTATGAAATTCTTTGGACTGAACACGCTCTGAATGAATTGTCTGATACGTATGAATATTTAGAATTACATTTTACTGAACGAGAACTTAAAAAGCTTTCAACAGAACTTGACAGAACACTAAATTTAATTTCTCAAAATCCATATTTATTTCCGATTTCTGAATTAAAAAGCGTGAGAAGAGTTGTCATTAAAAAATTCAACACGTTATATTATAGAGAGAAAGGAAATTATATTGAAATTCTTTCATTTTTTTCTAACCGACAAAATCCGAATAAGAGAGAAATATAAAAACGCATTACAACAACCAAGCATCCGCACAGGCGATACCGAAAACACGGCACACGCAGCCCAAGCATCAATACTACTTAAGCAAATGGCTTCCAAAAATCATCTAATACAACCTACTTTTAGAAACCGTATCAACCTTTGAACCTTGTTTTAATTGTTTTGAAATGGCATTATATGGCGCCGAAACCACCAGACTTTCGGAAGAAAGTCCAGACAAAATTTCTATAAAACGGTCGTCTTGAATGCCTGTTTCTACATAAACTTGATTCACTTTTGAATCATCGGTATAAACAAAGACAACTTCTTTCAGTTCTAACTCTTCGCCTCTTGCGCGTTTTTCTTTCTGATTTACAGTATCTTGCCTGAGCGTTACAGACTGGATAGGCACCTTGAGTACGTCTTCTTTTTTTGAAGTTTCAATTTCTACAGAGGCCGACATACCTGGCTTAAAGGCTTTTTTGTTTTCGCCAATTAAATGCGCATAAGACGCTGGCTCGATCCGCACTTTGACCTCAAAATTACTAACCTGTGTAAGACTTCCTGTTGTTTGCGAAGAAGATGCAATTTCGGTAACCTGACCCTCAAATTCTTCTTTATAATAGGCATCAACTTCAATCAAAACAGGATTTCCAATATTAAGTTTCATGATGTCGGCCTCGCCAACTTCTACCAAAACTTCCATAGAATTTAGATCGGCAATAATCATAATTTCTGTCCCCGACATCTGCCCTGTTCCCACAACACGCTCGCCTTTTTCGACATTTAGCTTTGATATTGTACCAGAAACAGGCGCAAAAATAGTTGTAAACCCTAAATTGTTTTGAGCTTCGTCTACCGCTGCCCTCGCGCTTTCAACTTGATGTTTTAGCGATTCGACATTCAGTTTTGATTGTTCAAAGGCGGTTTTTGTATTTTCAAATTCCGATTTAGATATAATCTGCTTGTCGAATAAAGCTTTGGATCGCTTATAGTTAGCTTTGTCCAAACCTAGTTTTGCTTTTGAAGAGTTCAGGTTAGAAATACTACTATTAAGGTTGGCTTTTATTTTTTTTAATGACGATTCGTATAAATCAGGTTTGATTTTCAGTAAAAAATCACCCTTTTCAATAGCTTGACCCTCAACAACATTAAGCTCAATAATTTCTCCAGAAACATCTGGCGAAAGCTTAACTTCGGTTTCTGGCTGGAGTTTTCCGCTGGCTGAAACAAAGGCACGCACATCGCCTATTTTTGCTTGTTCGACATATACTTTCGAGGCATTAGTTGACCTTGAACAACTCAAAAACATGAGTCCGGCAAAACAGAATACACAAAGATTTTTTGAATTAAAATAACTCATCTAGTTTAATGTTAGGGCTTCTCCCCGATAAAATTTGAGGATAAGGGTTTTGAAAATATAATCGTATTTTGAACGGACAACTCGAGATTGCGAGGCAAACAACGTATTTTTAACTTGCTGAAAATCATACAAATTCATCACATCTAAAGCATAACGTTCTTCGGCATTTTTGAAGACATCTAAACTCGAATTGTAAGCTTTAACAGCAGATTCGTAGGTATAAAACGCCGATTGCGCATCAAACATAGCCGATTGAATAGCTTTAAAGGTTTGATTTGCTGTGTTTTTCTGATTGATTTCTAAATTACGCTCTCTAATCAAAGCTTTTTGAGTTTCGATTTTGGTTTGCATGCCATTAAAAATCGGAATATTGAGTGATAAACCGATAGATTCAGCCAAATTATCTTCAAACTGTGTCGGATAAGCAGGCTTTGGCACACCGTCATTGTTTAAAATAGAAAACGCAGACGTTCCCACTGAGCCACTTGCCGTTAGGCTAGGAATCCCAGAAGCTTTCGTTAGTTCGGTGTTCAATTTAGAAATCTCGGTATCCACCTCCATTTTCTTAAACTCTGGCAAATGTTGTTTTGCTTTTTCGACCAGCTTATCGCGATCAAATTGTTCTAATTTTTGAGGAATTTCTAAACTTGGATCTTCAATATCTTGAGATTCATAGTTTTGAATATCAAGGAGTTGAAATAAATTTAATCGGGCATTCTGCAAAGTATAAAAAGCCGTTTCTTTTGCCTGTTGATCAGTATAAAATTGAGCTTCTATTTCCAATAATTTACTTTGTGGCTCAAGCTCATTTTCCACTCGAATGTTCATTCTATCTTTCTGAATTTCAGTCAATTTCAATAATTCACTTGCTGTTTCATAGTTTTCTTTACTAAACAAAACTTGCAAATAGGCATTGGCAATCGTGAGCGCTAGGTCATTTTTTAATTTCTCAATAGTCCAACGTTCAGATTCTTGAGTTTTTTCAGCCAAACGAAGCGTATTATTTAGTCGATTAGCCTGAAAAAGCGTTACAGAAGTACTCACACCAACGTTCAACGAATTTTGAGTAAAGGTTGTAATCGTATTTGTAAACCCATCTTTAGATCGCCCAAAATTAAGATTGTCTGACACCTGTCCATTTAATGTTGGCAAATAGGCTAATCTTGCTTTTTTAATCTCTAAATCATTGGTTTTCAGGTTTAATTTTGAAATTTCAAGATTAAGATTATGCTCAAAAGCATGCTGAATGCATTGCTCTAAAGACCAAATTTTGGACTGAGCTTGTGTTGAAAAGCACATCAACATGACCGACAAGACAAAAAATAACTGTTTCATAAACAACAAGGTTGTAGCATTTTTTTAGTCAAAAAAATAACTGTTATAAACGTCAAAGATAGCTGATACAAGGCAATTTATCCACTATTAGACCCCTAAAACCTTGTTAAGAATCTAAAAAAGTAGGTCTTTACCATGGATTTGTTGCCCAAACCGAAGCTTCGGGGATAAATCCGATAGAATTCATAGATAACATCGCAACAACAAGATGAGCAATTTCTGAAGTTTTAAGCTTTTTTTCCGTGTCTTTTTGTTCAAAACCTGCTTTCTCAAAAAAGTCTGTTACCACTTCACTTGGATTCACTTGCATCACTCTAATATTGTGTGGTCGGAGTTCCGCTCGCCAACATTCTGTCAGTCCAGAAACTGCAAATTTACTCGCCACATAGCCCGAACCTGAAGCCATTCCCTTTTTGGCAACCGTAGAGCCGATATTGATAATATTTCCGTTTTTATTTTCTATAAAATGCTGAGCAGCAGCTTTTCCCGCCATAAACAAGCCTTTTGTATTGACTTCCCATTGGTATTGAAAATCCTCAACGGATGTCTCTACAAGTGAAGCAAACTTTCCAAAACCAGCATTGTTTATCAACACATTAAAACTTCCCCAAGTTTGGATAGCAAACTGAATCATTGCCTCCACTTCCTCTTCGTTTCTTACGTCGGCCTTTAGGCCTAAAACATCTAAGGCCTGGCAAGCTTTATCGAGTTTTTCTTGATTTCTTCCCGAAATTATTACCGACGCACCTTCTGCTTTTAGAGCTGATGCAATTTCGTAACCAATTCCGCTTGTGGCGCCCGTAACTAAGGCTTTGACTTCTGATAATTTCATAATGATGTGTATTTTAAAAATAGAGGCGTAGAGATGTTTTTTTCTGTTCAAATCTACCTTAAATTCAAGTTTTATAGAAGTGATCTGGAATAAAATTAATGGTTCTATCTTGAATGCTTTGGATAAACGCTCAAAATTTATGTACAAAAACACGACGCGTAAGGTATACTTAACTAATGTGGGTTCGATAAAAAATAAACAAAAGTGAATAAAGAAATGAAAATCATAGCGATAGCGTCGAGATATTACCCCACTAGGGTTTTGATGCGTTTTTCGGCTTATTGTTTTCTACGAATATCCTGCTCCGCTGGAGCGATTCATAATTCAATAGATTTTTTTTCTAGAACCAAAATAGCCTTCGCCCACCCGACCTATTTTTAGGATGTGTTTTATTCCAATGGTCGCTTTGGTACAATATAGGGGCAAAATGTCGGCAAAATCAAGAATAAAAAAACCTTTATTTAATTGATTATCAACTAAATAAAGGTTATGAATTGTGCCCAGAACTGGACTCGAACCAGCACGGCCAAAAGAGGCCACAAGGCCCTCAACCTTGCGTGTCTACCAATTTCACCACCTGGGCAGGAGTGACTTGGCTGGGGCTCGAACCCAGGACCCTCTCCTTAAAAGGGAGATGCTCTACCAACTGAGCTACCAAGTCGTGGCTTTAAAAAAGCGTTGCAAATATACAATTGTGATTTAGTTTTGCAAACCGAAATTCACAATTTTATTGTCTTTTTTCTAAGCAATTAATTTTGAGTGTTTTAGTAGGCCATTAATTAATAATTTTTTGATTCAATTGTTCAATTAAGGCCTTTTGCTCTTCAATTTCCGCACCTTGTGTTTCGATTTTGACTCTCAAAGTGGCAATTTCTTGTTTGGCATCTTCAATGTGTGATCGAAATTTTACGATGTCGTTGCTTAATTTATTCTTTGTATTGACCAGTTTTTTCATGTTTCGTTCAGCTTCTTTTAGTTTCTTAAGTTCAACCTTGTGCACATCCGATCGTTCCGAAAGCGTAGAAAAGGCTTTTTGCTTTTCTTCATAAGCATGTGTTGCTGTCGCAATTTCAGGCTTTAGGTTAGAAATTTCTTGCTCGTTGTCGTTGATGCTTTCGTTTCGTTTTCTGATTAGTTTTTCATTCCTTACGATGTCATTTTTTAAGCTTTTTAGAATTTTGTTTTGTCTTTTCAGAACAGAAAATTCAGATTCTATTTTACTGAAATACAATGCATTATATTCTTTTTTACCAAAACTCATAAGGTCTTTTTTGAGTATACTGCTGGCTCCAGAAACATCATTTGAGTCCGAAATAAATCCGTTTTCAGATTGAAAATAAGATTGCACAACAATGGCGCCCGATCGTTCAATAATTCGAGTGTATACATTTAGGGTATCTACAGAAATGTTTGGGTATTTAACATCGTAAAACTCAATATCGTTGTCGGTTGCGCTTGGTTTTATCGTGTTTAAATCGCTTATTTTTTTTGTCCACGATTTTTTGGTTTTTTTAAATTCTACGTCGTCAATAGAAAGTTCATAGCAGTATTCTACACCATATTTCATTGGTTTTTCGACTACCTGAAGCTCAATTTGAGCAAAGAGACTAGAAGCAAACAATAGGCTTCCTAAAGAAAATAAGATTGTTTTCATGTGTTGGGTGGGGTTAAAGTTTTTTGATTCTAAGGGTAGAAATCATGAGTAAGGCATGGACGGCAAAAAGACTCATCCAAACTAAAATAGGTAGGTCAAAGTGTTCAAAAACAAAGTATAGTAGAGGCAATATTAGGCTTACGGGCACGGGCACACCTTCAAAGTATTTTCCATTTTCAATCGTTCCGGTAATGTTGTAGCGTGCCAGCCTGAGGATGCCACAACAGACATAAAGACTAAGGATCAGCAAGATAAGCCAATGTTTGTTGCTCACGGCGTAGGCAAAAATAACGGGAGCCATGATAAACGAAATGGCATCGGCAAGCGAATCGAGCTGGAGGCCAAATTCGGATGATAGGTTTAATTTTCGAGCAACACGGCCGTCAAATAAATCGAAAATGGCGGACACCACAATACACAAAGCAGCGATGAAGTGAAAGCCTTGGAGCGCAGAAAAAATAGAAATACATCCAAAAAGTAAATTCCCTAATGAAATATAATCTGGAAGGTTTACAAAATTTCTGATGTCGTTTTTGTTTCTCATTTAGAGGGCGTTAATGTGTTTTTCGTAGAAGGTTTTCAGTTCTTCTTTGAGTGCTTTTGGCTCGATGATTTTCACGCCGTCTAAATTAGCTAAAATAAACCGTTTGATGGCTTCAATATTGAAAACTTCGACCTGAAAATCAAAACTGTCTTTGGATCTTTTGACCAAAAAGGGTTTTGTTTTTTTGTATTGCTCGGTCAATAATGTTTTTGTATTTGTACTGATAATCAATTTAATACGAATGCTTTTGTCGCCCGAAAAGTTGAACGGATCTTTTTGTTTTAATACTTTTCCGCTGGTGTATTGCTGTTCGTTTTTTTGGAGTGCCTTGATGTTTTCGCAACGATTGATTTTGAAGGTTTTGATAAGATCAGGCTGGCGAATATCAATGGCTCGAATAGATTCGTAATCATCATCAAAACCTAATGGTTCGACCACTCTTGTGGAGCTGGTTTGGCTGTTTAGCGAGTAGTAGTTTTCTAATTCTAGTCGGCAGTTGAGCTCAATGGCAATTCGGCATTGTTCTATTTTTTTGGCATGGTTGGCCTGCACGAGTTCTTTGCCAAAGAAATGAACATCGCTGTGAGTTTTTAGTTTCTGACTAAGTTGTTGATGAAAAGGGCTCGATTTGTCGATGGCATTTAGACTCGTATTCAAAAGCTTGAGTTCTTCGTCAGTAAAGTTCATGCCTTCTTCTTCAAAATCACCAACAATAAAATATTTACTGTTAAAGTCGAGTTCGATATCGAAGCCTAACTCGGTTAATAATTCAAAATATCGGAAGACGGTTCGCTCGCTACTTTCAATTTTTTTTGCCAATTCGCCGACGCTCAATCGGGGTTTCGATTTAAGAAACTGAATGAGTTTGAAAACCCGTAATATTTTTTGTTGTGCAATCATGCTGTTGGTTCAGAGGAGTGGGAGGTCTTTAATTGAGTGGCAAATTTACTGTTCCAAACGCATTTCCAAAGCCAAAACACCAAATAAGCTAGACATAATCCAAGAAAAAAACCACCAATAAGGTCGAGTGGAAAATGTTTGCCAACAAAAATCCGACTTAAAGCCACTAAGCTTGCCCAAAGAAAGAGCCATTGGATTGGTTTATAATAAGGTTTGAGCAAAAGAACAAACCACATACTCATGCCAAATACATTGGTAGAATGCGAAGAGACAAAGCTGTATAAACCGCCTTTGCCTTCTAATAGCCGGATGTTGTTCATCAAAATAGGGTCATGACTGGGGCGCAAACGCTGAAAAACTTCTTTGAAACATTCGACAGAAATTCGATCACATAATATAAGGAGTAAGATGGTAAAAAGAAAAGGCAACCAAGCTGCTTTTCCAAATGTTTTGTAAAGTAAAAAACATAGAAAAACATACAGCGGAATCATGGTGTATTTGGCGCTTAGACCTATCCAGAACCAATCCCAAATCGGGTGTCCTAAAGCATTGAGCGTACTAAATAGTGCTCTGTCCCACTCAATAAGTTGATCTAACATAACTTGTGTTTTTTGATAAAACCATCGCAAGCTTCGTTGAGCAGCTGATAGACGTTTTCAAAACCAAAATCTCCGCCATAGTAGGGGTCTGGCACTTCGGTTTCGGAACGCGCGCTGTAGTCCAGAATACGTTCTATTTTTTTGCGATGCAAGTCGGTTTTGGCAAGAGATTCTATCGCTCTATAATTGGCTTCATCCATCACTAATATATGATCAAACAACTCAAAATCAATAGGTTGAAATGGTCTCGAGCGTAAATCACTCAGGTCGATACCATAGCGATGTGCAATGGCAATAGAGCGAGGGTCGGCGCCTTCGCCCTGATGATGCCCCGACGTGGCTGCCGAATCTATCGTATGGTGTTGGTCGGTCAATTTGTGTTTCAAAATACCTTCGGCAAGCGGCGATCGACAAATATTGCCTAGGCAAATAAAAAGGATGTTTTTTTTCATTTCAAATGAAGTTAAAAGTCGGTTTAAAGCAATTCCACTCACTTGAAAAACAGGCAAGTTTTGAATCAAATTTAGGTTTAAGTCCACAAAAAAACGGATTCAAACGAGAATATTAAGTCCAAAAGTAGCTTATTTTATTCACAAAACTTAGGTCTTTGCATCCTAGTTTTGAATGACTTAGTTAGCTTCAAGTGAATCAGGAAACTAAAAACTTGACTGTGAGTTCTTTTTTCTTATCTTGCATCTGTTTTTAAAATCAAATTTTATGAGTTCAAACACGACACAAGTTAACAACGATTTTTTCAAATCGAATGTATTAGGACATCCTGCGGGGCTATATGTTCTGTTTTTTACCGAAATGTGGGAACGGTTTTCGTTCTACGGTATGCGTATTTTGCTGGTTTTATTCCTGACAGCTGCGCTCGGTTCCGACAATCCAGGTTTTGGAATGCCTGTAGAGCAAGCCACAGCAATTTATGGTACTTATGCCATGTTGCTTTATCTGACCCCCATTTTTGGTGGAATTATTGCCGATAAACTCACCGGATATCGTTGGGCGGTCGTGATTGGTTCTATTATTAT
The DNA here is from genome assembly GCA_049609625.1 of Flavobacteriales bacterium. Lineage (GTDB taxonomy): Bacteria > Bacteroidota > Bacteroidia > Flavobacteriales > CAJXXR01 > JBMYYR01. The sequence goes on along the minus strand of JBMYYR010000060.1, from coordinate 857 downwards.
GACTTTAGGACACGCGGCAATGGCTATCGAAACGCCATTTTGGGTCTATATGGGTCTTGGTTTATTGGTTGCTGGTACAGGTTTCTTTAAACCAAACATGACCTCAATTCTTTCTGAAATGTATAAAGACGTGCCCGAAAAGAAAGATGGTGCGTATACCATCTTTTATATGGGTGTAAACGCTGGTGCCTTCTTCGGTATGATGCTTTGTGGTTACCTTGGCGAAAAAATTGGCTGGTCCTACGGTTTTGGTTTAGCTGGAATTTTTATGCTTTTAGGAACACTTCAATTTTGGTTGGCCAAACCACTTTTTGGCAAAATTGGCGAAGTGCCCTCCAAAGTTTACGAAGTAGAGCCAGAACATGGCATCAATGAGAAATCAGCTGATTTTGAGAGCGACAATCGCGATACCGACACTCGAAATCCATTTACGATGTTGGACAAAATTCTAATTGCCATTTCTGCCGTTATTGGTCTTGGCTATGCTTTGAATGATCCGATAAGTAAAATTGCTGGCTTTGACATGTTTGCTTTTGCCAATACAGAAGCACTAGAGGGTCAATATGTTATGGTTCTTGTAGCCTTAGCTGCTTTTCTTTACATGGTGTTTACTCGTATATTTAGATACGATCGTATTGTTAGAGATCGAATGATTGCCGTCGTTATTTTCGCTTTTTTCACAGTATTCTTTTGGATGTCCTTTGAACAAGGTGCCTCCTCTTTAGTCTTGTTTGCCAGAGATTCAGTCGACAGAACATTAGTTGGTAGCTCTTTAGATTTATTTAGAACCGTCAACACCTTACTAACCGTAATACCTTTATTGTTAATTTCTTATGTCTTAGTATTATTAGGAAAAG
>JBMYYR010000059.1:0-11211 GCA_049609625.1 Flavobacteriales bacterium | reverse complement strand
GCAAATGCAGCTTTTTTTTCTTTTTTCTCGGTCTTGTTTAGCTCAGGCGATACTGCTTTTTGGTCGCAAGAACTAAGTCCAGCAACCAAGCAAACGGCTAAAATAATAGGTGTTTTCTTCATAATTTTATGTTATCAATTTCAACGCAAATTATCGAAACATATCGTATATTCATAAGTTCTTATGATTTTTTAACTTAGTTTTGAGTGAATTTAGAGACGCAACTATTTTGGATGCGTTTTTGTCGTCAAATATTCAAATCATTTTATTAATAAACACTATTTTATATGTTTTAATTGGTATATTTGCAGACCAAAATTTAGTATAAACGTTTAACCTCTGGCGCATCAATGCGAATGTTGAACATAAAACAAACAAAATCATGGATTTAATTCGCTATGTACAAGACACTTACGTTACAAAACCAGATCATCCAAAATTTGGAGCTGGAGACACCGTAACGGTTCATTACCAAATTAAGGAAGGAGACAAAGTGAGAACTCAGCTTTTCAAAGGTACCATTATCCAACGAAGAGGCTCAGGAACTACCGAAACATTTACCATCAGAAAAATTTCTAATGGAGTAGCTGTTGAGCGTATCATTCCTGTAAACTCGCCAAACATCGAAAAAATTGAAGTAAACCAAAGAGGTAAAGTAAGACGCGCGCGTATTTTCTACCTACGTGGTTTGACTGGGAAAAAAGCCCGTATCAAGCAAAAAAGATAATTTGCCTCAAAGCAATTATTGTTATAAAAAAACTCCAACCATTTTCGGTTGGAGTTTTTTTTTGACTTATATTTTTTTTGCTATTAGAGCAAACTGAACAGACTTACTACTTGTTCTGATTTCTGTTTATAATACTAATACTCAACCTAATATCATCATAAGAAACGGATTCTTCAAGCTTATCAAAAATAGGTTTGAGTTCTTTTACTCGACTCAACTCTTCATAGACTATCTTCACTTTTTGAACAGTTTCTGAAGACACAAACTGTTCTAAATCAATAGCTTCTCCCTCGTCGTACAAACGGACTAAATGCGAGAAAATAGTCCCAAGCGTAAAACCTCTTTTTTCGGCAATTTGTTGTGGGCTTAAGCCTTCTTTATAGAGTTCAAAACTTTTATAGCTTGTGTGTGTGTTTTGAGTTTTGGGCTTTGGTTTTGATTTAAAAGCTATGATCAAGTCCATAAAAGCTTTACCATATTGCTTAGCTTTATTTTCGCCAACGCCCGAAATATCTAAAAATTCTTGATTGGTTGTTGGCAATTGATTAGCCATGTCGACCAAGGTTTTGTCATTGAAAATCACAAAAGCAGGCACCCCTTTTTGCTTTGCAATAGATAAACGTAAGGCTTTTAAATCTTCCAGTAAACCGCTGTTTTTGGTTTTTTTAGAAGCTTTCTTTTTAGCCACCACTTCCATTTTCTTTTCGTCGGGAGTCAGTGGTTTGGTGAGTTTAATGAGTTTTTGACCTTTTAAAACTTCCCAACCTAAAGGCGTAATTTTGAGCGCCGAACGTTCGCTATACATAATTTCGATCAAGCCTTGGTTTGCAAACTGAATGACGTAATCTCGCCAGTCGTTGTAGCTTACGCCTTTTCCAAGTCCATAGGTTTTGAGTTTAAAATATTCCTTATCGTGAATGTCAGCATTGTTAGAACCTCGCAAAACATTGATTAGCATCGTAATACCTTCTGTTTCTTTCATTCTAACGATTGCAGAAAGGGCTTTTTGAGCCAACACAGTTCCGTCAAATACCTGAGGTGGCTGATGGCACACATCGCAATTTCCACAGTTTTCTTCTAAATGTTCTCCAAAATAAGAAAGCAAAATTCGACGTCTACAAGACTTAGCCTCAGCGAATTGCAACATTCGGTTGAGCTTGTCTTTTTGCATTTCTGTATGCGCACCATCTTCTGCAAATTGACTGTAGAGCACAAAATCACGCATATTGTAATACAAAAGTGTTTCCGATGGCAATCCATCTCGCCCAGACCGTCCGATTTCCTGATAATAGCCTTCCAAATTTTTTGGTAAGTTATAATGAATCACCCAACGAACGTTCGATTTGTCAATCCCCATCCCAAAAGCAATGGTTGCTACTATGATTTTTAGGTCGTCATTTATAAATTTGGTTTGAATAGTTGATCTGTCAAAAGATTGTATTCCAGCATGATAGTAGGCTGCATCAAAACCTTCGGAAATTAAGTGTGCGGCAACTTCTTCGGTGTTTTTTCTGCTCAAACAATAAATTATGCCACTTTCGCCTGGTTTTTGTTTGATGAAGCTCGAAATTTCTTCTAATTTTTTCTTTTTCGGAACCTGACCTCGAACTTCGATACTCAAGTTTTTTCGATCAAAAGAGGAAATAAACAATTTGGAATCTATGAGTCCGAGTTGATTCTCGATGTCCTGTCTGGCCGATTTGTCAGCCGTAGCCGTAAGCGCCATAAAAGGAATATGGGGAAGAGATTGTCTAAAGGCTTTCAGTTGCGTATATTCTGGTCTAAAATCATGCCCCCACATACTTACGCAATGGGCTTCGTCTACGGCTACTAAATTGATTTTCAGTTCTCTAATCCAAGAATCTTTAAGCGAAATCAATTTTTCGGGAGACAAATACAACAGTTTGAGCTCACCATTTTTAGCCCTCGAAATGACCTCAAGTTCTTCTTCGGGACTTATAGAACTGTTAAAAAAATCAGCTTTGATGCCATGACTTTGAAGTGCCTGAACCTGATCTTTCATCAAAGAAATCAATGGCGAAACAACAAGGCTTAAACCATCCAAAATGAGAGCCGGAATCTGAAAACACATTGATTTTCCTCCGCCCGTTGGCATCAATACAAAACTGTCTTTACCTTCTAAAGTTCGATGGATAATTTCTTCTTGAAAAGGACGAAAAGTATCGTAACCAAAAGTGGTTTTGAGTATTGTTTGAGCTTGGTTTTTCATGGTATAGCTGGAGAAATTAAGTTGGCGTTTGACCCCAAAGATAGGTTTTTTTGAAAAGAAAATTTTGATTTTTTTCGCCTTAATTTTGCTGTCGTCCGCTTAGTTTAAAAGTCAAAGTAATGGATGGAGGCTCTTTTATACAATAATTCTTGAATAATCGTTACAACATTTGAGTCTCAAACAGTAACTTTGTCTTTCTTAATCAAAACCTATGGCTCAACTCAACCCATTTAAAGGCATCAGACCCCCAAAACACTTGGCTCATTTGGTGGCTTCGCGATCTTATTTAGAGTATTCTCCCGAGGATTTAAAATCTAAATTAAAAGGCAATCCCTTTACTTTTTTACACATTATTCATCCAGAAAATCATTTAGAAAAGTCAAAACGAGTACAAGGTCATGAGAAATTTGAAAAAGTAAGAGAAAAATTTCAAAATTTTTGTGAGCAACAGTGGCTAGAAAAAGACAACATCACACATTTCTATTTGTACCGACAAAGCCATGCCGAAAAGTCTTTTTTGGGTCTTATTGCTGGTGTAAGTGTGAATGAATACATCAAAGGCAATATAAAAAAACACGAAGCTACGCTGCCAAAAAAGGAGGAGTTATTTTCTAATTACCTGAATATCTGCGGATTTAATGCTGAGCCTGTGTTGCTGACCTATCCTGATCGAGAAGAAATAAACGCCTGTTTTGAGAGTTACACGGCCAAAGATCCTGATTATGATTTTAGCACAACCAACAAAGATCGCCACGAATTGTGGTTGATTGACAAACCCGAAGAGCTTAAAAAAATTGAAGGCTTTTTTGCAGACATACCTTCACTTTATATTGCCGATGGCCATCACCGCTCGGCGTCTTCTTCAAAATTATATCAAGATCATTACGCTCGTCAAAAAGACCATCCGACAGCCTTTTATATGGCTTGTTTGATTCCTGAAAGTCAACTAAAAATCTCGGCGTTTAATCGTATTATTTATTGCGATTTTGAATTGAATGAAGATGATTTGATGTCGAAATTAAAGACACATTTTGAAGTTAAATCCATCCAAAATCCTGAAAAAGAACTTGGCGAAAACAGCATGAGAATGTTGTTTAGAACGCAATGGTTTGATTTGCATCTAAAATCAGAAACGTACAAAATTAATTCTCCCGTAGATAAGCTTGACGCCGAATTGCTGAGCAAAACCATTCTTGAACCTATTTTGGATATTCAGGATATCAAAAATGATAAACGTGTGGAGTTTTTCTCGGATTTAGAATCGAAATCGAGCATCGAAACTAAATTGGAAACGGAGAAAAATGCCATCGCTTTTTTTCTCAAACCGGTAGACATTAATTTATTAAAGGAAATTGCGGACAAAGAGCTGATTATGCCTCCAAAAAGTACGTATATTGAACCAAAACTCCGAAGCGGATTGATTATTTATGAATATTAATCGGACAGAACTACAAACAAGACTTTTGAATTTGAAAACTGAGTTAAGTTCTGATATTGAGCTTATTGCAGTGTCGAAAACAAAGCCTAATGAAGCTATTTTGGAAGCTTATGAAGTGGGGCAGAGGCAGTTTGGAGAAAACAAAGTGCAAGAACTTTGCTCTAAATATGAAACGCTACCAAAAGATATTGAATGGCACATGATTGGGCATTTACAGCGGAATAAAGTAAAATATATTGCGCCTTTTGTGTCCAGAATTCACGCTTTAGATTCTGAGCGATTGGCCAAAGAAGTTGATAAGCGCGCCAAAGCAAATAATCGAAAAATAAACTGTTTGGTTCAGGTGCATTTGGCAAAAGAAGAGACAAAACACGGTTTTAGTTTTGATGAAGCTGAGGTGTTTTTGGAACGGTTAGAAGACTATCCAAATTTAGAAATTGACGGTTTGATGGCGATGGCAAGCTTGACCAAAAACAGAGAAGAAATTGAGGCTGAATTTAAAAAAATGCAAGTTTTTTTTGAAGCTCAGCAAAATAAAAATCCTAAAATTAAAGTTCTATCTATGGGTATGAGTGGCGATTATCAATTGGCTTTGGCCAGCGGTAGCACCATGCTAAGGTTAGGTTCAACTATATTTGGAAAACGATCATAAGACATGAAAAAATCAACACTATATTGTTTGTTTATTATCCTTTTAGCTTTTGTTAATCAGCAAACTAAGGCACAGTCGAAAGAAGAGCAAGGGCGAAAAGTCCAACGGTTTTCTAAAACTCAATTTGGTATTCGGTCGGGATTAAACCTCAGTTTTCCGACAGGAAATCTAATCGAGCGGCTCAAAAGTCGGGTGCATTATCATCTTGGAGCTTATGCGCAAATTCCGAGTTCGTCGAAACAGTTTTTATACGAAATTGGCGGCTACCTTTCAAACGAAGGCTTCGAAACAGCTTTGATTTATGGGGACGATTTAATGGAAGATTTGGAAGTAAATAGTAGCGGAAATCAGGCACCAACCAATTTGAAAGCGCAATATTTGGATATTCAATACATCGTAAAAGATAATCAAAACAATAAATATTCAGCGTTTGCGGGTCTCGAAACCACCTTTTTACTCAACTCGGAAGTGTTTCAGGAATACAAAGAAGATGGCGAAGTGAAATCAACGCGAGTTCAAAATCCAAAAGGTTTACAGACTTTTGGAATGGGTGCCATTATTGGATTGGAATATCACGTCAATCACTTTCTACACGTCAATCTCAATTACACTTATCCGTTCACCAGAATGTTTAAAAACAGCTCAACCGATGTGAAGAATAATAGTGTAAAATTGGGGGTTGGGTTTACGTTTTAGAATGGTTTTGCCTAACAAAAACATATTGCCAAACAAAAATTAAAAAGGCTTTCTAATCCGGATACTCAATCCGTAAGTGATAAATATTCCTTAGTTTTTCTTTAAAGATTTTCTTGATTAAAGAAATTTGTTTCAAGCTGATGTCAGCGTGATCAAACTGGCCTTCATTCATTTGGCTTTCAATAATTTTATCGACCAAGGTATTGATTTTGGTTACATCAGGTTCTTTTATACTCTTGGAGGCTGCTTCTACCGAATCTGCCATCATCAATACGGCCGTTTCTTTGGAAAATGGTTTTGGACCTGGGTATCTAAAGTTATCGATGGATTTAATCGCTTCATTTTCAGGATTTTCCTTGACGTATTGTCGATAAAAATACTGAACTAAACTGGTGCCGTGATGTGTCCGAATAAAATCAATAATACGATCGGGAATATTATGGCGTTTGGCGAGTTCGATACCATTAATAACGTGTTGAATGATAAGTTTTGCGCTGGTTTCAGGATCGAGATCATCGTGCGGATTGACCGATGTGTGTTGGTTTTCGATAAAAAACTGAGGATTTTTCATCTTTCCAATGTCGTGATATAAAGCTCCAGCTCTAGCCAAAAGAACATTGCCGCCAATGGCAGCCACGCCCGATTCTGCTAAATTGGCAACTTGCAAAGCATGCTGGAATGTTCCCGGAACTTCGTCTTGTAGTTTTTTGAGTAGCGGACTGTTGGTGTCCGAAAGTTCGAGTAAAGAAATATCCGAAGTCAAGCCAAATAATTTCTCAAAAGCATAAATCAACGGATACGCCATAATAGTGAGTAAGCCACCAATGGCGAGATAGCCTAATCTTTCTAAATCAATAGACTGAATACTAGTGTTTTGAAGCATTTCTATCGATAGATAGGAGAGGGCATAGACCAAGATAATTTTGAACGCAGAAATAAACAAATCGGCACGTCTGTACATTCGATTAACGGTCAGGATGGAAACGATTCCGCCAATAAATTGGATGAATACAAAATCAAAATCATTTGAAGTCAGGAAACCAACGAGTAAAACGGTAATCAGATGAGCAAAAAGCGCCAAACGTGTGTCGTAAAAGGCTTTTAGAATCAGCGGAAGCAAACAGAAAGGCAAGGCGTAAATTAAATTCGGGTCGAATGAAATGCAGGTTTTTGCCATCAAAAACATCAGAACGACGTTAAAAAAGATAAATGTGATGTTTCGGTTGTCTTCAAAAACATCTTCTCTAAATTGGAGAATGAAAACAAAGAGAATCAGAAAACATAAACTGGTGATAAGAACCTGACCAACAACTAATAAAACGTGATTGGTTTGGTTTGAGTTTCGTTTTTTAAATGCTTTTCGATACGATTTTAATTTCTGAAATGTGGCGTCGTCAACCATTTGTCCTTTGGCGACCAAAAGGGACGCTTGTTCAATAAATCCTTTAGAAACTTGAATGGATTCTATGCTTTGTTTGAGGGCTTTTTTTGTGAGCACTTCATCAAAAACAATGTTGGGTTCTAGATGATTTTGAAAAGTGGTGTAAAGTGTTTTTTGCTCCAGACTATCAAGTCCATTGAGCGTTTTGAGTTCTTCAACAGCTTGTTTGATGGTCAAATAATGCTCGGTGCGCAACACTTGGGCTTGCGAAGCTTTCCGAATCCAAAGGTGTTTTTTGCCAACAAGATTTGAAGGCATTATCCCTTTGTTGTAAACAGTTTTTAGTTTTTTTTGACCTAAAGCTTTCAGTTTTTTGATTTGATTTGCCGATAATCGTTTCTTCTTTGATAGAAAATCTAAAAATTGCTTATCTTTTTCGTCTTCAAGCCATTGGTCAAAAACCTGATTAAAGGCTTCAATTTTCTGATCGACAAGCTCATCATTTTTTGTATAAAATTGTTTGGCTTTGCTTTTGAGTTCTAATTTTTCGGACTCAAGCTCAGCTTTTTCTTTCTCAATAGAAAAAGAAAAATCGGCGTACAGATGTTCGTGTTGCCAAGGTTTGTTTTCCGAAAAATTATACTTAAATCGAATTTCTCTTGGCATCAAATACACCACAATTCCAATGCCGACAAGCAAAACCAAGACACGATAAATTAAGTCGTGCTTTGCAGAAATACGTTCTAAGAGGCGTTTCATATTACAAAATCATAACTAAAATTTAGACCTTTTTTAACCCAAAGAGGTCGATAAACTCACCTGATACATCCAGTTAAATTCATCAGCAACATCGCCACGTTTTATGCCTTCTAGTTCGTCTTTTAGTCCAGCTGACATGCTGTTGTCTTCAGAAATAAAGAGTTGATTTCCATCGATGTTAATTTCTGAAATATTCGAAATAGTAGCTGCTGTTCCAGCTCCAAAGGCTTCAATGAGTTCACCTTTTTTGTAGGCTTCTTCGAGTTCTGTAAGCGGAATTTGGCGCTCTTCTACTTCAATGCCTTTGTGTTTGGCAAGTGCAATGATGCTATTTCGGGTAATTCCTGGCAGAATAGAACCATTCAATATTGGTGTAACAAGTTTATTTCCTATACGGAAGAAAATATTCATGGTTCCAGCTTCTTCCACAAGGTTGTGAGTTTTGGCATCAGTCCACATAATTTGATCATAACCTTTTTGTCTAGCCAAAAGTGCGGGTTGAAAAGAACCCGCATAGTTTCCGCCAGCTTTCACCGCACCAGTTCCGCCAATAGCGGCTCGAACATATTGTCTCTCAGCTAATAACTTGACAGGTTTTTTATAATAGGTTTCTACAGGGCAGCAAATAATCATCATGGTGTAACGTGCGCTTTCTGAGGCTTTTACACCCAGTCCAGAAGCAAACATAAATGGACGAATATACAAACTTGCCGACTTGCTAGCGGGCACCCAGTCTTTGTCAAGGCTCAAAAGCGTGCTTAGTCCTTCTAAAAAAATAGACTCGGGCAGGCTGGGCATACACAAACGTTCGGCGGTTTTGTTGAAGCGTTTGGCATTTTCTAAAGGTCTGAATAACATAATTTTACCCTCATTATTTTTGTAAGCTTTCATACCTTCAAAAAACACTTGGCCATAGTGAAATGCTTGGGTGGATGGAGAGACTTGAAAGGGGCCGTAAGGTTTTATGCTTGGTTCAGACCATTTTCCATTTTCGAAATGAATCTCGAACATATAATCTGTGAAACAAGTGCCAAAAGTTTCGTTTTTATAGTTTGTATGGGCTAGTTTTGAGGATTCTATGCGTTTTATGTGCATTTTTGTAGCTTTTATTTTCGTGTAATTTTACTGTAAACTTACAACTATTAATCTGTTTTTCCTCTATTTTTAACAGACTTTAGGTCAAACCGAATAATTATTTTAGCTCATATTTTATCAAAAAATGATCTGATGGCTACGAGAATCTGAAAGGTTAAGCATTAGACTAAGGTGTTGTGAATTAATCAAAACAAAAGCAGAATGATGAAGCTGTGAGGCATAAAAAAACCGAGTTTAATTGAACTCGGTTTTTTTTTGTAGACTAACTCTAATCGTTTAGTAATTTGTTTTACGCCTTACTTTGGCAATGTATTTTGCTAAACGCATCACTTGCCTCGAATAACCGTATTCGTTGTCATACCATGCGTATATCACAACTGATTTTCCATCTTTTGACACAATCGTTGCGTTTGAATCATAAATAGAAGCTGCTGGTTTTCCAACAATATCAGCCGAAACTAATTCTTTTGAAAGGTTAAATTCAATCTGCTCAACCAAAGGCCCTTGAATGGCTGCTGTTCGCATAATTTCATTTAATTCTTCTAGATTAGTGGCTTTTTCCAAATTTAAGTTCAAAATAGCCAAAGAGCCATCGGGTGTAGGTACTCTAACCGCATTGGCAGTCAGTTTCCCTTCCAGAGAAGGAATGACTTTAACGACTGCATTTCCAGCACCAGTTGACGTAATAACCATATTTAGTCCTGCGGCCCGACCTCGGCGATTTTTGCTGTGCATGTTGTCGACCAAATTTTGGTCGTTGGTATAGGCATGAATTGTTTCGATGTGTCCTTTTTCGATTCCGAAGTTATCAGTAACCACTTTTAGCATCGGTGTAATGGCGTTAGTGGTACAGGATGCTGCAGACATAATGTCATGAGAGTCAACATCATAATCTAAATGATTTGCGCCAAAAACAATGTTTGGAATTTCTTTTCCAGGAGCTGTCAAAATAACTTTTGAAACCCCTTTGGCTTGTAGATGTCTACTTAGAGACTCTTTGTTGGTAAACACACCCGTGTTGTCTAGTATCAACGCGTTGTTGATTCCAAAAGCTGTATAATCAGCATCTTCGGGTTGATTGACTTTAATTAAATGAACTTGGTGTCCGTTGATAATCAGTGCTTTATTTTCAAAGTCTTCTACTACTGTCCCCGGAAACTCGCCATGTACGGAGTCGGTTCTCAATAGTGCAGCACGCTTAATGATTTGTTCTTCAGAGTTATTTCGAACAACAATAGCACGAAGTCTTAACTGATCGCCTTTTCCGGCTTGCATAATCAGTTCACGAGCAAGCAATCGACCAATACGCCCAAAACCATAGAGAATCACATCTTTTGGATCAATATTGGCATTGTCTTGATGCTCAAAAGGTTTCAATTTTTTAGTTATAAAAGCCTCTAAATCAGGCTCGTTAGTGGTTTGGTAAACTAATTTTCCTAAATCAAGCTTGGATGCCGAATAGGCGCCTTTTTCAATACATTTAGCAACTTCTAATGCGCTGAAAATTTCAATAGGTTTATTTACAAAATCTCGTGCATAGTCAAACACACTGAGAATTTCACTCATTTTTTTGTCGCGCAAAGGTTTGCGAAACAACACGAGTTCGATTTGTTTGTCCAACCAAAGGTCGCTAACGATTTTGATAAGTTCAACCGTTGCTTTTTCTTCTTTAACACGGCGGGAAAGTTCGTCTTCGTAATTTAGAATGGCCATATTGTATTATTTTTTTTAAAAGATTAAACGGTAGTTATTCTTCTTAATTTTATAATCAGGATGAATAGCTAAAATTGATTCGGCAAAAATACAATTATTTTTTGAGTTAGAGTATGGTCTCTTCTTTTTGTAGCAAAGCGTAGATAACAAGAAAAAAAGAAACGTATTATATCTGTTAATGATGTTTTAGTTTGCTCATTGTTAGAACTTTAATTCATTAAAAAGAGTTGAGTTCTTTTTGAAATCTTATGAGTTTGTTTAACTGATTTTGAACATTTTTTTATAATGAATCAACAAGCGTACTCATTTTCTTATCAGCCTAGAAATGCTGAGCCATTGCCCGTTTATTTCTAAAAAACTGTCTAAAGCTAATCATCTTTTCATTTTCTTCATCCCATAAATGGCTTGTTAGGCAACTCAAACTTTGAGTGAAGTTTAAGGTATTGATGTATTTATTTAAGAGCGGATTTTCGTCATAACATTTCACTAAATTGTAGCTCGGGATTCTTGAATTTAGATG
>JBMYYR010000058.1:0-11248 GCA_049609625.1 Flavobacteriales bacterium | reverse complement strand
GAATACTCAGGAGGTAAAATAGTGAAAGGACACTCGATTGGGATTGTCGATAAATATGGGAATATTAATATGGTTTATCATCAAGTTAATGACAAAAACCAGATTATGACAGGGAAATGTAGTTCGAAGCCTGAAATTCTAGAAAACGGAAAAATTCGTCTTTATGAAAATTGGGAATGGACATCAGGAGATTATTCAAAAGGACAATCAACAATAGAAGAACAATAAAAAACTAAGCACAACAACTAAGTATTCGTGCTGGCGATACCGAAAACACGGCACACTACTCAGTTTGGAGACTAAACAGAGGTAAAAGATTGGAAATCAACAGATTGATTAATCTGACAGCTTGGTTTAGCTATGGCAGAAATGATCTTTTGGCTGTGGAAGGGTATTTTCCTATTCGGGTGAAGGAGTAGAGGATGGTTCTTTAGATAAATTCCTTCATAATATCCGAAAATTTAGTTATTTATACTTTGATTTCAAAAATGATATTTTCTCTTTTTTCATCTCTTTATAAGAAAGTGGTAAATCTGACCAAGGTAATACTTCATAAATATACACCCAATATCTATCAAAATCAGTTATTTTTAATGATTCTGCTTTATCTCTGTATTCAGCTAAATATGCTTTTGGCTTTGTTTTTCTGTGATAAATGAAAGCAGACAACATGTATATACAATCATTAGATCTCAAAGCATTTTTTTTGACTTTTTTTGCATCAAGCTTAAAACCATATTTTGACGCCCAATATAAAGCGTAAGAACATGCTTCATATATATTTCGCTCAATTCCATAGGCATAAATATCATTTGCTATTGACTTGACAATCGATTTCTCAACTTTATGTGGTTTGAAAACATACTCTTCCAAAATACTTACTAAGTAAGGAAAAAGCAAAACAAGATGGTGGATTTGTTTTAAATAATATTCTTTTGCTCCTATTCCTAAATGTTTGTTAGCTATTATTTTTATGGCATAATTTAAAACCGAAGCATCACTTTGCTCCTTGAGCATTAAATCAATTGAAAAGTCAATAAAACCTTGTAGCTCTCTAACCTTTAATCCTTTTTTACCAAAATATTCATAGGTATTGACAAAAACATAATGATTTAGTCTATTAACCCAATTTTTCACACTTGCTTTTGGTAAAGGAGAAATTTCTGATTTTTTTAAATTCAAGGACAATTCATACTTACTCAATTCAGTAGATAGATCGAGGAAGAATTTTTCAGCTTCTTCATACGATTTTGTATAACAAGTATAGTCATCTATATGCCTAATATATTCAAATCCTTTTTTTCTTAATTCTTTGTCGACTTTAGTTAAAATAATTTCAGAAATCAAATTTGAAGTATGAGGTCCAATTAAGACCCCATTTGTTTCTCCGTATTTAACATTTCGGGTTCTAAAATCTAACTCGTTGAACCAATTTTCTGGATTTCTATTTGTTTTCGCAAAAGATTTCCCAACTAACGCCCATGCAATTGCATGGCTATAAATACTTGGAAAGCATTTTGAAATATCAGCAATTACAACATATTTACTTTTTATTATCAAGTCTTGTTCAGGGAAGCCGTCATCTTCATAATTCTTATAATTCATCTCAAATAGAGAGCATTTCCCTTTAAGCTTTCTAAGGTGTATTCTACTTACTTTAAACTTGTCTTTTTGTGTGTTTTTCTTAAAATTTTTCTGAATTTTATCCCAATTTAATTTAAGGGAATTGCACAAACTTGCATAAACAAAAGGTTCGGGTATAGCCATTTGTCTTGGCACATTAATATTCCGCATACTTGAATACCTGATATAATCTTTAGGTTTATTATCAACGGGAATAGTAATAGTTTTGGAGTATTTCAGAAACTCTTTACTGCAAAGAAAATTAGGAATCTTCTCTGCAAATAGACCACATCCAACCAATCCATTGTATAGTTCCTTTTTTGATATTTTATTTGAATAATGATAATATGATTTCAAAGTTTCATGTTTTTTTATGCGCCATAAAAACCCAACATCAAGAATACAACTCAACCAACTGACCTACAGCATAATCAATCTCTTCCTTTGTGTTATATTTTGAGAATGAAAATCGGACGGCTGGGCGCTCCATGTCGGCGTTGATGCCTTCTAAAACATGAGAACCTTTGTTAGAACCCGAAGAGCAAGCCGAACCTCCAGAACAACAAATACCCAAAATATCTAAATGAAATAAAAGCATGGCTGAGTGTTCTGTTTTTGGCAAAGAAGTACTCAAAACCGTGTATAAACTTCGGTCTAAATTTGCCGAATCGCCATTAAAGCGTACATCATCGAGTTTTGCTTTCAGCTGATCTATCATGTATTGTTTCAGACCTTCGATGTGATTTCGATGCGCTTTTAAATCTCGATAAGCCACATCAAAGGCTTTAGACATGGCTACAATACCATGAAGATTTTCAGTTCCGCCACGCATATTTCTTTCTTGCGCACCACCAAAAATCATCGGTGAAATCTTAACATCTTTGTTGATATATAAAAAGCCGACACCTTTTGGTCCGTGGAATTTATGAGCGGCACAGGTAATAAAATCAACCTCAAATTGATCTAAATCGTATTCGTAATGCGCCATAGATTGCACGGTGTCTGAATGAAAATAAGCTTTGTATTTTCTACATAAGTTCGACACCTCTTCAGCAGGGAGTAAATTCCCAATTTCGTTATTGGCATACATCAAAGACACCAAAGTTTTTTCTGAATTTCCTGCCAAAAGTTCTTCTAAATGTTGTAAATCAATATGTCCTTTTTCATCCAAATTGACACAAGATAATTTAACCGATTTACCATCACAAATATTATCTGCCGTATGTCCAACGGCATGATGTTCTAACTTAGACGTAATAATATGACGAACTCCTAAGTGATTGACAGAACAGTTGATAGCCATGTTGTCAGCTTCTGTTCCACCCGACGTAAAGACCAATTCTCCTGGTGTGCAATTGAGGTGCTTGGCGATATTTTTACGCGCCGTTTCGATCAAACTTTTACTTTTCCGACCTAATAAATGGGTGGAAGAGGGATTGCCGTAATGGCTTGCCATGGTTTGGGTCATTACATCGAGTACCTCTTGGTCGATAGGCGTGGTGGCGGCATTGTCTAAATACACTCTCATCATTAGTTCAGTTTTTGGAGTTCGGCTATAAAACGGTCGGCAAGTTGGTTTGCTAAATCCTCGGAAGTGGCTTCAGCATAAATTCGAACAATAGGTTCGGTATTCGATTTTCTTATATGCACCCAAGAGTCCTCAAAATAGAGCTTCAATCCATCAATGGTATTGATTTCTTGAGTGGTTTCATATTGTGCTTTTAGCTGAGCTAAGGCGGCATCAATATCGAAATCGGCACTGAGTTCAATTTTCTTTTTAGCTATAAAATAATAAGGATATTGATCTCTAAATTGCGAAAGCGAGCCTTCAAAATCAACAAAATGATTCAGGAAAAGTGCAATACCAACCAAGGCATCACGACCATAATGAAGCTCAGGATAAATGATACCGCCATTACCTTCTCCGCCAATTGTGGCTTGTTTTTCTTTCATCATTTCCACCACGTTCACTTCGCCAACAGCGGAGCTAAAAGATTGAAAATCAGTTAGTTTTTCGGTAACATCGCGCAAAGCTTTTGTTGACGACATATTGGAAACTGTGGTGCCGGCTTGATGACGCAACACATAATCGGCAACAGCCACAAGTGTATATTCTTCGCCAAACATGGTCCCATCTTCGCAGACAAAAGCTAAACGATCTACGTCGGGATCAACCACAATACCAATATCGGCTTTTTCAGAAATCATAGCTTCCGAAATCGCTTTTAGATGCGCTTTTAAAGGTTCTGGATTGTGTTCAAAATCGCCGTGCATAGCGCCGTGGAGCACCACAACGTCATGATAACCAAGTGCTTTTAACATGGCAGGAACAGCTGTTGCTCCAGTGGAATTTATAGCATCGACCACAAATTTTAGTGATCGTTTTTTATCTAAATTAGCTTTGACCAAAGGTAAATCTAAAATCAAATTTACATGGCGATCTATAGCCGAATTTTCTGTTGAATAGTTTCCTAAATCATCAACTAAAGCAAAATCAAAGGCTTCATTTTCAGCTAACTGCAACAGTTTTTCTCCATCTGCTCCAGAAATAAACTCGCCTTTTTGGTTGAGTAATTTTAAGGCATTCCATTGTTTGGGATTATGACTTGCGGTCAGAATAATTCCACCTTGGGCTTGATTCCAAACGACTGCCATTTCGACGGTTGGCGTAGTCGACAAGCCTAAATCGACCACATCAATACCCATCATTTGCAAAGTAGACGACACCATTTGAGAAACCACAGCGCCCGACATTCGTGCATCTCGACCAATAATAACTTTGGTTTTTTGATTAGGATGTTGAGCCAAAAGCCATTGCGCATAAGCGCTCGTAAATTTCACGATGTCAACTGGTGTAAGTGACGAACCTACTTGTCCGCCAATTTCTCCGCGGATGCCAGAGATAGATTTTATTAAAGCCATAGTGTATTAAATTAGATGGACAAAGATAAGTTTCATAAACTAAAATCAAAACTTAGTTTCTATCGAATTTTAGTTTTTAGTGAGTTCTTCAAACAAAAAAATCCGCACGTGGCGGATTTTCTTAAGTTTTATGAGAAATAAAATTTAATTGTTTCCCAAAATAATCGGCATGCCACCATCGCCAGATCCAATCACAACTACTTTAGAATTGTTTGATTCTGAGAGTTTTATTGTGGCTTCAATGCCTTTTTCTTTCAGAATTTTGTCGGTCAGAGAGGCGCTCAAAATACGGTTTGCGGCGGCTTTACCTTCTGCATCAATTTTTTGTCTTTCGGCCTCTTTTTGGGCTTTTGCTAAACGAAATTCATACTCAAGCGATTCTTGCTCTTGTTTCAATTTGGTTTCGATGGCCGTTCTGATGGTCGAAGGTAGTTTGACGTCTTCTACAAGTACTTTTTTCACTCTCAAATACTGATCTTGAAGTACAGATTGTACTTCGGCAAGTATTTCTTGCTCAATGACGTCTCGCTTACTCGAGTACAATTGTTCTGGTGTATAACGACCAACAACAGATCGTGCTGCAGCACTAATAGCTGGAGCTAAAAGTTCGCGTTCGTAATCTTCTCCTTTGGTTTTTATGAGGTGTCCTAAGTTAGAAAATTCAGGCTCGTACCAAATCGTTCCACTAACTTTCACTTCTAATCCATTGACTGACAATACGTTCATTTCTTCAGCGATAGATTGCTGTCTAACTTTTCTAACAATCATCTTATTCCATGGCGCAACCAGATGAAATCCTTCGCCGTAGGTCATTTCGGTATTTATACCGTCGCCAAGCGTCTCAAAAATAACACCGCCTTCTCCTGGCCCAATGGTTATTGTAGATTTGAATAGAATGAATAGAATAAAGAATCCGACGCCAATAAAAATAGGTAGTTTTGTTGGTTTCAATCCTGGTTGATTTTGGTTGTATTGTGACATAATGATAAGATTTTTTAAACAAATAAATCCGCACGAGGCGAATTTATTTGTTTGGTTCTAAAACAGGTTTAGTTCTTCGATAAATATTCGGCAGTGCCTTCGTGGCTTGCTTTCATACCTTCTTTTCCTTCCGACCAGTTGGCTGGACAAACTTCGCCGTTTTCTTCAAAAAACGTAAGTGCATCTACCATTCTTAGTGCCTCATCAACATTTCTACCCAAAGGTAAATTGTTGACTAGCTGGTGCTGTACAATACCGTTTTTGTCAATCAAAAACAAACCTCTATAAGCGATAAGTTCCTGAGTTGCTTCCAATTCGTCATTTTCGTTATAGAAATAATCCCCAGTCAATACATCGTAGTTTTTTGAGATTGTTTTGTTGGTATCGGCTACAATTGGGTAAGTAACGCCTTTGATTCCGCCGTGACTTTTTTCCATATTCAACCATCCCCAGTGGCTCATTTCTGTATCGGTAGAAACGGCAACAACTTCGGTATTTCTGGTTTTAAACTCGTCTAATTTCGCTTGAAAAGCGTGTAATTCTGTCGGACAAACAAAAGTGAAATCTTTTGGATAGAAGAACAATACTACGTTTTTCTTTCCTTCAAATTGGTCTAACGAAAAATCGTTTACCACTTTTGTTCCGTCAACTACTGCATTTGCTTTAAATGCAGGTGCTTTTTTTCCTACTAAAACAGCCATTTTGTTTGGTTTTAAAATTATGTTTTGCAAAAATACTGGCAATTATTGATATACAATAACGTATTTCAATGTATTTCTTGTTTTTTATTTTCCAACGTATTTTCTTGCATTGCCTTCCAAAATCATCCTCCTCAGACGTCGAATTAAAAAAGTCCACAAAAACAGGACAAAAGCATTTTGTTAGCTGATTTTGAGTGAACTAGGCGAGATAGATAAGATTTAGTTTCAAAACAATAAACTTAAGCGACTACAATAGTTAGAAAAAAAATGTAACTTTGTGCTTAGTCTTGTTTTCGTTTTCTCGTTTCAGGACGTTTTGTTTTATTTTTATTAACCTCTTAACGCCAGTTATTATGTACGTTAAAGCTTTATTTCTCTTTATTTTTGGTTTTTCAACCTTATCTTTTTCAACCGAATGTCCATCAGCCATTTCTGATGCCACACACACGGATTTGATAGCTGTTTACAACTCCATTTCCGATGACCATGAAAAATTAATAACACTTAGAACCGAAATGATCGGATTGTGTTACAGCACAGCTCAAGCTCTTGATATTGTGGAATTATTTACCTTCCCGAATGAAGCACTTGAATATAATTTTATCAGTATCATCCAAGATCGTATGATGAACCCTGAAGACATTCAACTTATTAAGAATCAGATGCAATAGTTGATTTTTTAAAACCATTAAAAAAGCCATTTTGAATTTTTCAAAATGGCTTTTTTGTTTTTTATGTTGATCAAATTTGTCGGTTTAGCAGTGTTCTGTGTCATGTTCAATTTAACTCACTTGCAGCAATTGACCTATGGAAATTAGCTCAACAAACCTGCGCGCTTTAGCAAAGCGTCGTTAGTTGGCATTTTTTTACGGAATCTTTTGTAAAGTTCCATCGGATTTTCGGTGCCGCCTTTTTCCAAAATATGCGTTCTGAACTCTTGCGCAAGCTCTTGATTGAACACACCTTGTTCTTTAAAAGCTTCAAAGGCATCTGCATCCAAAACTTCTGCCCATTTATAAGAATAATAGCCAGAAGAATAGCCACCCTGAAAAATATGAGAAAAGGCTGTACTGGTACAAGTTTCGTCATTTTTTGGATAAAGTCTGGTGTTGGCATAGGCGCGCTCTTCGGCTTCTTCCAAGGTTTTGAATTGATTTGGATTACCAGCATGCCAAGTCATATCCAGCTGAGCTAGAGAGACTTGCCTTAAGGTTTTCATGCCTTCCATAAAACTTGAAGAGGCTTTGATTTTTTCAACCAACTCCATCGGAATGGCAGTTTTGTTCTGATAATGTTTAGCAAATAAATCTAAACAGGTCTTTTCGTAACACCAGTTTTCTAACCATTGGGAAGGCAATTCAACAAAATCCCAAGAGACGTTTGTTCCCGACAAACTTGGATAAGTGGTGTTGGCCAACATGCCGTGTAATGCATGTCCAAATTCATGAAAAAGTGTTGTTAATTCATTGAATGTGAGTAAAGAAGGCGTATTATGATTTGGAGGTGTAAAATTGCAAACAATAGAAATATGAGGTCGGCTGTTCTCGCCCTCTTTTTGCCATTGGTCTTTAAATGAAGTCATCCATGCACCACCTCTTTTTCCAGCTCTCGGAAAGAAATCGGCGTAAAAAACAGAAATAAATCTTTGGTCTTCATCAAAGACTTCAAAAGCCTGAACATCAGGATGGTAAGCCTCAATAGTTTCATTTTTGACAAAGCGGAGTCCAAAGAGTTTGGATGCGACCTGAAACACACCATCTAAACAGGCTTCGAGTTCTAAATAGGGTTTCAACTCTTCTTCATCGAAATTAAAACGCTGTTTTTTAAGCTTTTCGGTATAAAAAGCGGCATCCCAAGCCTGAAGATTTTCTATGCCATCTTGTTCTTTGGCAAAAGCAGAAAGTTCTTTAAATTCCTGTTGCGCAAATGGCTTTGATTTTGCTTCTAAGTCAGCTAAAAAGTCTAAAACTGTTTCTGTTTTTTCCGCCATTCGTGGTTCTAAGACAAAGGCAGAATGACTTTCGTAGCCCAACAATTTAGCCCGATCGAAGCGTAATTGAGCTATTTCCAAAACTAAAGATTCATTCGAAAATCGTTCGTCTTTATAGGCTTTAGAACCAAACGCTAGACTCAATTCTTTTCTCAATGTCCTGTTTTCGCAATAGGTCATAAAAGGAATATAACTCGGATAATCGAGCGTGAACATATAGCCTGATTTGCCTTTAGATTCTGCAAGTGATTTGGCAGTGTCTAAAGCAAATTTTGGCAAGCCTTTTAGTTGATGTTCATCAGAAACCAAAAGCTCAAACGTATTGTTTGCAGCCAAAACATGCTCTCCAAACTGTAGTTTTAGTTTAGCTAAGCTTTGATCTATTTGGCGTAAGGTTTCTTGATCTGGTACTGATAAATTCGCTCCGTTCCGAGTAAATGACTTATAATTTTTCTCTAAAAGTTGACTTTGTTCAACCGTTAGATCTAATGTATCTTTTTGTTCAAACAAAGATTTAATACGCTGAAAAAGAGCTTTATTCAAACTAAGGTCATTGGCATGCGCACTCAGTTTTGGAGAAATTTCTTGAGCAATTTGCTGAATTTCATCAGAAGTTTCGGCAGAATTGAGATTAAAAAACACCGAAGACACTCGACTGAGTAAGCTACCGCTAAATTCCAAAGCTTCAATCGTGTTTTCGAAACTCGCAGGTTCAGGATTTGAGCTTATTTTTTCGATGTCGGCTTTGGCTTCCGTTAAGCCTTTTTCGAATGCAGGTAGAAAATGTGCCGTCTCAATTTGTGTAAACGGGCAAGTTTGATGAAGTGTCGAAAATGCTGAAAAAAATGGATTTGACATAGAGGTTTATAAGTTTTTATCGAGCAAATAAAGTAGAGCAGCCATGGAAGCCGCTCCAAGCTCAAGTTCACGACGATTCACGGATTCAAAAACGTCCGAATCGGCATGGTGATGACTAAAATAACGTTGACTATCAGGCTTTAATCCGATAAGTGTAATGTTTTGATTTACAGATTTTAATGGATTAATATCAACGCCAGCATAGCCTTCAGAGAAATCATGTAATCCGAATTGTTCTAAAAATGGCTTCCACGATCGGATTTGTTCAATCAATGTGGTGTTTTTAGAGTCGATTTGAAAACCTCGCGGACTAAATCCACCGCGATCACTTTCGATGGCTAGAATATGGTTTTCGCTCTGTAATTCAGCTAGTTGAGCATATCGAAACGCGCCTTTAGCTCCGTTTTCTTCATTCGTAAATAGAACAAAACGAATGCTGTGTTTTGGTTGAATAGTCATGGTTTTGAACAAACGCAAAACTTCAATGGTTTGAACCACACCAGCGCCATCATCATGAGCGCCTTCGCCAACATCCCAAGAATCTAAATGCGCACCAATTGTAATGTATTGATCAGGAAATTGACTGCCTTTTAGTTCGGCAATAACATTATGAGAACGTGCATCTTGATAGTGAGTAGTTTGGAGTTTGAGATAGGCCGTTAGCGTGGGGTCATTGGCTAAATCTAAAGCTAATATATTAGCCGCTTTTGCGCTCAAAGCCACAGCTGGTATAGAATCGAGACCAGTTTTGTAGGCCATCGATCCGGTGTGAGCATGCTTGTTGTCGTGGTTGGAAAGTGAGCGAACATAGATGGCAATGGCTCCTTTTTCGGCGGCTTTTATGGCGCCCATAAATCGATTAACCGAGCAGGCGCCGTAGGCATCAAAGGTATTGATATACGTTTCGTCGAAGGGCTGGTTTAGAAACACAAATTTACCTTCAACTGTTTTTGGGTCGGCATTTTCTAAATCGGTCAAGCTATTGAATTGGATAACAGAACCTTGAAGCGTGGACAAGCCCGTGCCGACAGAGCCACCCAGCGTTTTGACTTTTAGTTTAGTTCGTCCGTTTTTGTCATAATAATGAGCTTGCTCTCTACCGCGTTCCCAATGCGGTACTAAAACCTCTTGTTTATAAACCGTATCTGGATTTAGATCTTGAAAAGTGGTGTCTCCCCAAACCACAGCTTGCTCCAAAGCCTTTGATCCACTGAGTCTTGCGCCAATATCTTTGCACAATACCCGTAGATCTTCGTAGGCCATACTTTTTGTTAATGCTTGGTCAAAAAAGGCTTGAATCTGTGTTTTTTCTTCGGAAGTCTGCGCCCAAGAATTTAAGAATAGACAGCACAAAAGGAGGCTTAGCGTATGTTTCATAAGAGGTGTTGTTTGGGGCTTATTTTTTCTTCAATGTTTTGTATTTTCGCTTCTTTTTGTTGAGTTTTTTTCGTTTGATGGCTTTGTTTTTTCCACTTTCTTGACCATAACTTTGTCCAGAAAACTCAAATTCGGGCTCTGGTTTTTTACGGTTCTTAAACCATGGATTAGCCCAACGCTTGAGGCGCAAACCCTGAAACGTAGATTGGAACCCGAAAGCCAGCACAGCATGTACTTTTGTTTCTTGCTCGCTCGCCAAATCGAACATCAAACCTGGCCGACAATACAACAAGCGGTCGGTTAGTTTATAAATCCGATCGTTTTTTCCGAAGCCAAATTGTAACGTTAATTGAGGTTTTAAATCATAACGATTCCCCGTTTCTATTTCATACTGATAAGCATAAGAGAAATGCATCATTGGTTCAATATACCATTGATTATCATAAGTTTCCCGATAACTTCCACCAATACTCAATTGAATCTGATGAAGATTAAACTCATCTAATTTAACAAAATGATTGGCTAAGTTAACACGAGATAAAACCTCTTTTAATTGTCTTGAAGGCACGCCATGAATTAAATTGGATTCACTTTTTTGAATAATCGGATTTTCAAGTCCAATATCGAAACCAAAATAGGCTGGCGATTGAATATTGATTGCTAATTCTAAAGGTAAATATTTAAATTTCGGATTTTTGTAGAAATATTTTTTTTGAGCTGAAACAGAAAGACTTACAATAAAAAATAGAAAAAAAAGTATGTTTTTCATCTAGTATTTCGATTCTAAAAACGTTTT
>JBMYYR010000057.1:0-11307 GCA_049609625.1 Flavobacteriales bacterium | reverse complement strand
AGTATCGCCTGTATCTATTTGTTTATCAATAAAAAAGGTGCTAAGTCCAGTCGTTTGTTCTCCATTGATAATCGCCCAATGAATGGGCGCCGCACCACGATATTGTGGCAAAAGCGAAGCGTGTAGATTGAAGGTACCTTTAGCTGGCATGCTCCAAACCAATTCGGGCAACATGCGGAAGGCAATGACCACAAAAACCTCGGCATTAAAGGCTTTTAGATCTTCCAAAAAATCAGGATTTCTAAGTTTTTCGGGTTTCAAAACAGGAAGATTATTGCGTTCTGCAGTTTGGGCAACTGCCGACGCTTTGAGTTTTAGTCCTCGTCCTGCGGGGCGATCTGGTGCCGTAACGACGGCTAAAACAGGGTAATTTGAATCAATCAAATCTTGAAGAATGTGCGCCGCAAATTCGGGCGTGCCCATAAAAATTATTGAAGGTTTTTTTGTCATATTAGAGTGTTCAATGATGGTATTTGACGATGAAATGTAATGATAAAACTCAATTATTGGGTGAAATAAATTGATTCGTAAGTTTTATTGTTTTGTTCAGAATAAGTTCCTGAAGGTAATGTTTTACGACTGATTGATCTTGTAATCGAAAGTTTGAAAGTAAATCATTAAAATCAATTGGCGAACTAACATATTGATCAACAGACGCTTTTAAATTCTTTTCTTGCTCAGAATCTGGTTTGTTTTTGAGGCAAACATCACAAATACCACAATTGTAATCCGATTGTTCACTAAAATAATTCATCATCCAAGCCGTTCGGCAACGTTCCGAGTTTTGGATATACAATTGCATATCATAAGCTTGGTTTTCTCGGTGTATATTGATCTGATTCAAGGCTTTAAGTCCCAAAAATCGATTCTGATTTTGTTCTCGATTATATGTCAAGGTTACAAAATAATCTTCTGGCTCATAAAGACTGATGAGTTTGAGTTTCTCTAAGCGTTTGAGGTAGTTTTTAAGTTTTGGTTTGAGTACGCCAAGGTATTGCGAAAGCCAATCTTCGTCAATCGGAATGAGCGACAGATGCTCGCCGGCGTGTTGGCGAATAAAATGCGCGTAGAGTTTAAATAAATGTTCTTGCTGATCGGAAAAGACATCAGGATCAAGGTTGAGATTTCTAAATTTAAAATACGTTCTATTTGTTTTTAAGGTATTGAAATTCAGAAACTCATGATTCTTCAGATGTGTCAAACAACGCTTTATTAAAGCGACATTCATATCAGCATAATCTGAAAACGCTTTTAGATTTAAAGTGTATTTTCTGTCCTGACCTTCATGTAAACTAATGTGTTGAAAACGGTAGAAATAGCGCAAAAAATGTTTCAAATTGTCTTCGCTAAGCTGAAAACGCTTCTGATCGGCAATCCAATCTTCGTGTTGTTTGTTGCTAAACAAAACGGCAAAAGCACGTTCTCCATCACGGCCAGCACGACCTGCTTCCTGAAAATAGGCTTCGCAATTTTGTGGAGCATCCAAATGAATAACCCAGCGCACATCAGCTTTGTTGATGCCCATTCCAAAGGCATTGGTGGCAGCTACAATCGGCACTTCGCCTGTTTTCCATTGCTGTTGAATCAGGTTTCTATTTTCTGAAGACAAACCAGCGTGATAGGCTTTACAACTAAAACCAATCTGATTTAACCAGCTAGAAATTTGATGGCATTGCGCTCGACTTTTCGCATAAATAATCCCAGAAGATTTATTTTTTCGGATGATGCGCTCTACATATTGGGCTGTATTTTCACTTTTGATGACAAAATACGCCAAATTAGAACGTTTAAAACTCGATTTAAACAGCTGAACAAGCCTCAAATTGAGCTTGAGTTTAATTTCTTCTAATACTTTTGGTGTTGCCGTTGCCGTTAATGCCAATCGGGGAATGTCGTCTGGAAGTTCGGCTAGAGCTTCATGGATTTTGAGGTAACTCGGTCTAAAATCATGTCCCCATTCCGACACACAATGGGCTTCATCAATAGCAATGAGATTGATGTTTAGTAGTTTAAGTTCTTCTAAAATCTGTTGATTACCAAGTGCTTCGGGAGAAATAAAAACAAATTTTAATTGTCCTTTTTGAGCCGATTTCCAAAGTTGAATCCGTTGTTGAAGATTGAGTTCGGAATTGTAATAAGCAGCAGAAATTCCTCTACTCAATAATTCGTCCGTTTGGTCTTTCATCAAAGAAATCAGCGGACTGACCACAATGCAAATACCATCCAAAACCAAACCCGGAATTTGATAACAAAGCGATTTTCCACCACCAGTCGGGAAAAGCACCAAACCATCGCCGCCATTCAAGCTGTGTTCTATCACTTCCCACTGTTGTAACCTAAAATTTGGGTAGCCCCAATAGGATTTTAAAACCTCTTCGCAGGCGGATTTAGAAAACATAATTTATTTATAATCAGTCGATTATTTTAATTTCAATACAGTAAAGACAAAATTTTGTCTTCCACAATTTTACTATCCCAAACCTCTTCAATATTCGGAAAGTAAGCCATGACTTCATCCATAATTTTACTTTGTTTTTTACCAATTTCTAAAGCTTCGGCATAAGGAATATGGCTAAAGGTAACCATAGAATAAAGTGGCATCCAATGGTCTGGATGTTCTTTTAAAAGCTTTTTCTCGATTTTTTTTCTGAGTAAAAAGTCAGGATCAGCTGTTTTGTCGCGCATTTCAACAAAATTATACATCGCCAAATCGGCAATAGCATCGGCGTTTTCTTTTCTTAGGTCTTGATATTGGTCTAAAATCGACGTCCAATCGTCATTATCTTCCAATAATTGATGAAGAATTGAACAATCTTCAAAACCTGAATTCATACCCTGACCATAAAATGGCACAATGGCATGAGAAGCGTCGCCGATAAGCGCCGTTTGTTCTCGAACCCAAGGAAAACAACGGATGATACAAAGCGAAGAGGTTGGATTTTGATAAAAATCTTCCACCAAATCAGGAATCAAATCTAAAGTATCTGGAAAATAGGTTTGAAAAAAGGTGTGCACTTTTTCTCGACTCGTAAGCGTTTCAAAAGAGGTTTCGCCTTCATAAGGCAAAAAGAGTGTACAGGTAAAACTACCGTCCAAATTAGGTAAAGCAATGAGCATAAATTCGCCACGAGGCCAAATATGCAAAGCATTTTTTTCTAATTTATGAGTTCCATCAGCGTTAGCTGGAATTTCTAACTCTTTGTAACCGTGATCAATATATTCTTGTTCATAATTGAAGCGATTGGTGCGTTGCATACTCAATCTGACTTTAGAAAAAGCACCATCCGCACCAAAAATCAAATCTGAAGCTGATTCCAGACGTTTTCCAGTAACTTTATTTTCGAGTAAGAGTTTCGTATTTTTCAAATCTACACCACGGCATTTGTGGTCGAAATGTACCGAAACATCAGGGTGTTCTTCGGCTAGACTAATCATTTGATTGTTCAATCCGCCTCGAGAAACCGAATAAATAGCTTGTTGATTGATGCCATAATATTGCTCGGTCAAACTGCCATCGGTGGCGTGCATCACACGTTTATACATCGGAATGGCTTGGGCTTTTATTTTGTCGGCAATGCCCACTAATTCGAGTGCTTTCCAACCACGATCAGATAAAGCCAAATTGATTGATCGACCCGAATAGTTAGATGCCTTTCGGCTGTCGGTACGAGCTTCAAAAATATCGATTTTATGTCCTTTTTGAGCTAACATCAAGGCGAGTAAAGAGCCAACGAGTCCGGCACCAGCAATTTGAATATGTTGTTGTTCCATCAGAACTTAATTTAGGGTTTTGATAACGTGTTCGAGGGCTTGCCCAAAACGGAAAATGTCTTCAAACGAATTGTAGAGTGGCACAGGAGCAATGCGAATCACATTCGGTTCGCGCCAGTCTGAAATGACACCTTGATCGGTCAAGGCATCAAAAAATGTCTTGTCGTAACCGTGAATAAATAAAGAAAATTGACAGCCTCTTTCAGCTTCATTTTTTGGTGTAATGAGTTCAAAAATAGAACTTTTATGTTTGGTTTCGATGCTTTCGAGTACCACATCCATAAACTGAGTTAGCTTTTTGGATTTAG
The DNA here is from genome assembly GCA_049609625.1 of Flavobacteriales bacterium. Classification (GTDB taxonomy): domain Bacteria; phylum Bacteroidota; class Bacteroidia; order Flavobacteriales; family CAJXXR01; genus JBMYYR01. Next base: position 7,228 of record JBMYYR010000057.1, on the reverse strand, counting down.
TTCTCATGTTCTGAAAACCAGCCTGATGCACAATTTCTAAAGAACATTTATAAGCTGCCATTGCCAGAACAGGAACATTACTAAGTTGCCAAGCTTCGGCAGATTCTATAGGTACAAAGCCTTTTTTCATTTCGAAACGATCGGCTTTTCGATAACCCCACCAACCAGTAAATCTCGGTAAATCTGGGTTTTTGTGATGTTTTTCGTGAATAAAAATCGACGAAATTGAACCTGGACCAGCATTAAGGTATTTATAAGAACACCAAGCGGCAAAATCGACATCCCAATCGTGGAGTTCGAGGTCAATATTTCCGGCGCCGTGAGCCAAATCCCAACCAACAAAAAGTCCTCTTGCTTTGGCAAAAGCGGTAATGGTTTTCATGTCAAAAACCTGACCTGTGTAGTAGTTTACGCCACCAATCATCAACAAAGCAGCTTCCTCTTTGTGGGTTTCTATGGCTTCCAAAATATCTTCGGTTCGGAGCGTAAATTCGCCTGGACGAGCTTTGAGTTCAATCAAAGCTTCTTCGGGATCGTAACCATGAAATTTGACCTGAGATTCGAGTGCGTATTGATCTGAAGGGAAGGCATTTTCTTCACAAATAATCTTAAAACGCTTTGCTGTTGGCTGATAAAAAGAAACCATCAACAAATGCAAATTAGTCGTCAGGCTGTTCATTGGCAAGACTTCGCTTTCTTTTGCGCCAACGAGTTTAGCCAAATCTTTCTGAAAAAATTCATGATAAGGCATCCAAGGATTTTTTGCCTTAAAATGACCTTCTACACCAAGTTCTGCCCAGTCATTGAGCTCAGTCTGAATGGCTTCTGTTGCTTTTTTTGGCATTGCACCAAGCGAATTTCCTGTAAAATAAATAGAGGGTTTACCTTCGTGTTTCGGGATATGAAACTGAGATCGAAAGGAAGCTAAAGGATCTTCGGCGTCCAGTTTTCTGGCACATTCTAAAGTATATTCCATCATAAGATGTTCTGTTTTTATGTCGTTATTTTCTGAGGTCTAAAATTAGGATTTTTAGCCAAATAAAATGCACCTTGTTTCGTTTTTTAAACTTTTTAGATGCTTTTGTCCGAGCCAGGCTCTACGCCAAAGTCAAAGGAAAAGAATAGCTTTTTTTATTATTTACCGTTTTATTGCACCTCAACAAGCTCTACTTTTTTGACAAAATAATTGGAATCGCCCAACCACGGAAAAGTTCCTAAACGCTCGATATAAGTGAGGTTAAGTTGTTTTCCTTGATGTTTTTTTAGCCGTCGGATAACTTCGGTATCTTTGGTTTCGACGGAAAAGATAAAACGGTGAGATTCTGAAATTCCTTGACTAAGTTCGCCTTCCCACGTTTTGAAAAACAAACCTTTATTGGTAATTTTTACCAACTCGCCCGAGCGATAGCCTTCACTAAAATGAACATAATACACAATGGTGTAATACGCTGTAAATGAAATTATTATAATGGTAAAAATCCAAAGTATTGCTTTTTTCATAGATTAAAATATTAGGCTTCAACTTCTGTTTTGAGTTGAAGTTTGGTTAGAATTTGTTTGCTGCGGTCGATTGAGTGTACATTTTGAAACACCACACTTAACTTATCATTCTTTTGCTTTATCGAAGCTTGCGGAGACAGATGCTGAACTTGCGTCAAAATATGCTGAAACACTTCAGATTTAAAATAATCTGAGTCTGGATTAGAGATAAAATAAGCAATCATTTTCCCTGATTTCATAACTAATTTTTGAAAACCTAAATCTCTTGCCATCCATTTGATTGGCAGAGACTTGATTAGTTCTTTTGTAGGCTTTGGCAAAGGGCCAAAGCGGTCTAAAAGCTCGTGCTGGAATTGCTCTAAATCTTCAACATTTGAGCAGGCATTCAGTTGATGATACAACTGCAATCGTTCGCTAATATTCTGAACATAGTTTGCCGGAATAAGCAATTCAAAATCGGTATCAATCTGGCAGTCGTCCACCACATTCAAAGGCTCTTCTTGGTCTTCGTACAATTCCTTAAAGTCGTTGGTTTTCAACTCTTTGATAGCTTCATTTAGAATATTATTATAAGCCTCAAAACCTATAGAAGAAATAAATCCAGACTGCTCGCCGCCTAATAAATCGCCAGCACCCCGAATCTCTAAATCTTTCATAGCAATATGGAATCCTGAGCCTAAATCTGAATATTTTTCGAGAGCTTGAAGGCGTTTTCTTGCCTCTTCCGGAAGTCCGCTCAAAGGCGGCGAAAGCAAATAACAAAAGGCTTTTTTGTTGGATCGCCCTACCCGACCACGCATCTGATGCAAGTCCGAAAGGCCAAATCGATTGGCTTGATTGATCAAAATCGTGTTGGCATTTGGCACATCCAAACCATTTTCAATTATCGTCGTTGCGATCAGCACATCTGTCTCGCCTTCAATAAATTGCATCATAATTTGCTCCAACTTTCTGCCTTCCATTTGGCCATGACCGATAGCCACTTTGGCATCAGGACACAAACGCTGAACCATACCTTGCAATTCGGTCAGGTTTTCGATCCGATTGTTGATAATAAACACCTGGCCACCGCGCTGAAGCTCATAACGAACGGCATCTCGAATAGTTTCTTCGCTAAAACCAACGAGCTTGGTTTCGACAGGGTGTCTATTTGGCGGAGGCGTCGTCATGACGGACAAATCTCGGGCTGCCATCAAGGAAAACTGCAAGGTTCTCGGGATTGGTGTGGCTGTCAGCGTTAGGTTGTCGATATGACTTTTTAGGTTTTTAAGCTTTTCTTTGACCGATACGCCAAATTTTTGCTCTTCATCAATAATCAAAAGACCTAAATCTTTGAATTTCACATCCTTACTCACTATTCTGTGTGTTCCGATGAGAATATCAATCTTACCTTCTTCCAAACGTTTTAGTGTGTCTTTTTGTTGTTTCGATGTCTTAAATCGATTGATATAATCGACATTGCAGGGAAAGTTTTTAAGTCTCTTTTTGAATGATTTGTAATGTTGAAGTGCCAAAATGGTTGTCGGGACCAAAACAGCCACTTGTTTGGAATCGCCAACGGCTTTAAAAGCCGCCCGAATAGCCACTTCGGTTTTTCCGAAACCAACATCGCCACACACCAACCGATCCATCGGCATGGCCTTTTCCATATCTGCCTTAACATCCTGAGTGGCTTTTAGTTGATCTGGTGTATCTTCGTATATAAAACTGGCCTCGAGCTCGTGTTGCAAGTAACTGTCGGGACTAAAAGCAAAGCCTTTTTCTTCTCGACGTTTGGCGTAAAGCTGGATCAAATCGAAAGCCACTTTTTTGATATGCGACTTCGTTTTTTGCTTTAAAGCCTTCCATTTTTTCGACCCTAACTGATTGATTGTAGGTACACTACCCTCCTTTCCATTGAATTTTGAAATTTTATGAAGCGAATGGATAGAAACATACAGCAAGTCATTATTTTTGTAGATAATTTTGATGACTTCCTGTTGCTTGCCATTCACATCCATTTTTTGGAGTCCGCCAAACTTCCCAACGCCATGATCGATATGACAAACGTAGTCTCCTGGCTCAAGTTTTGCAATTTCTTTTAGACTTACTTCATGCGAATCAAAGTCTTGATGTTTGAGTTTGTATTTATGATAACGTTCAAAAATTTGATGATCTGTCAGTAAGATAATATTCTGAGATTCAAATCCTTGATGAAGATTTAACAACAAAGGCGTGTAGAGAATTTCACTATTTAGTTCGCTAAAAATTTCTTCAAAACGTTCAATTTGCTTCCGACCCGAACAGGCTATCAAAATTAATTTTCCTTCCTGATGCCAGGTCGAAAATTGATCGGAAATAGCCTGAAAATCACGCTGAAAATGACGCTGAGGCTTCGTTTGGAAACTAAACTTATGCGCTTTTTCAAAATAGTCTTGTGCGCCAAATTCAATACTCCTTCGGCTTTCAATGGCATTCAAAAATTCAGTTTCTGAACTAAATAATGCTGAGCAACTTTGGTGATTTAAAGGTGATGTTTTTGATTTTTGATCATACACATCTTCCGCTTTTTGGAACAAATCCTGAAGTTTGGTTCTGCAAAATTCAATGTTTTTTATCCAAATCTGAGTCTCATTATCTAAATAATCGAAAATCGAAACCCGATTGCTTATGGCTTTATTTTCAATATTCGACACAATGTCCATCTGTTTTCTATCTTCAATAGAACGCTGATTTTTAGGGTCGAATAAGCGAATACTTTCTATTTCATCATCAAAAAACTGAATCCGATAAGGATAATCTTCCGAAAACGAAAAGACATCAATCAGCTCGCCTCTAACCGCAAACTGACCTGGGCGATAGACAAAATCGCAAGCCTCAAATTTGTAATCATACAACACATCCTCAATAAACGAACGATCGACCAAATCGCCCACACTTAATTTCTGACGTTGTTGTTTTAGGTCCGATTTGCTGATGACTTTCTCGAAAAGTGCATCAGGAAAAGTAACGATAACTTTATTCTGGCTCGCGTTAGTTTTAGCTGTGTCTGCGTCTGCGTGCCATTCGGAAGCTAAATATTGAATAACCTCAGCTCGAAACAAGACGTTGGCGTTGTCGGTTTCTTCAATTTCGTATGGCCGACGGTAGGAACTCGGAAAAAACAAACAGCGTTCTTCGCCCAAAAGCTCCTGAAGATCATTGAGGTAATAGATGGCTTCTTCTTTGGTTTCGCAAATCAAAAGCTGTTGTTTGCTTTCATTTAAGGCATTGATTGCCAACTGAATACCAAGAAGCGCATGCTGTGCGCCTTTAACTTTTATCTGGTTTTGGTTTTGAAGAAGCAATTGAAATTCAATACTTTCTTTCTGATCTCGAAAGAGGTCTAAAAGGGTTTTTAGGGTCATGCGCTGGTCAAATCTTGATGGTCAAAAGTAATGAAAATTCGTTGGTTTTTATTTCTATAATGCTTGATTTTAGTTCAGCATCTAAATTGTATGACAAGAACTCGTCATCAACACCGTATTTGCCATGGAGTGCTGGACAATTAAAAAAAAATCAACGAAATATTGACCTTAATAAACTAAAATTTTAGAGCCTCTGTCTCCAGAATGATCTACCTGCCCTTTTAGAGTCTTTTATCAACAAGCTCAGAATCTAAACTTCCTTTTACGTCGTAAATGGTTGTTTTTTCGTGACTTAAAGTACTTAAATCTAAGCTTTTGAATTCATTATGAGCCACAGCGTGAACAATCAAATCATACTGTTCGTTTGGCGTTTCGGTCAGACAATCCATATTGTAGATCGATTTAACTTCCTCGGCAGAAGCCCATGGATCATACAAATCAACATCCATGTGAAAGGCTTTCAGTTCTCTGTAAATATCAATTGCTTTGGTGTTGCGAATATCGGGGCAATTTTCCTTAAATGTAATACCGAGCAGTAGAGCTTTTGAGCCTTTGATGCCAGCTTGTTTGTTGAGCATGGTTTTCACAATTTCCGAAACCACGTAAGTTCCCATAGAGTCGTTCAATCGGCGACCAGCCAAAATAATTTCAGGATGATAGCCAACTTCTTGTGCTTTTTGAGCCAAATAATACGGATCTACGCCAATGCAATGTCCGCCAACCAAACCGGGTTTGAAGGGCAAGAAATTCCATTTTGTTCCCGCAGCTTCCAAAACAGCGTGCGTATCAATATCTAATTTATTAAAAATCTTTGCCAGCTCATTTACAAAAGCAATATTGATGTCGCGTTGTGAGTTTTCGATGACTTTGGCAGCTTCGGCAACTTTTATAGAAGGCGCCAAATGCGTTCCTGCAGTAATGATACTTTTATAAAGTTGATCAACTTTTTGTCCAATTTCAGGTGTTGAGCCCGAAGTAACTTTCAAAATAGTGGTTACCGTATGTGTTTTGTCTCCCGGATTGATGCGTTCTGGCGAATAACCAGCAAAGAAATCGACATTAAATTTCAGTCCACTGTTTTGTTCTAAAACAGGCACACATTCATCCTCAGTAACACCAGGGTAAACTGTTGATTCATAAATAACTATATCGCCTTTTTTCAACACTTTGGCTATGCTTTCCGAAGCTTTGATTAAAGGTGTAAGAATCGGACGATGGTTTTTGTCGACAGGAGTAGGAACGGTAACAATATAGACATTGCAATCGCTGATGTCTTCCAGCTTAGCGCTGATGTTTAAACCTGTTTGCTTTGATGACGACTCTAAAACAGCTTTCAATTCCTCATCAGCTACTTCCAAAGTGCTGTCTGAGCCAGCATTAAGTTCATTGACACGTTTGGTATTGATGTCATAACCTACTGTCGGATAGTGTTTTCCGAATTCTACAGCCAATGGTAAACCAACGTAGCCTAAGCCAAGAATGGCAATGCGATATTCCGCCATGATATTTTAATCTAAAAATTATATTAGCGGCAAAATTAAGGAAATTAAACTGATGTACGTCTTTCATCAAAAAAAGATAACAAAATTTCATCCTCAGCCAGTAAAAAAGGGGCTTTATGTTGAAGGGTGTGGGGTAACTTGATGTAGTTTTAGATAACACGTATGAATAATGAGCAAAATTTTAATCACACCCTTCAACATAGAGCCAGAAGTTTCTTACAATTTAGGAAAAGAAATATCAACGAAGGAATATAAACAAGGTTTTACAACAACTAAACAAGACACATCAAAAATAAAGATGATGATGCCCGATTTTCTTACTTCACCATCTTTTTCTGATAAAGCGCCCCTGCTGTTTTTATTTCGATGATGTAAATCCCTTTTGGTAAACTAGAAGTTGTTACCAGAACTTCATTTTGATGCTCAAAAACTTGCTCATAAACCAATTTAGCATTAACGTCATACAAACGTATTGTGCCGCTTTCTGGGCTTTCGCCGAATGACAAATTGATGTTGTTTTTGAAGGGATTTGGTGTGCAAGTTATGCCATCTTCCAAATCTTCTAAACCAATGTTGGTTAAAATAGCATTGGACGTTACCGAACAGCCATTAAAAGTAATCTCGAGCGCATAACTACTGTTGTTAGTCGGCGAAAAACTTGGCGACGTAGCGCCCGAAACGGCTAAGCCTGTCAACACATCTATCCATTGATAGCTATAATCAGGATTTGGTGTGCTATAAGTCAAAATGTTGTTTTGGTCGGCACTTATTAGGTTTGGAATGGCGATAGATTCTAAATCCAAAAAGTGAGCACTGTCGCAATTAGCACCTTTTACCACA
>JBMYYR010000056.1:0-11393 GCA_049609625.1 Flavobacteriales bacterium | reverse complement strand
TCAACCAAAGGATTGACCCTACATGCTTATGGAAGACTCGCCGCTGCATTTATTAACTTGATATTTTAACCCTTGATTTGCATTAATAATAGGAAAAGAACTAACTGTAAACGGATTTACTCGTTATTCAGAAGGTTTGGCCATATATTTAGATGATAGTGGAACAGGCTTTACAAATAGATTTACCTTTCAAAATGGCGGAGATTTAACATGGAATGGTGGAATTATATCCATGCAAGCAGGTAAATTTGGGTTTTACGGCGATAATTGTACAGTACGTATCAATTCCTTAAACGCCAAGCTAATATACAGAACACAAGATCCGCAAAATCAAATCAGACAAGAAACAGATGATTTTATATCCACAGCCTTTAGTTTTATTGGTGGAGATATGACTATTGTAGGAACTGCTCAACAACTTAATGGTTATCAAACTACACATTGTACCGGTGCCTTAGCGTTTTCGAGTGCCACACCAAATGTAAATGTGTCTATTAGGGATTATTCTGGAGGTGGCCGTGGAAACTTTGCTGATGTAAAAATGTGGGCTGGTTGCAGGCCTTATCTAATTAATAGTAAAACAGGTACTGAGTTAAATGTTGGCCCACACATAACGGGTAATAATAGTTCAGTTGGAATATGTAGAGTTTATCAAGAATTTTCACTGAACATAAAAGAATTTGGAGGTGGAAATATTTCAGATGCAAAACTTTATTTTCAAGACTATGACAATAGACGTTTATACAATCAAGAAAACCCAGCTATTGATTTACAACCAACATTTACTTATACAGGCACATCAGATGTTAATGGAAATATTGCCTCTCAAGAAATTTTAATAGGCTCTGTCATTGCAGACCTCAGCTACGGAGCATCATCAAGTGCTATAAATACGGGCTTATACGCTTGGGATTATCGTTCAAAAAATAATAACACGGATGATTTGTTTGATATGAATATGGTTTCATACAATCATTCTATTTTATCATTGTCTGATATTGAACTGAAAGGAACAGGCGGAACACAGTTAAATACGGTTATGTTTGTGGATGATTTAATTACAGAAACCACTAAAACAACTGTAGACGGATACACAGAATTAGAAACCCCACAAAAATTTTACGACCGAGCAAAATCGTTTTTATTTGACAATTATGCAGGTGAATCTGAAACAATACTTTCCAGAGATGGAAACATTATTAGTACAGGAACAAATAATGTAACTATTGATGCCACAGCAGGCAATGCCTTTGCTTTTGATGGCGCTACCATCATTATCAAAACCAATACCTATACAGGTGATATAATTACCACAGGCACAGTAACTCTAGCTAATAGTGCTTTATTACAAGGTGGTTTCAAGGACGCAACAGGTATCAATAAATTGATAGATTTGGAGTGGACGCCTGCCAATATGCAGAACATAACCATTATTAATCATGATGACAATTCTGTAATCTTAGCACCCACAGCCGCCACGGGAAACTTTAGAACCTTACTCAATTTCCCCACACCTGCAAATGTGCCAGATAGCATCGAAGTAAAAATTCAAGCCGCTGATGGCAGTATTTTATACAGCCAATTAGTCCCTTCGGAGCAACTAAGTTTAATTGATAAAACCATCGTGCTAGCTGATGCTGCTACCCTAAATAATCAGTTAGAAATTTTACAATTAACCGAGCGCATTTTGTCAAAATCTGAGGCTATCAAAAATGCTTTAAACAATACAGGTAACACGACCTTAAATGTCAATGAAACGCTATCAGCCGATGTAGCAAGTCCGAGTCTTACCAATCAAGAAACCATATTGAAGCTTTTAAAACAAGTTTTACTAAAAACTACCGTAAGTCGGGAAGTTTTGAAGGAGTAAATTGAAAAATACACCTCAACAATAGCTTTGTTTATGAGCTACATTGGATGCGGACAAGGTGCGTTTGTGGCTTCGGGGAATTGTAATGACGCAAACAGCTTAATCATTTCCAAAAATGAGAAAGGTGTAACAAAAAATCATAGTTTTAAGTTTGCTCACAAAAACTTAAATATGAATGATTTTAAAAATCAATTCTTTAAGGATGTTGTGCTGTGATGTGCTCACATTGCCGAAGCCTTTAGATTCGGCATCTGCTTTGCGAATAAAGTCGAGAATGGCTACACTTCTCCGAAGGTTATAATGGCTTTTGGCTTGCATGTAATCCTTTACAAAATAAGGACTTACGCCAATAGTTTTTGCGGCTTCATAGTCATTTTTAGTTTGGATGCCGTTGGCGATGATGAGTTTAGAAATCCATGAAAATAAGGCCGCCAAAGTCATTGTCAGCGGATAGTTTTTAGGGTTTTTACTAAAATGCAAGATGATGTTTTGACATCGAAAGGCATCCCGCTTCATTAAGGCATTTTGAAGTTCAAAAACGCTGTATTCTTTTAAAATTCCGACTTGCTCTTCGATAATTTTGACGTCTATCGGCTGCTCTTTACTACAGTTAATGTATAGTTTACTTAATTCATTATCAATGTATTGAATCTTAGATCCTGTTTTTTCTAACAACAATTCGAGGGCTGGTGGGCTAATGGTATAGCCTCGTGTTTGGAGTTCTTCCTTTGCCCAGATGGCAGCCTGATTGTCGTAGAGTGCTTTTGAATAGAAAAAAACCACGGATTTCGACAAGTTTTTATACAAAGCCGAGCGTTTGTCGATGGGTTTACCTTTGTAGCAAATCACAAAAACGGTTGATTCTAAGGGCGATTTTAGGTAAGTTCCTAAGGTTTTGAAATCTCGTAATTGTTGAGCTTCTTTTAGAATTACCAAGCGTTTTTCGCCTACCAAAGGATACTGTTTTAGAGCCGAAATAATATCAAGGGCTTTAGAGTCCTTGCCATAAAATATTTGAAAATCAAAGGCTTTTTGTTCTTCGTTAAGAAGTTTATCTTCAATATATTGACTGATTTTATCAATAAAAAATGTTTCTTCGCCAGTCAGAAGATACACAGGTTGAAAAATCTTGTTTTGAAGCTCGGAATAGAGTGTCTTGAAATCCATTAGTTTTGTTCTGTAGTAAGTTTGTTTCCAATAGATTCGCCCATCAAAATAGCCGTTTCAATACCAGCTTTTGTATGCTCAATCAAATCAGTATCAAAGCTAATTTGATTTGGCTCAAACAATAATACAATGGTGGAGCCTCCGAAGGCAAAATAGCCTTTTTCTTCGCCCTTTTTTACATTAGAATTTTCGTTGTGCGTCTGAATCATACTGCCCGTCATTGTAGCACCAACGTCGCAAATGACAATTTTACCAAATTTTGCTGTTTTCAGAACGGAATAACAGCGTTTGTTTTGACAAAAAATGCGTAGTTTTTTATCCAAGGCAATGGGCGATACCGAATAATAATCTCCTTTTATCTGATGATTTTTTCCAACAAAACCTGAAGCCGGAAAGTGATAGCGATGATAGTCTGTGGGCGCCAAACGAATAATTGCCATTGCACCATGTTGATAGGTCTTGGCTAGGTCTTCGTTGTTCAAAAACGAACGGACATCAAACAAATCACCTTTTATAAAAAAAGCTTGGCTGTCTTCTAGTTTGTTGAAAACTAGAAGTTTGCCGTCGGCTGGAGAAACAATACCTTCGCCGATAGGCCGAGCTTCGGGTTTGATCTGACGGTAAAAAAATTCATTAAACGTTGAAAAACCTGAATCTGGCACAAGGTAATCCGACATGTCCATGTTGTAGTCTTGGATGAAGCTCTGAACTCGAGCTCTGGAAAGTTTACTGTCAATGAGTTTGCCAAATAAAAAACTCATTAATTTACGCTTAAAAAGTCCATTCAGAAGTAGTTTTCCCAATGGATTTTCGCCGTATATAAAACGCATAAAGGCACCTCCAGGTGTTTTTTCTGTTATGGTGTTTTGGGTTTTTCGATCAATGTATTGAATTTGGCTAGGCATAAATAAGTTTCAAAAATTTGCTCAAATATAAGGATTCTACATCATCTAAATGTAAGAAAACCGAAGCACTCTTCGGATATTCGCTAAGCACTTTGGCTGATACGGTGATAAAACAATATCATTATTTTTCGACAAAGAATAAAGAGTCAAAATTGGTCAATACTTTCGTTTAGAGACGTGTTGTGCTGGTTTTCTTGGGAGCTGTAATAGACCAAGCCTTGCTGGATTTGAAGAATGAGGCTAACATAAAACATCAGCGCGTAAAGCGCAATCTGAAATATGACATAGTGGGTCGTTGTGAATTTCTCGATCAACTCTTCGGGGTTTATAAAATTGGGATCTAGATCAGAAAAATCAATATTTGTAACGAATATTGTTCCGGCAAGGAAAAGACTAGTAAATACGGCTATAAAGACGAACAATAAAATGGTTGTTGAGCCCACTATTGCCCAGAAATTGTCCTTGTAGTGCTTAAATGTTTCGCCTAAAGAATCGAACGGATTATGTTCGTTATGGTTTAGATGATGAAACCAGAGCAATTGAAAATAGGAATACGTAAATCCTATAATGATAAAAAAACCAAAGATGGTTATGAGCGAAATAAGGACAACAATGCCTAGTGTAATATAGGCGGGTATAGCAACTAAAATAAGTGCTAAAATCAAATAAGTGATACGTGTAGATTGAGCTTTTAAGCCTTCCCAAATATCTAAATGGTCAAAATTTCCAGCTCCTTTTCTAAGGTGTAATTGCATGTATAAGGGCATAAAACTGTATGAAAAAACAGAGAGTAATATTGATGAAACATAATACAGGATTGTAGCTAAACCAAGGTTTGAAAAGGCATCAAATTGATCGAAGCTGTTCAGGCTTTCTAAGGACATTTCGTTTTGATAAAACATAGCAAAGCCTTGTATCAATAAAAATGGCCACAGAACTCGTGAGAATGTTGCAATTAAATGATGAAAATTGGCTCTAAAGAAAGAAAATGTATCAGAAAAATAGGCGCTAAAATGACGTGTTTTGAGTAGTTGCATAGTCGTGTTGTGTATTGATTGGGTCTTGTTTTTGGATAAAAGCTTTGCGGAGAAGTCAAATTATTGATCAATTTATGATACGTTTTAATGAGTTTTTGAATACTCGTATTGAATGTAATCATCTAGTTATCAGCTTATTGAATATTTTTTTATTGAATTCCACAAAAGTGCCTTCACACAGGTGTTGTATTAATTTTAGAAAAGCCAATCTACAATTTTTTAAGGATTTATAGACTGCTTGGAGTGGTTTTTCAAATACTCAATTCATAACATCAAACGATAGCCCAAACGCCGTGGGGTGGATGAAAATCAAACCCAGACGCTCTAAGCCATTCTGACCTTAAATCCAAATCAAACTTTTTTAAACTTTCCTTTTAGCTCTTCGGTTTTTGTAATATATTCGCTTTTTAGCATATTTTGCAGGGTATTGGATTGAACTATAAAGATACAAAATAAGGTCAAGGAGTTTTATGTTGTTTTATATCAAAATCTCTTAAAAATTTGGCTTATGAACACTGAAGTTAAGCCTTAAATTATAACATCAAAAAATGAGTAAAATAAAAATCATAGCCGACAGTGGATCAACTAAAACAGATTGGGTTATTGTAAATCTTGACAGTAAGGAAACCAAAAAAATTAGAACAATAGGTTTCAATCCCTATTTTCAAAATTCAGATTTGATAAGTCAAGAAGTTAGAAAAGGCTTTGAGCCTCTTAACGACCTATTAAATCAAGTTGATGAAGTGATTTATTACGGCGCAGGCTGTTCCTCTTCAGAAAAAAATATAATTATAGAACGGGCGCTTAGTCCAATTTTTACCAATGCCAAAATAAAAATAAACCACGACCTTAGTGCGGCGGCTATGGCCACTTTGGGCGACGAAAGTGGTATAGCTTGTATTATAGGTACAGGATCAAATTCTTGTCTTTGGGAAAGTAATAAAGTTACGGCGAACATTCCTTCTCATGGCTATATTTTTGGAGATGAAGCCAGTGGAGCCTATTTAGGGAAAGAGCTTCTTAAGCTTTATTTGTCCGACAATCTGGCAGAGGAATTGGTTAATGCACTCGAACATAGATTTAAGACCTCAAAAGAAGAAATTCTCTATGCCACCTACAGAGGGAAAAGCCCTAATGTATTCTTGGCTAATTTTGCCGTGTTTTTTTCAGAACATAAAGCACATCCTCAAATTGAAGCTATTCTAAGAGAAGGATTCAGAACATTTTTTGACATACGAATCATTCCATATAAGGACTATAAAAATTATCCATTAGGATTTGTTGGTTCAATAGCCTTTTATTTTCAAGACTTACTTATCGAAATAGCTAAAGACTATGGCGTAGAAGTGAAAACTATCGTGCAATGCCCGATTGATAATCTAGTTTCTTATCATTCAAAATAATACCAAGACAGACACACCGTAATTTAAGTGGGGTACATTTTGGACAATATTCACTTTGTTTTTCAAAGGGAGAATTTGCCCTGTCTGTTGGTGGCTCTTGGTTGATGAATTAATGATTTTTTTTTGTGGAATGTGTTTTTTTGAAAACAGAATATTCAAAAGATTAATACAGCGGAATAACGCTAGATTGTTTGATTTCATTGAGCACAAACGTACTTTTTATCTGAGAAACATTGCTCAAAGACGCTAGCTTTTCAGTCGAAAATTTGTGGTATGCCTGCAAGTCTTGAACAATAACTTTGAGTAAAAAATCATTCAGCCCCCCCATCAAATAACATTCAATCACTTCGGGCATTTGTTTGATTTCAGTGCTAAACTCTTCAATGCTTTCAAGATTTTGACTATCAAGTGATACCGAGCAAAAAACAACCATAGAATTTCCCAATCTATTTTTATCTACAACAGCAACATATTTACTGATAATGCCCTCTTTTTCGAAACGTTTTATGCGTTCGTAAATTGGAGTTTTACTCAAGTTTAATTGCTCAGAAAGTTCAGAAATTTTAATTTTTGAGTCTTTTTGAAGTAAATTCAGAAGTTGTTTATCAATCTTATCGAGCTTAAGCATGGGAGTTTTTCCTTTTTTGTTTTTGATGATGAAGTTGTAGTGATCAAATTTCCTAAAAAATTAGTATATTTCAATACTAAATACCAAATATGAGTAAATTATAGTATTAAAGTACATAAAAACGTAATTTCGCAGTACTATTTCAAATACTAAATTTCAAAGCTATGAAAACCATAAAACACCCCGAAAGTTTGATGATGAGCCACGGTTACAAACCCGAACTCTCGGAAGGCGCAGTAAAACCGCCTATGTTTCTCACCTCTACTTTTGCGTTCAAAACGGCAGAAGAAGGAAAAGCGTTTTTTGAATTAGCTTATGGTTTACGAGAAAAAGACGAGAAAGAAGAATTGGGTCTCATTTATAGTCGGATCAATAATCCGAATCTCGAAATTTTGGAAGATAGATTGTGTTTGTGGGACAAAGCAGACCAGTGTGCGGTGTTCGAAAGTGGCATGTCGGCCATCAGTACGGTGTTGTTAGAATTTCTGAAACCTGGCGATTTGTTACTCTATTCGATGCCTGTTTATGGCGGAACAGATCATTTTATTAATCATTTTCTGACCGAAATCGGTGTTCATGTTGTTGGCTTTCATCCAAATCAATCCAAATCCGAGATTATGGATTTGGTAGAGCAAAGTGGTTTTGCAGATAAATTAGCTATGATTCATATTGAAACGCCTGCCAACCCAACCAATGATTTGATAGATGTTTCGATGTGTAAATCTATTGCAAAACATTACGAAAGTAAAGAGAAACAAGTGATTTTGGCTGTCGACAACACCTATATGGGGCCGCTTTGGTCGAGTCCGTTGAGCCATGGAGCAGATTTAGTGTTGTATTCGGCAACCAAATATATTGGCGGTCATAGTGACTTGATTGCTGGTGCTGTTTTGGGAAATAATGAGGTGATGCAACGCGTAAAAGTGCTGAGAACCTTTTTAGGAAATATGCCAAGTCCACATACATGTTGGTTGCTGCTCAGGAGTTTAGAAACTCTAAAAGTGAGAATGGAACAGCAAGCCACCAATGCTCAAGAGATTGCGAAATTTCTACAAGCTCATTCTAAAGTCGAATCGGTGAAATACCTTGGTTTGCTGAAAGAAGATGATCCGAATTATGAAACTTACAAAAAACAATACAGCTCGCCAGGCGCTATGATTTCGTTTTATATTAAGGGTGGAGAAGCCGAAGCTTTTCGATTTTTAAATCAATTAAAACTCATTAAATTAGCTGTAAGTCTTGGTTCTACCGAGAGTTTAATTCAGCATCCGGCTACAATGACGCATATCGGCTTGCCAGAAGACGTAAAGCTCAACATTGGAATTACGGAACAATTGGTTCGTATTTCGGTTGGAATAGAGCATTATGAGGACTTAATAATGGATATTGAAACGGCTTTAGAAGCTGTCTAAAACACACAAGTTTTTGCTTTTGGATTAATAAACAGGCAACCTGATTTCTCTATTCAGGAGCTTTAGCTATCTACAAAGCTACTTTTTTCAAAAACTAATCTTTGATGGCTTAGTTTTGAAGGCATAAAATGAGTTTGTTCAAAATTCAAAAAAAAATAGACTAAAATCTACAAAAAAACACCTTTTCATCATTATGTATTGGAAAAAACGAAGCTTCGAAGACGTTAAGACGGAAATTTTTGAAGCCATTGACATCAACTTAAATTATAAGACCAACTCGATTTTAGGTCTTCCGGGCTCTTATTTAGATCAAGAATCGTTTTATGACGATGCGCCATTTTTGAGCAATGCGCCTTTTATTTCTACCATGATTGCCAATCCAAACCACATAGGTTGCCACACCTTAGATGGGGATTCCGAAATCTTTTTTAAAGGCACGCAAGGTCTTGAGCGTAAGCTAATAAACTTAATTGCAGAGGAAATGTTGATGGCAAACAAAGCCTCTATTGATGGCTACGTGGCGCCGGGCGGAACAGAAGCTAACATTCAGGCCATGTGGTGTTATCGAAATTATTTCAGAACAGAATTTAAGGCAAAAGCTGAGGAAATATGTCTAATTTATTCTGAAGATTCACACTATTCGATGCCAAAAGGTGCTAATCTTTTAGACCTTGAAACTTTGGTTGCACCTGTCGACTTCGAGACCAGAGCGTGGAATTTAGAAGCATTTTCTGAACAGTTGAACAAGAAAAAAGCACGCGGCTACAAATATTTTATTGTAATCTGCAACTGCGCCACAACCATGTTCGGCTCGGTTGATGATATTGATGGTATTGCAAACGTTTTAGAATCGTCGGCTGTGGTGTTTAAAATACATGGAGACGCCGCTTATGGAGGTTATATTTACCCTTTTACAAATCCGGAAAGTCGCTTTCAGTTTCAGAACAACAACCTAAGTTCCATAACAATCGACGGGCACAAAATGCTACAGGCGCCCTACGGAACAGGTGTTTTTATGATCCGTAAAGGTTTTATAGAATACTGCAAAACAGAGGAGGCCAACTACGTTCAGGGAAAAGATTACACCTTGTGTGGCTCGCGCTCTGGGGCAAATGCCATTGCTATGTGGATGATTATGAACGTACATGGCTCTTTGGGCTGGCAGTCTAATATGGAAACCTTAATACTGAGAGCAAATGATATTTGCAAACGTTTGGACGAACGAGCTATAGAATATTTTAGAAATCCACATCTTAACATTATTGCCATAAAAAGCAAATACCTCACTGCCGAATTGGCCAGAAAGCACTTTTTGGTTGGCGACCATCAAGAGCATCCAAAATGGTATAAAATTGTAGTGATGCCACATGTAAAACGTGGACTCATCGATCAGTTTTTCTTAGATTTAGACGCCTAAGATCAAGCCGAGGAATAGGCTCAAACAAGGTGTAGTACTTCAGTTAGTTATCAAAGCCTATCTTCCGCAAAATCATCAATATCATCAAAAACCAATTGCAAAGCAGTAAATAGCCTTACCTTTGCAGAATGAAGCAACACAACATCTGTTGTTTTTTTAAATTAAAACTATGACATTTAATCAATTAGGCTTGTCTGAGCCTATTTTAAAAGCTATACAGAAAAAAGCTTACGATACCCCAAGTCCGATTCAAGAGAAAGCCATTCCACCTGTTTTAGAGGGAAATGATGTTTTGGCATCGGCACAAACCGGAACAGGAAAAACGGCGGGATTTACCCTACCACTTTTACACATATTGACCAAAAGACCACAGCGTAAATCTAGAGTAATCAGAGCGTTGATTCTTACTCCAACCCGAGAATTAGCAGCTCAGGTTTTTGATAATGTAAAAGACTATAGTCAATTTTTGGACATAAAATCGACGGTAATTTTTGGAGGAGTCAACCAAAATCCGCAAGTCAAACAAATTCGTCAAGGTATTGATGTTTTGGTTGCCACACCAGGACGTTTGCTCGACCTCGAAAGCCAAGGTTTGCTCTCCTTGAGACATGTCGAAATTTTTGTTTTGGATGAAGCCGATCGAATGCTCGATATGGGGTTTCAGCGTGATATTCAACGTGTTTTAAAACTCATTCCGAAAAAAAGACAAACCCTTCTGTTTTCGGCAACGTTTTCAAAAGACATCAAAAAACTGGCTCATCAGCTGCTCTCTAACCCAATTCAGGTGGAAGCTACGCCAGAAAACACAACCGTAGAAGCCATAAGTCAAAAAGTATTTAGGGTAGCCAAAGCTCAAAAAACCGCTTATATCATCAAGTTAATAAAAGAAGGGAATTGGACACAGGTTTTGGTTTTTACCAGAACCAAACACGGTGCTAATAATTTGACTAAGAAGATGTTGTCTTCGAATATTTCGGCGGCAGCTATTCATGGAAACAAAAGTCAAAATGCCCGAACAAAAGCACTTTCGGGCTTCAAACAGGGTAATATTCGGGTTTTGGTAGCTACAGATATAGCTGCTCGAGGACTCGACATTCCACTTTTGCCACATGTGGTTAATTACGAATTACCCAATGTTCCAGAAGATTATGTGCATCGTATTGGGCGAACTGGGCGTGCGGGCGCACAGGGAGAGGCCTTGTCTTTGGTGTGTACCGAAGAACTTTCTTACCTCAAAAGCATCGAAAAATTAGTGAACTTAAAAATCAAGACAGAAACACCTGTTGGTTTTGAGCCAGATCCAGACGAATCGACAGCACCTCCAAAACAGGGTGGAGGCCGCCAAAAGAAAGGGGGCTCAAAAAGCTCTAGATCTAATACATCGCGAAACACAACTTCACGACGACGATCGAGATAAAACACGACAAAAAAAGTACTCTATTGAATTGTAGGAACACGTATAATAATAGCTATTTGCGTGTTTTTTTTTGACTCTATGTTGAAAGGTGTGGGTAACTTGATGCAGTTTTAGATAACACGCATGAATAATGAGCC
>JBMYYR010000055.1:0-11450 GCA_049609625.1 Flavobacteriales bacterium | reverse complement strand
TTTTCTTGATCAACACTCAAAAGCTTCTTGTCTGCTGATTTAACTCCACGTTTTTTATACTTAAAACTAGCACTTCCTTTAGAGTTATAAGCTTGTGCCCAAGCCGTCATCGTATTTTTATTAATCCCCAAATCTGCTATGATGTCTGATTTAGATTTACCCTTTTTGAGCATACGAATAGCTACACGACGTAAAGCTAGTTTCTCTTCTGAACTTAAACTTCTTAAATCTTGTTTTTCCATCTTACAAAGATAAAGAAAATTAATTTATAATCCTAATTAATTACCGTCAGGTTAATATGTTGAATACTGTAGGTTAAAATTCAAATTTTTTAGCTTAAATTTACGAACATGAAACAAGCTCAGCAAGCGATAGGTATTTTTGATTCTGGAGTTGGCGGATTGACCATTGCCAAGGTGTTGGCAGCAACTTTGCCTCACGAGAAAATCATTTATTTTGGAGATACGGTACATTTGCCTTACGGCGAGAAAAGTGCTGATGTTATCCAACATTTCTCTAAAAACATTGCCCAATTTTTGGTTCAGAAGCAATGTAAAATGATTGTGATAGCTTGTAATTCAGCCTCTTCTTATGCTTTTGAACACCTTAAAAACAGTTTGCCAGAACCAGTGATTTTAGTCAATGTGATTGATCCTGTTGTTGATAAATTAGGCTGTTTTGATTTAAAAAAAGTTGGCGTTATTGGCACAAAAGCTACGATCTCTTCGGCTGTATATTCGAGGAAGATTAAAGCAAAATATCCCAACTTGAAACACACCGAATTGGCAACGCCTTTGTTTGCCAAAATGATTGAAGAAGGATTTATTGACAATACCATTTCTAAAGAAATCATTAAATCCTATCTTTCTCAACCGGAGCTGGAAGCTATTGATGCTCTGATTTTGGGTTGCACGCATTACCCTTTGATTAGCAAAGAAATAGATGAATTTTTTGAGTCTAAAGTGCATTTGCTTGATTCGCCGCAATTGGTTGTCGATCACATTAAAACTGAACTCGAAAGGCATCAACTTTTAGCTCAAACCAAAGCAGCACAACAGCCTGTTTTTTACGTTTCTTTATTCACAGAAAGCTTTAAACAAACCGCCCAAATGTTTTTTGGACAAAATATAGAACTTATAGAACACGATTTATGGAAGCAAAACAAATAAAAATACTGTCGTATAACGTCAATGGGATTCGTGCGGCGGTAAAAAAAGGATTTTTAGATTGGATTCAGGATGAAGCTCCTGATATGTTGTGTTTGCAAGAAACTAAGGCACAAGTTGATCAAATTCCGATTGAGGAATTGAATGCTTTGGGATACGAAGTCTATGCGCATTCGGCAGAAAAAAAAGGCTATAGCGGTGTAGCTATTTTGACAAAAAAAACACCAAAACACGTTGAAATTGGCTGTGGTATTCCCGAAATCGATTTCGAAGGTCGAGTGATCAGAGCGGATTATGATGATTTTTCGCTCATTAGCCTTTATTTGCCATCGGGAAGTAGTGGTGACCTTCGGCAGGCTTTTAAGATGGAGGTCTTGGCGAAGTTTCAAGATTATATTCAGAATCTAAAAGCAGAATTTCCAAACTTAATTATTTCTGGAGATTATAATATTTGTCATACAGCTATCGATATTCACAACCCGAAAACAAATAAAAACACCTCAGGTTTTAAACCCGAGGAGCGCGAATGGATAGGAAACTTCATGTCCGAAGTCGGTTTTATTGATAGCTTTAGGCATTTTCATCCCGATAGTCTCGATCACTATTCTTGGTGGAGTTATCGAGCTGGAGCCCGTGGAAAAAATAAAGGTTGGCGGATTGATTATCACATGGTTTCTAAGGCTTTAGAATCTCGACTTTCCTCAGCTCGTATTTTGAATGAGGTTGTACATTCCGATCATTGTCCGATAGAAGTGGTTCTGACTTAGAGGATTTTTCCGTGAAAATAGATGAATAAATTGTTGTTTTTCACGATTTGTTTTGGTTTTTGATGAAAAAGTGAATTTTTAATTGCAATTTTAACGATTAATCAATAGTTTACGTTAAAAATAGAATTTAAAACAATGCTTTTCACGATATAAGTCATTTTATCGTGAAAAATATTGTATCTTTGTGCATTCTAAACGCTTCAATTATGGTACAAACACAACGCACATTAGATTATATTCATGCTTTAAAAGAGCGATATTGTCGGCAAGTTTTAGAAAAAGAAGCTTTGCTCAACATCATAAGTGAATCGGAAGTTGCGGAACAAGTTTACAACTCCAATGCAATAGAAAACAGCACCTTAAGCCTAGATGAAACCGAAAAAATTCTATTGCAAATCGATTTAGATCGCTACATCAACGAACGTGAATTGTTTGAGGCTAAAAATTTGGCGCGGGTGGTGGCGTATATCAACCAAAAAGCCATCGAAAGTCCTTTGTCTTTGGATATGATGTTGTTGTTGCACAAGATGCTGATTAGCAACATTCGCGATGATATTGCAGGTCGATTTCGGGCAGCTGGCGAATGGGTTCGAGTAGGTAATCATATTGCTGCCGACCCCGCACAAGTACTCCCTTTGTTAAAAGACATGTTGGTTGAATATTGGGCTTCAGATCAGATTAATATCATTGATAGAATTGCGAAACTCCATCTCACTTTTGAGCATATTCACCCCTTTGTGGATGGCAATGGAAGAATTGGTCGGGTGATCAATAATTATGCCTTAATGCGCGAAAATTATGTGCCAATAAACATCAAATTCATCAACAGAAAGGAATATTATGATGCTTTTGTTGAATTTGACACCAAAGGCAGCACCAGAATTATGTCGGATTTGATAGCCAAAGCACTTACTCAAAGCTATCACAAACGCTTAGCTTATCTTGAAGGCAAAAAAATAATGACACTCAACGCGTATTCAAAACAAGAAAAATTATCGCATTCTAATCTTCTAAACAAAGCCAAAAGACAAACCATAGAAGCGTTTATGGAAAAAGGTGTTTGGAAAATTGGCGTATAGATTTAGCTGATGTCTAAACATCGAAATCAAACCAAATTACCTAACAATGACCAATTTTTTAGTCAAAGTCCCAATCTGAACAAAATAAATACCATCAGCCCATTGATTAACATCAATGTCTGTTGATTCCTGAAAATGAGCTTGATAAACTAGAGTTCCTGTGGCGTTATAAATAACAAGAGGCAGATTTTGATTCAGATTTGTTAGATTTTGAATCGTAAACTGATCTCTAGCCGGATTTGGATAAATGGCAATTTCATCAGGATTGATAATTTCGGGAACAGAAATGTTTTGTCCAAGATCATTATTGCCATCAAAAGTGGCATTCAAAGACTGAAAAATACCTACGCCATTAGGGTATCGACCAAAAGCTTCATCGCTGTTTAGAGAAGAATAAATGACAGAATCTATAAGTTCCTGATTGTCATCCGAAAGATAAATTGTTTCGCCATTTGCGGATAATTTGAAATCGGCATGATGTCCTGATTGACTCAAATCTTTGTCTGCCCAAACAATAATGTAATCATTAGCCTGAAGCGTTGTGCCGCTCGGAAAGCTAAATAAACTCAGGTTAGTAATGTTGTCCGAAAGTCCATAGCCACTGATATCTATAGCACTTGTGCTGTTGTTGTAAAGTTCAATCCAATCGTCAAATTCTCCATCAGAATCACTTACAGTTGTGTTGTTCGATGCCATAAATTCATTGATTACAATATCGCCAGGAGTAATCCCTCCAGTTACATTGATACTATAAAACTCATGTTGAGCTCGGGCAGGTGAGAATCGACCAATAGTACTGTTTTCAGCATAGATATAATAATCTGTTTTAATAGAGGTGATGTTTAAATCTGCGCCATAAATATTGTCGCCAGCAGCGCCATCGTTGTGGTTTCCATCATCAAATAGTTCTGTTTTTGCAAAAGGAGCATGGTCTTGATTTCGATATCTGAGGTAGACGTTTTCAGCATCATTTACCTTTGCCGTAATAGAAATAACACCACCTGTTGTTGGTGCAGGGTTAGACAAGGTAATATCGCTAATGTTGGGTTGAGTAGCCGTAAAATCCGATTGAGAAAAAAGATGGCTGTATCGCCCGTTCATTAAATTGGTAATGCCAGGCGCATTTCCACCGCCTGGGCCACCTCCACCTCCGCTAACATCTGTATTCAAGTTTAAAATGAATTGATTGTAGGTATAGGCTGTATTGGGATCATTTTGATATGAACTACTAGCTGTGTTTTGAATGGCTTGAGCCATAGAAAAATAAGTGCCATCTGGAGAAAAATTCTCACTCATAATAGTCTTAATATGAGCTAGATACATTTTTTTATAGGTCGGAATAGCCATAAGTTGACTAAACAAAGGGAAGTCAGTATCTGAACTATGGAGCAAATGATCCATTTGCTGTTTGGCAATTGTAGAATTGAGGTTTCCAGATCCTGTTCCGGAAAATGTTCCGAAGCTTTCATTCAAATCCCAAACAATAGGGAGAAATCTACCGAAATCATCGCGATAGAGGTAATAGTTTTGTTTGAATTGACCAATGTAGCTATCCAGATTTACAATCGCATTATCAAAAGCCAGCATCCAAAGTGCTCTGTCAACATCTAAAAGGTTTTCAATAGATGTATTATGATTTTTCAAAGTGTCGCAAAGGTCGATCAAATCTTGCCAACTTGCTGCTGATTTCATGTCATAGGAATCGTAATAATTAGCGCTGTCGGCACCTAAATATTCCAAATTTGGAAAATCATTTAAACCAGGACCTGCGCCAGCTGGTGGACTACAGTTAAAAAAACTATTGTCTTTTGAATCAAAACGATCGTCAACAAAGGCTTTAGTAATTGACTCGGTATTGGTGTACAAACCAATCAAAACCCCATTAACATATAGGTTCGTGAAGTTAGATTTTGGCGCATCCATATATTGTCTAGCAATCTGAAAACCAAGCACATCGCGTAAAAATGAGGGGTCTTTGTGTCCGTTAGACAATTTGATGTCTTTATAACCTTGATAGTCTTGATCTTTATAAGTATTTAGTTCAATATGCCATGGATTTTTAGCCTGATTGGCGTTATAAGAACTGTTCCCTTTGAACTTCACTCCAACACTATCGAGTACTTCTCCATTTATAGCTACGGTTTGAGCCATAATATAATCTCCAGTTGTTGATTTAGCATTGTCCATGAGCTGATCCCAGTTGGATTGTGAGAACGTTACTTCAATGGTTTGCACGGTTGAAACATCATAAAAATCTTGAGCAAAAGTAGAATGTGCCAAACCAAAAGACAAAATGGAAAGGCAAATTAGTTTAGAAAAGCTGTTCATGGAAATAAATTTTAGGCTAAAAATATTGAGAAAAACAAAAGTATCGAATTTTGATTTAAGTTCGATCTAGTTTTAATGGATTTTTGTTGTCGAAAACATAGGCTATTTATGTGTTGTAAACTACGCCTTCATGGCTTCTTCAAAGCTGCAATTTTTTGAATTTCAAGTCATTGACAAGTGATACGGCACGAATACGTTGAATGTTTTAAAAACACAAAAAGCCCTCTAATCTTATTTTTTATCAAAACAAAATTAGAGGGCTGATGTATGGTGATCTACGTACTGAGGAGTTCTAGTTTTCGGTTAATACAAACTCAGTACGTCTGTTCAATTGATGCGCTTCCTCAGAGCATTTTACACCGTCTGTACAGCCATTCAGAATTTGACTCTCTCCATAGCCAGCTTTTGTTATCCGACTTTTGCTGATGCCTTTCGAGACAATATAATCTGCTGTCCGAGCGGCTCTTCTGTCCGACAACCATTGGTTATATTTCTTAGTCTCTCTCGCATCCGTATGCGACTCGCAGCGTATGTTTAGGTCGGGATATTTCAGTAAAATAGAAACAATATCATCTAATATAACAATGGCTTCGGAAGTCAAATAGGACGAGTTAAGATCAAAAAGTATTGGTTCGTGATCAATTTGATGTTTGTTGTTTTTCAGTACAATACGTTCTTCTTTATCAACATATCCATGTGCATATATCACAACACGTTCTTCGCCCATTAATTGCTGTGGAGTTAGTGTAACCACTACAGGCTCGTATAGGTGATGCGAGGCAATAATTGTGTATGTATTTTGCGGATCATAGAATACAGGGACTCTATTTATGGTCTGGGTCGTTCTGGTAGCAGATAGTTCTTCGCCATTAGCCAACAATGTCAGCAGAGCTTGGTCTATTACGTCGTCTGTTATGCTATCTCTTAGCTCAAGTTGTATGGTTGAGCTGGCAAGGGCTTGCTGCTCTGGTTTAAGATAAATTGTTGTTGGGGACTGTCCCAAAATCTGAGATTTGGTCAGGGTAGTGGTTTGCGGTTGGTATGCCTTATGGTCCGTAACAAGTTTGTAGGTTTTGTTTGGTACGTATAAGGTTTTCAACACAGTTTTGACATCTCTGACCTTGGTTTCCATTGTTTTGCTCCCATCAACCCATAAGCTTACAAGGGCATCTTTTATGTTTTCGTCTGTTGTCTCATCCTTAACCGTCAAGACAATATCGCTGTATTTTTGTGATTTTTTGAATGTAAAGAGGTCATCATTCCCTGTTCTGTTTGATGAAAAATAACCGAAAGTTTTGCTTTTATGCTCTACATAGGCAAAATCATCAGCAATGCTATTGATTGATTTCTGAAGATTTTGAGGTGTCGAATAGGTGTTAGATGCTATTGTACTTTTAAAAATATCCAAACCGCCTAAGCCTAAATGACCATTGGAAGAAAAATAAAGTTCATTTTTTTGGCTCACAAATGGAAATTGTTCTCTTTTTTCGGTGTTGATGGTTGGCCCGAGGTTGATTGGCGTTCCAAATGTTCCATCAGAATGAATATCAACAACATATAAGTCTAAAGAGCCAAGTGTTCCTGGTCTGTCTGACGCAAAATACAATTTGTCTTCTGCTTTGTTCAGCGCAGGATGTTCGGTGATATAATAGTCTACATTGATCGAAAGAGGACTAATGTTTTCCCAATTACCGTCCACTTTTGTAGCTTTATAAATTTTCAGGTAATTGATGCCATGTTTGTCTGCAGTTTTTTTCTTCCACGATCTATTATTTCCTGTAAAATATACTGTTTTTCCATCTTTGGTAAACACAGCATTAGATTCATGTAAGGCTGTATTAATGTCTTTTGAAAATGGCTGAATATTCTCTAAAGCTCCGTTTTTGCTTACTCGAGCCTGATATAGGTCCAGATAATTTTCATTATTCCAAGGATAGGTTTTGCTCCCTTTGCGCTTAGACGACGTAAAAACAAGTGTATCAGGCGTGTAGAAAGCTCCACCAAATTCGGTATGCTCAGTGTTTAGCTCAGTACTTAGTCGGCGTATGGTGTAGGTATTGTTTGTCGCTTTTAGATCGACGTATTCTGCACTCAAGTATTCTACATCGCTGGTTTGGTTTTTTGCTTGCTTGTAGTTGTTGAGCCAAATGGTACCGTTTTTTTCTTCTCCAGTCGCATAAAGCGCTTGGGCATATCGGAAGTAATAATCTGGAGAAACACTTTTGCGATAGGTCTTAAATAAGGTTTCGTACCAGGTTTTGGCTTCTTCCATTTCAAAATTATAGTAGTAGCAGTCTCCCAGCGACTGAAGAACGTCTTGATTTTTATCTTCAACGTTCAATAAATGTTTGGCCGCTTCGGGGTAGGAAGCTCTATTGAAGTATAGATTACCGAGTGTTAGATTCGATTGTGCGTATAGATTTAAGCTGATGAAAGCAAAAAATAATACAAGTGTATGTGTTTTTTTCATGACTAATATGGTTTAAAAAAATCGAGGAGATTTTGTATGTTCTCTTGAGTCTGGGCGAAGTGCATTGACGCGGTAAATAAGCATAATTTCGTGAGAACCTGAATTAAACTCGCTAAGTTTTGACAAGGTGTAGTCATAGGAATAGCCGAGCATAAGTTTTTCAGAAAAATTGAAGCCTATTAGCCCTGCAACTGCATCTTCTAGCCTATAGCTTAAACCGATTTCAAGTTTATCATTAAACAAGAGATTAGTATTTAGGTCTACCGAAAGTGGAGCTCCCTGTACGCCTTTCAATAAGAAAGAAGGCTTCAGTTTAACCTTGTTGCTTAGGTTAAAGATATATCCTCCAGTCAAAAAACCATGTATTTGTTCATGGTCTCGAATGCTTTGTTGGCTATCGTCAAAATATTTGGTTTCAACCAAGTTTGGAGCAGACAAACCTAAGTAAAAGGATTTGGTATTAAAAAAAAGACCTGCCCCGACATTCAAGAACTGCTTGTCAATATTGTCTTCAAAGGCTTGGTCTGTCCCAGATGAATTTCCTGATTGTAAATTTAGATTATTGATATCGGCATCAAAAAAGCGCAGGCCAAGCTTTGTTCCAAAGGATAAAAAACTATGTTTAGACAAAGCTAATTTGTAGGCCAAATCGGCATAGGCATTATTTTCACTTACAAAATCACCAACTTGATCATTAATAAAAGAAACGCCTAGTTGGATTTTGTTTTTTAGTAATGCCTGGCCAAAAGCCATGGTCGAGGTTGGGCTTCCTTCGATGCCAACCCATTGGCTCCGATGAAGCGCACCAAATTTGATGTCTCCAGGAGAATCGAGGGTGTAGGCTGGGTTTATGATACTCGCATTATACATATAATGTGTAAATTGAGCTTCCTGTTGTGCAAGTGCAAACTGACTAAAAGTTACACATGCTATAATACACGTTAATAGTTTCATAGTATTGTTTTTTTTGTGAGGAGGCGTCTAACGGCTTAAATAAAAATGACCTTGTTGTTCAGTGTTTTTGTCGTCATTAAAATGAATGACATAATAATATACACCAACAGGCACTGCTTCGCCATCGCCGTTTAGTTGGCCATTCCAGTTTGCTTTTCCAGCCTTAGCTTCATACATTTTATTTCCCCATCTGTTGAAAAAATCAATGGTATAGTTGGGGAATAATTCTTCGATGTTGTCAATGTAAAATTCATCATTAACACCATCGCCATTTGGAGAAAATCCGTCGAATACTTCAATGTTTTTGATGCAGTTGTCGAGCTCAACATTTACTTCAAGCGGCGTGCTGCTACATTGGCTTAGGCTATCGGTCGCTACGGCATAGTAAGTTTCTGTATCAGAAAGCGTTATAGTGTCCGAAAGCAACTGTCCGTTGGGGTAGCTGTTGTACCATTGAACAAAAACGCCTTGTTGTTTTATTAAGTTCATGTCTAAATCGCCAAGAGTTGGAACGTTTAAGTTTGCACAAAATAAATGCCCTTCGTCTTTCAATTCAGGCTGGTCGGTGCTATTTAGTTCAATGCTAATCTCTAGGCGTTCGGTACTCTCGCAACCCGATGCTGTTGCCTGACTAGCATAGTAGCTTTTGCCGTCTTCCAAGCGTGTAGCCGAAGCCACAAGTGGTGTTGATGAGCTTGAGGACGCATACCATTTAATATTCGATCCATCGACAGTAACCTGAGACAGGGTCGCTGAATCGAGCAGACAAAATGTTCGTGTGCTGAGTGCTGTAGTTGGGGCTAGAGTATCGGTTATAACTATTGTAATTTCTAAACGTTCGCTACTTTCGCAACCTGATGTTGTTGTTTGACTAGCAAAATAAGTTGTTCCGTTGCTTAAAAGCGTTGTGGCTACCAATGGCGTTGTGGCTAGTTCAGAGTCATACCATTTAATGGCAGTACCTTCAAGGTCTATATTGGCTAAAGTAGCAGAGTCGATCTTGCAGAAGGTTTGTGTTGGTTCTGTCGTTGTTGGTGCTGAGGAGTTGTCTATTTTGACCTTTATTTTTTGTCTGTCGGTGCTTTCGCAAGAGCTTGTACTACTGGTTTGGGTAGCAAAATAATCCTCTCCATCAACCAACAACGTTTGCAATGGCAGTTCGGTGGTTGAGCTTGGGCTAGCATACCAAGTAATGGAGGTTCCGGTTATTTGTAAGTTCGCTAGTGTGGCGGTGTCGGTAGTACAAAACGACTGTAGGGTGTCGTCAGTACTTGGTGCAGGCGAGTTTAATTCATTAATCTGAACAGTAACCGAACTCGAATCGCAAATACCCAACAGACTTCCTACGGTGTAGGTGTATGTTCCTGGTGTGTTAAGGGCCTTCGTGTACGTACCTAAGTAGCCATTCTGTAGGGCTTCGTTCGTTGGGCTTGTCCAGTAGCCTCCAGTGTCTGGAGTGCCAGATATATAATCAAACATATTGATTGGATTGTTAGCCAGAGTAAGCGCACAGATGTCAAACGTAGAGTTGCTACCCGCCGAAGGGCTTTCATCTATCACGGCATTAATTCTAACTCGACTTCCGCTTTCACAATTTGTGATAGATACGCCAGCTGCCCAATAATCTGTTCCGCTCACAAGAGCCACATTAGAGCTCAACGGAATCGTCGAATTAGAGTCTGCGTACCAGTTGATGTTAGCATTACTTTCGATATCCAAATTGGCAATGGTTGGGGCGTCTGTCTCACAAAATTCTTGTGTTAGATAGTCTACAGAAAAAATAGGCTCTGGAACAGTTATGAAGTAAAGAAAAACATTATTTCGCTTACTCACACAGCCATTTACAGTTTGCTGAGCCCAGTATACGGTCGAATCTTGTAGCAAAGTGCTTTCTGCCAAAGCAGTGCCACCAACTTCGCTGAGAAACCATTCTATATTTTCGCCTACGGCAGTTAGGTTGGCAAGTGTAGGTTGATCGTATTGACACTCGCCCACAACGCTATTCAAGTTTGGCGGGTAAGCATCAACAGTTACAGAAACCGCCAAACGAGTGGTACTACAGCCGCCGCCTGAAGCATCGCTTGCGTAGTAAGTCGTGTTGTTGGCTAGCAATTGGTTTTCGTCAATCAGCAAGCCATTAGTGGCTTCGGTGTACCATTCAATGGTTCCTCCAGGTGGATTTGTGCTAACTGCCAAATCTGACAATTGTTTTTCATCGGCCGCACAAAACGATGGGTTCGCATCGCCTACAGGTGTGGGATTTGTGCATTGAGCGCTAGCAGTAGTTGCTGTCCCTAACAAGACACAAAACGATGCTAAGCTTATTAATGTTGTTATACGCATATAATATGTTGTTTGGTTAACTCTCTAAGCTCAGAACTTGAAAGGTATGGTATGCCAAGCTACCAGTTAAAGGCTTAGACGAGTTTATTTCAAAAATTTTCACAAAATTAATTTTTTTTTAACAAAATCAATGCTTTAACCCATAAAGTTTGCGGGCAAACTCACACTTTTGGTTGTGATGAGCTCTTTTGAAGCTTAGATTTGACGGCATAATCTCGGCACTTGTCAGGATGCTAAATCAGGATTAAGTTATTGTATTTGTTTTTGTTAGCCTCTTTGATGCCTCGTGTTAATAGCACTAAACCTACGGGAAATAGAGTTCTTTTGGTGCGAAATGATTCAT
>JBMYYR010000054.1:0-12287 GCA_049609625.1 Flavobacteriales bacterium | reverse complement strand
ATTTTCTCATTACCACCTTTGGATAATAATTGAGCTACCGCATCTTCTACATACGCTCGATATTCATAAATTTGACTTACATCCGGACGGGTCATATTTCCACGATTAGCCCGAAAAACTCTGTCGCCAACATTGTTATAATAACTGTTGAATAAAAAGTTAAAATCTTTATGAAACTCCTGATAATCTGATAAATATGGTTTTAAAATAAAAGCTTCAAAAAACCAAGTCGTGTGCGCCAAATGCCATTTTGCAGGACTCGCAAAAGAAGCAACTTGAACGCCATAATCTTCAATAGTCAATGGTTCACAAATTGATTTGGTACGTTTTCTTGTTCTAAAAAAGTAGTCGCGTATGTTCATTCAGTAAACTTATTAAAATTTACCCGTATTTGCCCACTCTTTTCTTGGAGGAATTACTTCCATGTTATCCCAATGTTCTACAATTTTACCATTTTCAATCCTAAATATGTCAAAGACAGCAAGCTCAGTTCCATCTAAAGTAGCTTTAGAGTAACTCACAACATGATTGCCTTGACCAATAACTTTAAAGATGAAATCATAGTTGAAATTCTGTGTAGCTAGAAATTCTTTTACAGCATCTATTCCGTTTGGCACGTGTGGATTTCTATTGATGTATTCTTCAGAAGAAATATAATTCTCTACGTTATTGTGGTTTCCGTTTTGAAAGACATCCACAAAAAAACTTCTAATTAAGGCTTTGTTTTCTTCCGTTTTATCTAAGTCTTTTAATTCAAATTCACCTAGAATCATATCAGTTCCTCCAACGTTTTTGTTTGGTTCTTGATATGGAGCAATAACATCCCAATGTTCTACCAATTTGTCGTTTTTGTCGGTGTCAAACATGTCTGTAGTAATCCATTTGGCACTTCCATTGTCAATGTCTTGATACACATGTACAAAAACAAAACTACCGTCTTCAATAGTTCTGACAACCCTAATGTCCCTGTCGTTAGTGCGCTCTAAAAATCCTTTAAAAAAATCTTTAAAGCCTTGAGCGCCATCGGCAACACCTGTACTGTGTTGAGTATAACGATCGCCAGAATATTGATCAACAACATCCATTCTACCTTCTTTTATTCCTTCGAGGTAAAGCTTTTTTGCGTTTTCTAGTTTCTTGCTCATGATGTTGTCTTTTTATTGTTTAAAAATTAAAATGATATAAATAAAAGCAAGTATACCTAATAGCATTGCTGGTATATTCTTTTTAAAAGGATGTTTAGCTTTTAAGTGATTTATTATTGCTCCAATCATCAATAACAAAAGACCTATAGCCATAAAACCTGTAAATCTTGGAAACCAAAGACCGATAGCTCCAAGAACTTCTAATGCTCCCACTAAACTTACTGCAAAGCTTGGTAAGCCAAATTCCTTAAACTGTTCAACCATCGGTTTTGCTCTAAAAACTTTTGCTCCACCTGCTAGTGTGAATGCAATTGTTAATATGTACTTTAATATTGTTACCACTGTTTTACTTTTTATGTTATAACTTTAATCAATTTTCAGCAAAATTAAAGTGATTCTACATATCCTAAAAGGTAAATAGCAGTAATTAATGGTAAATCTGTGCCTTTTAATTTATCCTCAGAGAAGATCTAAAGGCAGAAGGCGATTTCTGAGCGTGTTTGGTGAAATACTTAGTAAAATTAGTTGCTTCTTCAAAACCTAATAAATAAGATATCTCACTAATGCTTTTGTCATTGTCAGATAGATGTTTTTTAGCTTGAAGCATTAATAAACTATCTATAAATGCTTTTGCAGACTTATTGGTTAATTCTTTGCAAATGGTGTTTAGCTTTTTGTATGAAATATTTAGCCACACACAGTAATCTTTTGCATTACGGCTTGAAGAAAGCTTTTTGTTTAGTAATTCTTGAAACTTAATAAAAAGCTCAATATTTTTGTTTTGAACAATGGCTTCTGCATCCTTATTAAGAGCTCTTATTTTTAGTAAAAAGGTCCTTAAAAGACATTGAAGAATTTCTTGTTTTTCGAAAGAACCTGAGTCATTATACTCATTGTGCATATAGGTGACTAGCTCATTAAATGTTTGAGCTTTTGTTTTACTCTTGAGACTAATTTTTGGTTTGTATAAGATCGAATTATACGGGTATGAATAAGATAAATCTTTAAATTTAATCTGATTTTTACGAAGAAATTCTTCTGTAAAAAAGATAACGTATCCTTGGGTATTTTTATAATCTAACCAAGAATGCACCTGTTCGCTTCCTATAAAAATAATATCATTTCTTTTATAAGAATAGCTTTTAAAGTCAATTTGGTGTTCGCCAGTTCCATCGGTAATGAATAATATGGCAAAAAAGGTAATTCGATGTGGCCGTTGTAAATGCTTACTCGAATTGGTGGTAAATAAATAATTTAGATTTGCGATTTCAAATCCCAATTCTGAAGTTTCATTTCTAAAATTTACCTCTGGTATTATAATCGAATTTTTCATATTATTTTGTGAATCAATATTTTAACTTGTATTTACTTATGAGTTATAATATTGCTTAAAACTCAAATGTAAGCTTTTTTAAAGATGTAGAACAGGCTGTTTCAATTGTGTAGAGTAAAATCCTTATATTTTTATTTTGTGTTCTAAAATCAAGAAAAAAATCAAAGACCTTATCAGCCTAATTACAAAAACCATCTCCACTAAATTTTTCATCAAAATCTCCGTAAAAATTTGTATATTCGCCCATCAGATTTTTTTAGAAAAGAATGAAAGCAAAGTACCCTACATATAAATCGCTCGATTTACCAAAATTGGTTGAAGAACAGTTAGAATACTGGGATTCTAAGTCTATTTTCCAACGTTCGGTTGATGAAAAAGACCCGAAAAAACCATATGTTTTTTTTGAAGGTCCACCTTCCGCAAACGGATTACCTGGTATTCATCATGCCATGGGTCGTAGTATTAAAGATATTTTTTGTCGTTATAAAACCCTAAAAGGGTTTCAGGTTCAACGAAAAGCAGGTTGGGATACTCACGGATTGCCCGTAGAACTTGGCGTAGAAAAGCGCATGGGCATCAAAAAAGTTGACATCGGAACTAAAATTTCGGAAACGGATTACAACGAGGCTTGTAAAACCTCTGTGATGCAATACACCGATATTTGGAACGATTTAACTAAGAAATTAGGCTATTGGGTGGATATGTCTTCGCCTTATATTACCTATTCTCCAAAATATATGGAGAGTGTTTGGTGGATACTTAAACAAGTGTATAACAAAGACTTAATCTACAAAGGTTATACAATTCAGCCTTATTCTCCGGCGGCTGGAACGGGATTAAGTACGCACGAACTCAACCAACCAGGGTGTTACAAAGACGTAACTGATACCACGGTTGTAGCTCAATTTTTGGCTAAAACGGACAGTTTGCCTGCTGAGCTTTCAAAATATGCTGAAAACATTCATTTTTTAGCCTGGACAACCACGCCTTGGACCTTGCCATCGAACACCGCTTTGGCTGTTGGTAAAGACATTACTTATGTTTTAGTGGAGACGTTCAACAGCTATACATTCGAGAAAGTCTATTTGCTTTTGGCTGAAAATTTGGTTCAAAGTCAGTTCAAAAAGCCTTATGTTAAATCGAAAACAGATGAAGATTTAACTAATTATAAATCAGGAGATAAGAAAATTCCTTATCAAATTTTGACAACAATTAAAGGTCAAGATTTGATTGGTGTTCGCTACAATCAATTGATGGATTTTCATCAACCAAATGACAATCCAGAGCAAGCGTTTAGAGTCGTCGGTGCTGATTTTGTAACGACCAAAGATGGTACCGGAATTGTCCATATTGCACCAACCTTTGGAGCGGATGACCACAAAGCAGCAACAGATGCAGGTGTTCCTGCGATGCTCATCAAAAACGAAAAAGACGAACTTGTGCCTTTGGTCAATTTGCAAGGCCAGTTTGTGGATGGCATGGACGATTATTCAGGTCAGTACGTCAAAAATGAGTATTATAATGAAGGTGAAGCACCTGAAAAATCTTTAGATGTTCAGATTGCCATTCAGTTAAAGACTGAAAACAAGGCTTTTAGAGTTGAAAAATACGCTCACAATTATCCACATTGCTGGCGAACCGACAAACCGATTTTATATTATCCTTTAGATTCTTGGTTTGTGAAAGTAAGCGAAATTCGGGATCAATTGGTTGAGAATAATCAAAAAATAAACTGGAAGCCAAAAGCAACGGGAGAAAAACGTTTCGGCAATTGGCTAAAAGATGCCAACGATTGGAATTTATCTCGATCAAGATTTTGGGGAATTCCTTTGCCAATTTGGAGAAATAAAGACAGTGGCGAAGCGCTTTGTATTGGTTCGATAGAAGAACTCAAAACTGAGATAGACAAAGCGGTTTCGGCTGGATTGATGACTGAAAATCCATTTCAAAACTTTGTTGTTGGCGATATGTCTGAGTCCAATTATGACCAAGTGGATTTACACAAACATATTGTAGATCAGATTGTTCTGGTTTCAGATTCTGGACAAGCCTTGCACAGAGAATCGGATTTAATTGACGTTTGGTTCGATTCAGGTTCGATGCCTTTTGCTCAATGGCATTACCCGTTTGAAAACAAAGAAAAAATTGATGATCGACAGTCTTTTCCTGCCGATTTTATTGCCGAAGGCGTAGATCAAACACGTGGTTGGTTTTATACCATGCACGTTATTTCGACGATTATTAAAGGTGAGCCAGCCTATAAAAACGTCATTTCCAATGGTTTAGTTTTAGATAGTGATGGAAACAAAATGTCTAAAAGTAAAGGAAATGTAGAAGATCCATTCAAGATTTTTGACGAATATGGAGCTGATTTGGCGCGTTGGTATATGATTTCGAATGCGCAACCTTGGGACAACCTCAAATTTGACAAAAAAGGCTTAGTCGAAACTCAACGAAAGCTCTTTAGCACACTTTATAACACCTATACCTTCTTTACAACCTATGCCAATTTAGATGGTTTTTGTTTTGATGAAGACTTGGTGAAATTTGATGAACGACCAGAATTAGATCGTTGGATTTTGTCTGAACTCCAGACACTTACAAAAAATGTAGATGAGGCTTTAGCCGATTTTGAACCAACGCAAGCCACCCGATTGATGCAAGATTTTGTAAACGATCGATTGAGTAACTGGTATGTGCGTTTGTGCCGACGTCGTTTTTGGAAAGGAGACTATAATCAGGATAAAATTTCGGCCTATCAAACGCTTTATACTTGTCTAAAAGATCTGGCAATTATGGCAAGTCCGATAGCTCCATTTTTTATGGACAGATTGTATTTAGATTTGACTTCGGTCTTGAAAAACAAAGCTAAAGATTCGGTGCATTTAGCCGATTTTCCGACAGTGAATTCAGACTGGATTGACAAAAATTTGGAAGACAAAATGCAATTGGCTCAGCGCAGCTGTTCTTTGATTTTGGCGGTTCGACAAAAAGAAAAACTGAAAGTAAGACAGCCTTTGCAAAAAGTAATGATTCCTGCTGATAATCAAACTATTGAAGATAATTTGAGAGCCATGGAACACATTATTTTATCCGAAGTGAACATCAAATCTTTAGAGATTTTGAGAGGACAATCGGATAAGTTGGTCAAGCAAATCAAAGCCAATTTTAAAGCCTTAGGGCCAAAATTTGGAAAACAAATGAAAGCCGTAGCGCAAGCTATTTCGACTTTAAGTCAAGAACAAATCCTCGACATCGAAAAAAGCGGAACCTTGACCTTGAATTTAGGAGAAGAACAAGTTGAAATCAGTCTTTCTGATGTCGAAATTACAACCAAAGACATTCCGGGTTGGTCGGTAATTAGCCAAAATGGCTTGACGGTTGCTTTGGATATTCAGTTGAGTCCGGAATTAAAACGAGAAGGTTTGGCAAGAGACCTGATCAATCGAATCCAAAACATCAGAAAAGATGCTGGTTTTGAATTGACAGATAACATTGATATTCAGA
Organism: Flavobacteriales bacterium; assembly: GCA_049609625.1. Lineage (GTDB taxonomy): Bacteria > Bacteroidota > Bacteroidia > Flavobacteriales > CAJXXR01 > JBMYYR01. The sequence continues at coordinate 6,302 of JBMYYR010000054.1, read as the reverse complement.
TTGAACATCAAGACCTTATTGCCGATGCCTTGGCAGGATTTGAGGCTTATATTGCCAAAGAAGTTCTTGCCAAGCAGATTGAACTCAAACCAGAACTTGAGGATGGTTTGGATTTGATTATTGATGATTTGAACCTCAAGATAAAAGTGAGTAAATCACTATAAATCAATTTATTATGAATACTAAATCAAGCTTTACTTCAGAAGAGTTAGAAGAGTTCAAAACACTTATCTTAGATAAAATTGCCGCAGCCGAAAAAGAAATTACCTCATTGAAAGGTAACATTGGCTTAGAAAACGGAACGGGAGATACCTATAAAGTTTCTAATTCGTATGACGACGGCGCCGGAACGCTTGCCAAAGAATCAAACACGCTTTTGATTTCGAGGCAAGAAAAATTTATCAACAATCTCAAATTTGCCCTTCAGCGGATAGAGAATGGCACGTATGGCGTGTGTAAAGTTACTGGAAAAATGATTCAGAAAGCCCGTTTGAGATTGGTGCCACACACCACAATGAGTATCGAAGCTAAAAACAATCAATAAGTTTTAGTATGTTGAAAAAAACATGGTGGATTGTTTTCATTGTCCTCATTTTAGACCATAGCTCAAAACTTTGGGTCAAAACCAATATGATGCTCAATCAAGAATATGTTATTTTTGATTGGTTTCGGATTCATTTTACCGAAAACAATGGAATGGCCTTTGGCATCGAGTTGTTTGATAAACTGTTTCTAACGCTTTTTAGAATGGTTCTTATTGTAGCCTTAATTTGGCTAGTCCAAAAACTACATCAAAACAAAGCACATCAGTCTGTTAAGCTCGCCTTTTCGATGATTTTAGGAGGAGCCATCGGCAATGTGATTGATGCCTTAGTTTACGGCCCATTATTTACACATAGTTCCCGTCAAGTGGCTGAATTTACCACAACAGAAGGCTCAACCTCAATGTTTTACGGACAGGTAGTCGATATGTTCTATTTTCCGCTCTGGAGAGGTCGGCTTCCCGAATGGATCCCTGGCCTGGGCGGCGATTATTTTGAGTTTTTCCCTCATATTTTCAATGTTGCTGATACCGCCATTAGTCTGGGGGTATTTCTTCTGATTCTGAACAACAAAAAACTCTCTTTGGCCTTAAATGCACTTGAGAAAAAGAAAGTGAAACCCATTGAAAATTAGAAGATTATGAAATTTTCCCTCCTGCAAACTGACCCAAAGTCTCAAGCCCGAGCAGGTGTCATTACCACCGATCATGGACAAATAGAAACACCTATTTTTATGCCTGTTGGTACAGTGGCAACCGTGAAAGGTGTTCATCAGCATGAGTTGAGAGACGATACCAAAGCGCAAATTATTTTAGGAAATACCTATCATTTATATTTGCGACCAAAATTACCAATTTTAGAAAAAGCAGGTGGTTTACATAAATTTATCAATTGGGATCGCCCGATGCTGACGGATTCTGGTGGTTATCAGGTCTATTCGTTGGGTAAAAATCGAAAAATTAAAGAAGAAGGCGTTACGTTTAAGTCGCATATCGATGGTTCTCGACACTTTTTTTCGCCAGAATCGGCGATGGATGTGCAACGAACAATAGGCGCAGATATTATCATGGCTTTTGATGAATGTACACCTTATCCCTGCGATTATCATTATGCCAAACGCTCGATGAAAATGACACATCGTTGGCTAAAACGTTGTTGTGATAGATTCGATTCTACCGAAGGTCATTATGGTTACAATCAAACCTTAATGCCTATCGTTCAGGGTTCTACCTATAAAGATTTAAGAAAACAATCCGCCGAAGTCATTGCCAGTTTTGATAGAGAAGCGAATGCCATTGGCGGCCTTTCGGTTGGCGAACCTGCCGAAGAAATGTATGCCATGACGGAAGTGGTTACGGCGGTGCTTCCGAAAGATAAACCACGCTATTTGATGGGTGTGGGGACTCCAGCTAATATTCTGGAAAACATTGCTTTAGGAATCGATATGTTCGATTGTGTGATGCCGAGTAGAAATGCCAGAAACGGGCAATTGTTTACAAGTGAAGGTATCATCAACATCAAAAATTTGAAATGGGCTGATGATTTTTCTGTCATCGATCCAAACGGAACGTCTTATGTAGATTCGACCTATTCTAAAGCCTATTTACGTCATCTTTTTGCTTCTAATGAATTGTTAGCTAAGCAAATAGCAACACTGCATAACATCCGATTTTACCTTTGGTTAGTCGAAGAAGCTCGAAAACAAATTTTGGCTGGCACGTTTTACGATTGGAAAAATGTTATGGTAAAAAAAATAGCTAATAGACTCTAAATGAAGATTATAGACTGGTATATCTTTAAAAAATTTATGCTCACCTTTAGCTTTTGCTTAGGTTTGATTTTAATGATAGCTATAGTCTTCGATTTTACGGAGCAAATCAGTGGATTCTACGATTCTAAACCCGATTGGGAAGATGTTATTTTTGTTTATTACAAGAATTTTGCGCTGAAATATGGACTCCTTATGAGTTCGTTTTTTACTTTTATTTCGGTCATTATTTTTACTTCTGGAATGGCAGGGCGAACAGAAATTGTTCCTATTTTTACTGCTGGTGTGAGTTTTTGGCGCTTTTTGAAGCCTTATTTTATTGGTTCTGGAATCATTACGGTCATTTCGCTTATTTGCCTTCAATGGTATTTGCCTCACGCTTCCTCAGATTCGTACGCCTTCGAGGTCGAGCATGTGTATAACCGAAGTGCCAGCACCTATGAAAAAATTCATACACAAGTTGACAAAAACACCAGCGTGTATTTTGGTTCATACAACACCAAATCCAAACGTGGAAACCAATTTACATTAGAGCAGTTTGATGGTCTAAAGCTAAAATCAAAATTGATGGCTGATGTAGTGAGTTATCAGGCGGATTCGGCAAGGTGGCAAGTTCAGCAATGGCACGAAAGACAGTTTGTAGACGGCAAAGAACGGCTGACAAAAGGAAAATCTAAATCGATAGATCTTAAACTTCTTCCAGAGCATGTGGTAAGTTTAGTGAAACAAGCTCATCTTCTTGATTTTCAGCAAATAACAGAAAAAATTGAACTAGATAGAAAACGTGGTTCAGATTCAGTTCAGTTCTATGAAGTTGAGCTTCATCAGCGAAATGCGGCTGCTTTTTCTAATATCATTCTAACAATTATCGCCGTTTCTTTGGCTTCCAAAAAAACACGAGGCGGGCTCGGCATCAACCTTTCTATTGGCTTGGCTTTGGTCATGTTCTATTTGCTTATCAACAAATTTGGTGTTACTTTCGCTCAATATTCTGACCTAAACCCGGTTATTGCCGCTTGGCTACCCAATATATTTTATGGTGTTGTGGCGATCATTTTGTTTAGAAAAGCTCAGAAATAAATCTAAGCCTTAACTCGAATTGTTTTTCTCATTGTAAAACCATCTGTTAGGTTTCCAGTAATTTCATCCAACATATTGTCATCTAGGCTATTGTAAAATCCACCATCCGCAGTATTTGATGTGTCAAAATTGCCATTGTAAGCAGAGTTGGTGTACACTTCCGTAGAAATAGCTTCAGGAAAAGCCGTTTGAGTTACCAAAAGTGAATCGCCAGAACTGCTTTTAATTTCGAGATGAAGATGTGGCGCACGCCCAGGGTACCAACCCGGAAAAATACTGATGAAAGAAACTTCGCCGTCGGCATTGGTGGTTTGGCGCCCTCTCAAGAAATGTTCATTCGTAAAATCTCCATCAAGTTGATTAGCATATTCTGAATAATTTCCCTTTGCATCGCATTGCCAAATATCTACCGAAGCACCTACTAAAGCTTTGCAATCGTCGTTAATATCTTCAATTTTTAGATTGATCATCAGTGGCACGCCAGCTTTGTTTCCAATAATATTTTCTCTCACCCAATCGGCAGGTGTTTTTATCGGGAAAGGCCCAGCTATTTCGGTTGGTGTTACTTTGCAATCTTCGGGATTAGTTCCGCCACCGCCATCAGAATCTTTGTCTTTACAGGAAGACAATAAGGTTGGCGCAGCAACGAGTGAACCTAAGCCTAAGAGGCCGTTTTTGAGAAATTTTTTTCTGTTCATGTCAAGTGATTTAGATAATGGTTTGTGTCAATCAGATAGGGAGTTAATAGTTCTGATTTTCAGATAACTACCAAATGTATGTAAAAAAATGATGCATAAGTACAAGTTTAGATTCTTTATTGGCGAAATGTCAAAATCTTTATCTAAAAAATAATGAAAATAACTACAGGAGTTTGAGCCATAAAAACACTTGTAAAAGTTAGTCTAAACTAAGAAAAAGCATTAAATTTGGGCTCTGCTTTTTGAGGCTTTTTTAGAAACAGATAAGTTTGATAAGTCTCTAAATATAAATTACTTACAGTAGTTTATTAAACAAAAAAACTATGGCTTTATTCAATTTATTTTCTGATAAGAAAAAAGAAAAGCTCGACAAAGGTCTCAAAAAAACCAAAGGCAACCTGTTATCCAAACTCGCCAAAGCTGTTGCTGGTAAATCTAAAGTTGATGATGATTTTCTTGATGATTTAGAAGAAATTCTAATCAGTTCGGATGTTGGTGTTCAGACGACTTTAAAAATTATTGACCGTATTGAAGCGCGCGTATCTAAAGATAAATTCTTTGGTTCACAGGAGCTTAATACCATGTTGAAAGAAGAAATTGTTGACTTACTAAAAGAAAACGAACTCAAAAATCAGCAAGATTTTGAACTCCCAGAAAGCGATAAACCTTATGTCATCATGGTCATTGGCGTCAATGGCGTTGGGAAAACAACGACCATCGGGAAGCTTGCTCATCAACATAAAAAAAGAGGTAGGAATGTACTTCTTGGCGCTGCCGATACCTTTCGTGCTGCTGCCATCGACCAACTTCAGGTGTGGTCAGAACGTGTTGAGGTCGATTTGGTGAAACAACAAATGGGTTCCGACCCCGCTTCGGTCGCTTTTGATACCTTGCAAAAAGGACATTCGAGCAAATCTGACGTCATTATTATCGACACCGCTGGGCGACTTCACAACAAAGTAAATTTGATGGAAGAGTTATCAAAAATCAAACGTGTGATGCAAAAAATTGACGTCGATGCGCCGCATGAAGTACTTTTGGTTTTGGATGCTTCCACAGGTCAAAATGCTGTAGAGCAAGCTCGTCAGTTTACAAAAGTAACCGATATTACACATCTGGCACTTACCAAACTTGACGGCACAGCAAAAGGTGGTGTGGTTATTGGCATCTCCGACGAATTCAAAATCCCCGTAAAATACATCGGAATTGGCGAAGGTATAGACGACCTTCAGGCCTTCAACCGAGAAGACTTTGTCGAATCCCTTTTTGAATCCTAAATCGATCATATTAATAATTTTTAATTTCTAATTCAATGCAAATCAAACTTATAATCCTCGCTCTTTTATTGAGTTCCGCAGGTTTAGCTCAAGACTGCTATTGGCAGCAAGAGGCTCATTATCAGATAGATGTTGAGCTAAATGACGAAAATAACATCCTTTCTGGTTCAGAGAACTTAAATTACATCAACCATTCCCCCGACATTCTGAACGAAGTCTATCTTCATCTCTACTGGAATGCCTTTCAGCCCAATAGCATGATGGATGTAAGGTCAAGGAATATTCTAGATCCAGATTCCAGAGTTGGCGACCGTATTTTTCATTTAAAACCTGAAGAAATGGGTTATACCAAGATTAAAAAAGCTTGGATTAACGGAACTGAAATCGTTCACGAAACCATTGGTACAATTCTAAAACTGAGTGATTTTAGTATAGAACCCCTTGAAAGCGTGATGATTAGGATAGAATTTGAAACCCAAGTGCCCGTCCAGATCCGACGAAGTGGGCGCGACAATAAACAAGGCATCAGCTACACCATGACCCAATGGTATCCTAAAGTAGCCGCCTACGATCAACATGGCTGGCACATTGATCAATACGTTGGGCGAGAATTTTATGGCGAATGGGGTTCGTTTGATGTCTGTATCACCATGGATTCCTCTTATGTTTTGGCCGGAACTGGCGTGCTTCAAAACCAAAGCCAACTTTCGCAAGCTTTTGGGTATACAAATGAAGACAATACACTCGACACGACTCGCTATACAAGCGATCTTGCTAAAAATACGTGGCATTTTAGAGCCGATTTGGTACACGATTTCGCTTGGGCTGCCGATCCTGATTTTACACATCAAATTGTTGATATTGAAAATGGAAAAAGTTTGCATTTTTTCTACCAAGAAGCTGATAATGAGAATAAAGGCTGGGAAAAATTGATGAC
>JBMYYR010000053.1:6372-12309 GCA_049609625.1 Flavobacteriales bacterium | reverse complement strand
ACCCGCAACCCTCAGCTTGGAAGGCTGACGCTCTACCAATTGAGCTATTCCCGCAAAATTGTTTTGAGTGAGTTTTGCGACTCACTTGCTCGTGCCGTTCGGCTTCGAGCGGGAAACGGGACTCGAACCCGCAACCCTCAGCTTGGAAGGCTGACGCTCTACCAATTGAGCTATTCCCGCAGTTTTGTTTAAAGTGAGCTTGCGGCTCACTGCTCATGCCTTTCGGCATTGAGCGAGAAACGGGACTCGAACCCGCAACCCTCAGACTGGCAGTCTGATGCTCTACCAATTGAGCTACTCTCGCAATGTGTTGTGGTGGTGGGAGCAGGATTCGAACCTGCGAAGGTGAAACCAGCGGATTTACAGTCCGCCCTCGTTGGCCGCTTGAGTATCCCACCGCTACCAATTTTAATTTCCGAGCCGATGAAGGGACTCGAACCCCCGACCTGCTGATTACAAATCAGCTGCTCTAGCCAGCTGAGCTACATCGGCTTTTTCTTTGATTGCGGATGCAAATATAAGCTAAGTTCTTTTGGTTTTAAAAATAAAATCAAGCTTTTTTGTGTATTTTTTCTAGCGTTTTGATTTTCTGTATATTAGAACCTCAACAATCAGCCAAAAATACTAATTCAAGCTACTTGTAATCTGAATTTGTAATAAAATCATCATCCGAAAGGGTGTATAAAAACGCTAACAAATTCTGTTTTTGGTCGTCGGTAAGCAATAGACCTTCGCCTACATATTTCATTAATGGATCTACGGTAGCACTGTGTTTTCCACCTACATTGTAGTGTTCAACCACTTCTTCGAGCGTTTCAAATCTACCGTCGTGCATATAAGGTGCCGTAAAAGCAATATTGCGCAAAGAAGGCGTTTTGAATTTTGCTTTGTCGCTCGAAAAGCCCGTGGCATCTAGGCGTCCAACATCTGTTTGGTCAGCATCGGTGTCTAGCGCATTGTTGTGAAATAAATAATCTGTAAACAAAGGCTCACCGTGGCAATGGAAACAATCTGCTCCGCCTGTAGATATTCCATCTACTGGACCTTCGCCAATAAAAACCTGATAACCAGCAAGTTCTTCGGGAGTTAAATTAAGTTCTCCTCGGCGAAACTTATCGTACTTTGAATTTGAGGAGACCATTGATTTTAGAAATTGCCGCAAGGCATCGCCAGCATAAAAAGCAGAAATATCATCAGCGGAGCTATTGTAAGCTTTTTTAAATAACGTTACATAATCAGGATCTTGTTTGAGTTCTTCGATGGCGTTTTCCCACGTTTCGTGCATTTCTATAGGGTCTTCCACGGGCAATTGGGTTTGCTCGCCCAAAGTTTGCGCTCTTCCATCCCAAAAAAAGTGCTCTTTGTTCCACAACAAATTAAAAAGCGGCATCGATGAACGCGTTCCTGCTAATCCATCAATTCCAATTTCGACCGCATTTGTAGTTGCAAAAGCTTGTTCTTGTTGATGACAGGTATTGCAAGACATTGTATTGTCTCCGCTCAATTTTTTTTCATAAAACAAGGCTTTTCCCAAAGCCACACCTTCGATTGTGAGCTGATTTTCTTCAATGTTGGGAAAAGCAGGAAAGTGCGCGGGTTTAGTTATATTGAGCGTGGTTGTGCTAAATGTATCTGTTGGGCAGTCGGTGCAGGCAACAACTAATATGGAAAAACAAAACAGCAAAATTTTAGGCATTGGAAGTCAATTTTATAGTCGGGAAAATGGAGATTTTACTTGTGCAAGATCTGGCGATAAAACAAAACTGATGTGCTTTTTGATGCAATACTTCGGCTTGTTTTAGTTGATTTTTATCAGAAATTTCGATGTTTGGACGAAGCTCTATCGTTGAAAATTGACCAGATCCATCCGACTCAAGTTCCAAAACACCCTGAGCATCATCACTATAAGACTGAACTTTGATACCCGCATCGGCACATAGATGCAAATACCAAAGCATGTGGCAGGAGGAGAGCGAAGCTAAAAATAAATCTTCGGGATTGTGGAGTGTTTTATCTCCTCTAAACATAGGATCGGCTGAACCTAAAACATCGGGCTTCCCAGTGGTTTTGATGAGGTAGTGGCGTTCATAAGATCCATAATCTGCTGTGCCCTGCCCCTTGTTTCCTGTCCAAACTATGGTAGATTTGTATTGATGCCTGTTTGCCATAAAGCCTCTTATTTTTTGATGTTCAAAGTTATACATAAAATTGAAATTTTGTTCGCATTACAAATCATTGAACACTTTTAGTCATTTTTAAGTGTCGTCCAAATCGAATTTTGTGTACTTTCACGTTTTAAAACCGTACAGAATGAAAAAAATACAATTAGCATTAAGCTTAATCTTCATAACATCAGCTTCTTTTGCTCAGAATATCAAGAATTTGAGTCCAAAATGGGACTTTGGAAAGACTTACGAATACACCTATCACAAATCTGAACAAATCTTGATGGGCGAAAACGACATGATGTTTAAGCCCAATGAATCGTACGGAACGTTTAAAATATCTTGCCAACCTAAAGGCGAAAATGAATATTATACGGTTATTGAGTTCAAAAATGACTTGTTTCCAGACTATATGGACTGGTGCCGCCTCAACAAAAAGGATATTTCACATTTTGAGCAACTTAACTTAGAGTTTTTGTATAATGCGGACACAAAAAAATACGTGTTGCTCAACGCCGATCAGTTGCGCGAGCAGTTTAGTTCAAAACCTGGAGGCTTTCTATACTTTGCTCAGTCAGATTTGCAAGCCTATCAAGAGTATCTGTCTGTAAAACAAGAGTTTATACAGATGATTAATGACGAGAATGCTGATATTTCGAGCTTATTCTCCGAGCAAGCCGAACCCTTTTTTATGTTGATTAATAGAACGTTGTCGATGAATAAAGCTTCAAAACTTAAAGATCAAGTTGAATCGCCTCTTGATGCAACAAAAACGATTGCTCAAACCAATGTATGGAAGGTAAGTACATCAAATGCTAAAGAGCAAACGGTTGATCTCAAAGTCAGTTCAGAGCAATTCAATGGCGCTTTAAACACCGCATTCGCTAAAAAAATGGACGCTTACGATTGGTCTAAAAAAGTGAATTTCAAAGTAGAAGAGCATTATATTGTTGGGCTAAGCACGGTGTTGCCACAGCAGGTCATCAAAACCCATGAATTCATAGAAGCTACAACCAAAAAAGTGGTTTTTAGAAAAACTATTGAGCTCAAATTGAAAGTAGAAAAACTTGAAGACCAATAAGGTACTATTAGTTGTTTTGTTTTGCATTGCTTTAGCGATGCGCTTCTACAATTTCGCAGAAGTTCCATTAAGTCATGATGAATTTTCGGCTCTTTTTCGGCTCCACTACAATTCCTTTTTAGAACTCATCGAGTTTGGTGTAATGACCGACGGGCATCCCGCCGCTGTTCAGGTTTTTCTGTACTATTGGACTGCGCTGGTGGGTGGTTCTACACCTTGGCTAATCAAATTGCCCTTTACACTTTTGGGCGTCGCCTCTTTATATGCGGTATACAAAACGACAGCGATTTGGTTTTCGGACACCACAGCCTTGTTGGTTTTAGCCTTTTTGGTCTGTAGTCCCTTTCATATCTATTACAGTCAGATTGCTCGACCTTATATTGTAGGTTTTGCTTTTTTTTGGACGATGAACTGGATGCTTTCTCGCTACCTGAACCACATCGGGAAACCAAACACAAACCTAATATACTTTGTCGTTTTTGCGTTTTTGGCTTGTTCTAGTCATTACTTAAGCTTGCTTTCGGTGGTTTTTTCGGTAATTTTAGCCTTAGCTCTAGCTTCCAAAACTCAAGTTAAGTCGCTGTTTCTAGCCAGCCTTTCAATTCCTATCTTATACCTAGCTCAACTCCCTATTTTTATCAAACAATTGGGTGTTGGTGGCGTATTTTGGCTCTCAATACCGGAGCCAGATTTTTTTGTGGATTTTTTGTTTTACACTCATAACTTTAGTTGGATAACAGTTTGTATCATCCTGATTATCATTTCATTATCTTTTGTTTGGAAAAACAAAAATCAATCTATTCTTAGCCTAATTTTAGCTTTTTCGCTCATTGCCCTACCCTATTTGGTTAGTTATTTCTATTCTGTGTTCAGAACGCCTATTTTGCAATATTCTTTGCTCTTTTTTGCCTTTCCTTTTTTGCTGATGTTTGGCTTTGGTCGGTTTAGGAATCTATCCAGTCGCAAAACGACTATCTTGGTGTCGGGTTTGATTATTGGTGTTGCTGGAAGTGCCATTTTTTCTCGAAATTATTATCATCATTATTACCAAAATCTCTATCAAAACCTTTGGCAAGGCAGCATCGATTTAGAAAAAACATACCCAAACAAATCGATGGTTTCTTTTATTAAAAACCATAAAACCTATAGTAATTACTATACAGCTCCATCAGATTTTGTGGACTTAAATGCGGTAAGGCATCCACACGAATTTGCTAAAAAAGTAAGCAGTTATTTAGATAAAGACATGTTGTATTTGGCTGGTGTTCATGATTTGGACCCGACTTATGTTCAGATTGCTCAATATAACTTTCCTTTCCTCATCGAAAAACACGATTATTTTGGCGGGTCTAGGTATTTGTTTTCAAAAACTGAGCTGCCTTCGACCTGCGGCACTCAAAGCATCCTATTGGCTGATTTAGAGTCGGATGATCTTGATATTTCTACCGAGCTTTGGTCGCCACCTTATTTGAAATCTCATGCGCATTCGAGTTTAGAGCGCGCGTTTGTTGTAGATTCCAATACATTAAAATCAATAACTTTCCATCGAAGTTTTTCCGCATCCGTTTTAGAAAAAAACACCATTTTAGACATTCAGGCTGACCTAAGTCAACTTACTGACTGTGATGATGTTGAGTTGATTTTTAGCATTAAAAACTCGACTGAAACCTTACTTTGGCAGTCCAAAAACATTAACACACTCCGAAATTCAGACTCGGACGAGCAAACTACTTTATTTTTCAGTTATTTTTTTTCAGAAGAGCTTTTCAAAAGCTATTCGGACAAAGAACATCTAGAGTTTTATTTTTTAAATCCGACATCAGGTCAGTTCAAAATCAATCGTCTAAAAGTCAGTGTCCGTCAAGGAAATCCAGTTATTTATGGCATCAATGAAGCCTATTGATGGTTTTAGGAAATTTATTTTAAGTTTCAAGCACTAATTAATTCAACTTAAACTGCACAGGCCAATTGATGGTATGTTCATCCTCAAAACATGGCCCCCATTGCACTTCGGAGGCTTTGTTGTTTTCAAACCAGATTTTCAGATTATGGCTTTCGACATACAAAATAGCTTCTTTTTCTCCAACTTCATTTTCGTCAACATATTCTTCAACTTCAATTTTGAACACTCCATTGATGTTAGTTAATAGGCTGGTAACTTGTTTTATAGACTTGCCGATGAGCGTTTCTTCACACAAAAAGTAATCTATTCCGGTAATAGAAATGGTGGTTAGTTTAAAATCTTCAAGCTCCTCAAAGCCAAAAGAACATTCGAGATGGTCATAATGCCAAGATTCGGTAACGTTCATATCTTCATCAAAATCAGATTCTTCAATTTCTGAAGCTTCGCCAAACATCTTCAAAACCTGGTCGCGCGTCATTCCGAAACACAAAGGCCCTAAACCATAGCTCAATTCAATCTTTTTCAGCATATTAGTAAGTTATTGATTGGATAATTTTGTGTTTTTGTTGATTTCGTCCTGAAGCTCTCTTTTGAGTTTTTGCTCTCTTTCTAAGGCTTTTTTCTTCACGTCTTCGAGCTCACTTTCTAAGGTCAATTTCTCTTTTTGACTTTGAGAAGTCAACGAGCTACTCGACTTAAACTTACCAATAAATATCAGCAACAGCAAGGCCAGCACAGCAACAATAGCCCACATTATTGCCTGATAAGCCGATTTTGAAAAAGGCTTG